>NZ_CASQFS010000004.1:0-164488 GCF_949428155.1 Alistipes sp. UBA6068 | reverse complement strand
AAAACCTAAGGTCATCGGGAGCACTTACTGCAACCAATAATCGGAATGCGGACATTGAACCGCAATAATACTGCAAGGCGAACTTGAAGTATTCGACCGTATCCGTTGTAGCAGGATGACTGCCCAACAAACCGATGGTATAGAGAGGAAACATGAAATTCCGATAAAAGACCAAGAAAAGGCCGGAAAAAGGAAATAAAAAAGCGAGGGCGCAAGTACAGCACCTTCCGGACGGCCTCGCGAGCCTCAGATCGGTAAACTGCCCCTACGCCCAAGCCAGCCGCCTGCATGGGAATGCAGGGGCATGACAAGGGTTTCAGACAAAATTTACACCGATCTATAAACCTGTTATCATCTAACAGTCGCGAGTTTACCGGAAAGGTATAAAGGTTTGTCCTAACCTTAAATATATTGCGGCTATGGAACCGCTTTCATTGGCAAAGTTAGCATAATTTCTGCGTTTCGGATTTGTGTCGGAACAAAGATATGAAAAATCTCCAATCAACACCATATGATGTTGCTAAAAATATCGAATCGATTTTTGCTTTGTCAAAAATTTAGGTTTGCAACAGACAGAGCCCATATTAGTGGATTTGATAGCCAAACGGCTGCGGGAGATTCGGGAATCGCATAACGACACGAAAGAATATGTTATGCACAAAACCGGATTGGGCATATCCGATTACGAGCGAAAGGCCAAATTCCCTACATTAGCCTCAATCGCCAAATTTTGTAAATTATACGACATGTCCCTTGAAGATTTCTTTTCAGGGATGACGTATCCCAAAGAGAAATAAAAGCGGAAAGTAAATCTTTCCGCTTTTTTTATTGGTATTGTTCGCATAATCTACTTTTCCTCAGATTTCAGCGGCAGCACCTGTTTCGCATTCAGCGGCGAGACAACCGGTTGGCCCGTTTCCTGTTCCAAGCGTTCGCGGGCTTCACGGGCAACCGAACCGCCGCGTCGGGCGACTTCGGCATGCTGCCCGAAAGTCCGAGGATTCCGCGTTTCGGAAATCTCTTTGGTCGAGAGTTCGGCAAGCATGTTCAACACCAACTCCTTATTGGTCATGTTGTCGCGTAGGTTTTCTTTTTTCAATCCCTTGAATCGTTTGTACTCCTTGGCACTTTTACCGGCCCATGTGCGATAGATGATGTCGGTCAGTGTGGCGAACTGCACGCCCTCCTGCAAGCCGTGCTTCCGCCACTCATCGGTCAGTTCCTTGCGGATTTCGATGCTTTTCAGCCGTTGGTTGATCCAGTTCTCCGAGTAGCCCAGCCGCTTGTAGTCGGTCAAAGCCTGTTCGATACCCAGTTCCGGGTCTTGCATCTGGTCGAGCCGTTCGCGCGCCACCTGCGCCATCCATAATTTGAACGGCTCGGCTTTGGGCGAGGGAATGGATTGAATCAACCGAAACAACTGTTCGGTATCAGCCACGTCCGTCAGACGCATTTTGCCGTCGGCAGCAGGCATTTTCAACTGTCCGATTTTTTCGGACACTTCACTTCCCTCTGTCTTCAATTTCTTTTTCAGGTCGTTCCAATACTTGCGCGGGCGGTCTGTCCCCGTCAGCACCTCAATCGTGTCGATAATGGAAAAATACCATTTCTCCTCTACATCGTCCCAAAGAGTGCGCACACGCCGTTCCTCGAAAATCCGGATTGTATTCTGCTGTGTCATATACGTTACAAATATAACGATTTACTTTTATTCCCCGATTTATTGCAGCGAATTCAGCCGTTTGCCGAAAGCCGCCATTTCCCGGCCGATGACCGTCTCGGAGAACTTGGCGTAGTGACGCGTCATGTTCGTGTTGGTATGGCCCAGAATCTTGGCCAGAACATCGATGGGCATTCCGTATTCCACGGCCATGCAAGCGAAAGTGTGGCGCGCGCAGTGGGTTGTCAGGACCTTGTCGATGCCGCATATCGCTGCCACTTCTTTCAGATAGCTGTTCATCTTCTGATTGCTCGGCGTGGGGAGCAGACGGCCGCGTGCGATGCAAATCGCATCGTCTTCATAGCGGCGCAGAATCGCCAGCGGTGTTTCGAGCAGCGGTATGCGGCTTATAACAGCCGTTTTCTGACGCGGCTTGTGAATCCACCACATGCCGCTGTCATCCTGCGAGATATGCTCGCGCTGCAGGTGGTCGGCATCGGCGAACGCCAGCCCCGTGAAGCAACAGAAGACAAAAACGTCGCGGATGCGTGCCAGCCGACGGTCGAGTTCTTTATGCGTCAGCGTATCGAGCTCTCCGAGCGACAGGTGCTCTTTGGCCTGTGCCTCATCCTCTTTGAGTTTATAGTATTTGAACGGATTCTTATTGATCCACTCGTTGCGGATGCAGTAGAGCACGAAATTGCGCAGGCAGTCCAATATGCCTATCGCACCGTTGTGGCGGCAGCGGTGGGCCGTCTGCAAAAAGAGGTTGAAGCCGTCGAGAAATTCGTAGTTGATGTTTTCCACCGGAATGTCCGCGCCTTTGCCGTGTTTGACAAGGTACTCTTTCAGATAGCGCAGTAGCCGGTCGTACTTGTCTGCCGTGCGTTGCGTAATGCGGATGCCGACTTCGTTCTGCCGACGCTTGCAGTAGTCGGCCAGTCCCTCGATGAGCATCAGCGTGTCGCATAGCGGATTGAGATAGCGGCGTTTGATTTGCAGTGCGTTCGCTTCGTATCCCTCAGCCTGTAACGTCCGCCGCACTTCCATGATTTTTGCCCGGAATTCGTTGAGCGTTTCGTTGACCTGCACGGACAACTTGTTCGCACCCAACGCCCGCTCTTTCTTTTGATCCCACAACTCGGGATTGCCGTCGCATCGGGTGTAGAGTTCCTGCCGCATTCCGCCTGTCGTGATGCGTGCGTAAATCGAAGCCAGCCCGCTCTTTTTGGTGCGTGCACGCCGCATGATGAACAGGATGTTGAAATTGTTGTTTTTCATACTCCTCGCATTTGTTTTGTCTGAAAATAATACGTTCGCAAGGGGCATATATTGCGGGGCAATTCACTGCAAAAGAATGCATTATGCATCAATTCGGGAACAGATTTTCGGCCGTGGGATCTGTTCCCTTTTCGTCGCCGGATAAGCTGCTTCCCGTTGCATCCGGTTGCACTACGGAAAAATCGGAGGAATTTATAAAGTGATGATTTTTAGTCAATTTGCCTTTTGTTGCCGAGAGGTGCAACAAAAAAAGAGACCCCGAAAGGTCTCTTTTGTGCGGATAAAGGGACTCGAACCCCCACGCCGTAAGGCATCAGATCCTAAGTCTGACGTGGCTACCAATTACACCATATCCGCATACGGACTGCCGGAACGCGGCCTGCCCGCATGCAAAGATAACGCAAGGCGAGCGGAATACCAAATTTATTTGACATTCCCGGGGCCGCGGCCTCTCTTTTGAAAAGATAACACAAAAAATGCAATTCTCCGCTCGGAGCGTGCGGTTTATCCGGTTTTTTGTTTAATTTTGCCGTTGTCAAGTTCCGGTCCGGTGACGCGCGGCGGCGTTAAAGGCAGCGCAGGAAACGGTGTGGCGGCGGCAAGAAGACGGCACGAAAACGGTATAGAACCAAGAAGTGCAGGAATACGCCCGCACACGCTTCCGCAGCCCGCAAAACCGGACCCTCAAAGCAGTATTGCAGTATGAAAGAGAACAACATGGGATACGATCCTTCCGAGTTCGAGGAGGACGATTACGGGGTTTCGCAGCCCGATGCCGACAAGTCGATCCGCGGTTACCGCATCGTCATCATCATCCTGTCGGTCATCCTGGTGGCTTTGTCCGCACTCTACTTCAGCATCCACCGTCAGCAGATGCTCGACAACCAGCTGCTGCAGGTCGAGCGCGATTCGATTCAGAACGACCTCGGGCGTCTGATGACCGATTTCGACAACCTCCGGATTACGAACGACACCATTTCCGCCAGTCTCAGTTTCGAGCGCGAGCGCGCCGATTCGCTGATGGGGCGGCTCAAGAAGGAGCGTTCGTGGAGCCTGGCCAAAATCAAGCAGTACGAGAAGGAGGTCGGGACCCTGCGGACCATCATGCGCGGTTATATCAAGCAGATAGATTCGCTCAATACGCTCAACAAGCAGCTTATCGAGGAGAATGTTTCGTTCCGCAAGGAGATTTCGTCCGCCAACCTCCGCGCCGACATGGCCGAGGAGAAGGCCGCCGAGCTCAACAACAAGGTGCGCGCCGGGTCGGTCATCCGGGCCCGCGACATCCGGCTCACGGCGCTCAACGACCGTAGCAAGCCCGTTTCGCGTATCAAGAACGCGTCGCGTCTGCGCGTCGATTTCGTCTTGTCCGCCAACGACTTGGCAAGCCCCGGCGAGAAGACCGTCTACGTGCGCATCACGTCGCCCGACGGTTATCTGCTCACCACCGACGCCACGCCTGCGTTCGAGTTCGAGGGCGAGCGGATGCCTTATTCGGCCATGCGTTCGGTCGATTACCAGAACCAGGACCTCGAGGTGGGTATCTACTTCAACAGCTCCGGTTTCACGCCCGGTACTTACCGCATCCAGCTCTATTGCGAGGGGCGGGCCATCGGGTCGGCCGATGTGATGATGAAATAGCCGTTGCAGGATGGAAATCAGAAGTCGTTTCGACCATTTCAACATCAACGTCTCGGACCTCGACCGCAGCCTGGCTTTCTACGGCAAGGCGTTGGGGTTGAGGGAGGTAGGCCGCAAGCAGGCTGCCGACGGCAGTTTCACGCTGGTCTACCTCGGCGACGGCGAAACCGGGTTCCGGCTTGAGCTTACGTGGCTGCGCGACCATTCGGGGCCTTACGAGCTCGGCGAAAACGAGAGCCACCTGTGTCTGCGCATCGCGGGCGATTACGAGGCTGTGCGGGCTTTCCACCGCGAAATGGGCTGCATCTGCTTCGAGAACCACGATATGGGGCTCTACTTCATCGCCGACCCCGACGATTACTGGATCGAAATCCTGCCTTTCAAATAGTTTCGCCATGCAGCAGTCCAACGCCATGCAGCAGGAGGTCGCCGAGGCGGTCCGGGTCCTGCGCGCAGGGGGTGTCATCCTCTATCCCACCGACACGGTCTGGGGGTTGGGGTGCGATGCTACCAACGCCGAAGCCGTGGCTAAGATTTACCGTCTCAAGCAGTCCGACAACAAGAAGTCCATGTTGGTGCTCTGCGCTTCGGCCGACATGGTCGTGCGCTATGTCGACCGGGCTCCCGGCATCGCTTTCGAGGTCATGGAGTTGGCCACCAAGCCCCTCACGCTGATTTTGCCGGGCGCCGTCGGCGTCGCGCCGAACCTCGTTCCCGACGAGGGTACGCTCGGCGTGCGGGTTCCCGACCACGAATTCTGCCGGCAGCTGCTCCGGGCTTTCGGGCGTCCGGTCGTTTCGACTTCCGCCAACATCTCCGGCCACGAGGCTCCCGCCGGTTTGCAGGAGGTCGCCCGCGAGTTGGTCGAGGGGGTCGATTTCGTCGTCAATCCCCGTTTCGAGGGCAAACCCACCCGCAAGGCTTCGTCGATCATCGCGTTCGGCGAGGGCGGCGAGGTCCGAATCATCCGCGACTGATGGCACGCGTTCTCGAAACTCCCGTCCAGCAGCGTTTTTCGGACATCGACCCGTTCATGCACGTCAACAACGTCGCACAGCAGGCTTATTTCGACGTCGGCAAGGTCGATTTCTATCGCAAGGTGCTCGGCGCCGAGGTCTTGTTGGGCGATTTGCGCATCGTCACCGTTTCGACTTCCACTTCCTACATCGGGCAGGTCCGGTTGTACGACGACGTGCGCGTGCTGACCACCTGCGAGAAAGTCGGCAACAAAAGCATCACCCTTTTCCAGCGGCTCGTCGTCGGCGGGCAGACCCTTTCCGAAAGCCGTTCCGTCATGGTCGTCTTCAGTTTCGCCCGGCAGTCCGGCGAGCCCGTGCCCGCAGCGTGGCGCGAAAGTCTGTTGTCGGAATAGGGCCTTTCTTTGCGTCGGTTCATGGACATCGGTAAGTTCAAAGGCCATGCGGCCCTGTGGGTCGCCAATATCGTCTGGGGGCTCAACGCTCCCATTTGCAAGGGCGTGCTCGTCTCGGGGCAGAATCCCGGCGGGGTCAATCCGTTTGCGCTCAGCGTTTTCCGCATGGTCGGGGCCTGCCTGCTCTTTTGGACCGTTTCGGCGTTCCTGCCCCGCGAGCGGGTCGCGCCGCGCGACGTGCTGATGTTGCTGTTCGCTTCGGTCTTCGGCATCCAGCTCAACCAGATGCTCTTTTTGTGGGGCTTGTCGCTCACTTCGCCCATTGATTCGTCCATCATCGCCACCATCGTCCCCGTCCTCACCATGATTCTGGCCATGTTCTTCCTCCGCGAGCCCATCACGTGGCTCAAGTCGGGCGGGGTCGCGCTGGGTTGTTTCGGGGCTCTGTTGCTGGTCTATGTCAGCCAGCACGGCGCGGGGCAGACTTCCAGTGTCGTCGGCGATTTCCTTTGCATCGTCAGCGCCGTCAGCTACGCCGTTTACCTCACGGCGTTCCGCAATACCATCGTCCGTTATTCGCCCGTCACTACCATGAAATGGATGTTCCTTTTCGCCGCCGCGGTGTCGGTCGCCGTCTATTTCCGGCCTTTGTCCGAAGTCGACTACGCCGCTCTTTCGCCGCGGACCTGGGGCGGCATCGGTTACGTGGTCGTCTGTTCGACGTTTTTTTCCTATTTCATGGTCCCCATCGGGCAGCGTTATCTGAGACCTACGGTAGTTTCCATCTACAATTACGTGCAGCCCGTCGTCGCCGTGGCGTTCACCATCGCCGTAGGGTTGGATTCGTTCGGTTTTTCCAAGGCCGCCGCCGCGTTGTGCGTCTTCGCCGGGGTTTGGTGCGTCACCCGTTCCAAGTCGCGCGCGCAGTTGGACGCCGAGCGGCAGTAGCCGTCGTGTCGAGGTGTACGAAGCCGCGCCGATACGGTCACAATAAATAAGGCAGAAAGATTTGTCTTTCTGCCTTGGGTGTGTCGGTTATTTTTTCGGAGGATAATTTATCGGGGCGAAAAAATCGCTGAGCGAAATTCCATAAAATTCGCATATTTTGAGAATCGACATCAGTGTAGGGACTTTGTGTCCGACTTCGTAGCTGTTGATACTCAAATGCACCTGTTCGATAAGATATTCTTGGGTATGACCGTGTTCATTGCGCAGCTCCTTGATTCTTTGCGCAATTTTTCCGACAAGTTCTTGGTCGATATAGTAACGGCCCTTTTGCATTTTCATACATATTTGCAAATATGTAAACCGTTTTTATGTAAAACCGTAGCCTTGCGGTTTCCTATTTATGAATACTATTTAGTATGCTCAACCACATATTCTTGCGAATACTTTCTCGCTGAACGCAACTCTTTCAAGCGTTCGGCAATCAGTTCCGTAAGCGTACTATCCCGTCTTTTGGACTGTCCTTTCTTCAAAATATTATTTCTTCAGCGGATAGTCAAAGGAGTCCGTATCGAAAAATTCCCGTAGCGTGATGTTATAGAGTTCGCAGATTTTTCGGATAGACATGATATTAGGAATTTTACGCCCCGCTTCATATCTGTATATATCCGAGTGGGATTGGTCTATCGCCGTTTCTTGGGCAATCTTATGATTTTTGCGTAACTCTTTTATCCGTTCGACTAATTTTTTTGCCAATTCAGGGTCTTTGTAGCGGGACTTCCTTTCCATAAATACAAAAAAATCAGTATTTTTATTCAATTATCACGGCCTATTAGCAGGGGAAATAATTATTTTGCTTATATTTGTAGCGAATTAAACTTAGCGACTGCACAAATTATGCTACCTTTGCGGATAGATAGTTCGGCTTAGCCGACGGACATAACGACATAAAGGGTAAACAACTCTTTATACCTGCTTGTAAACTTGGGACCCTCGAAAGAGGTTGTTTAATCTGGGTATAAGGTTGTCAGTCCTCGGTTATGTCCTGCTTGTTCTTTTTCTACAAGCAGGGCTTGACTGGGGCGCAGGACAGCTTCCAGATTATAGGTTCCCAAGACCTACAAGCAGGGGCTGACACCGCGCCCCTTTTTTTGTTTTCGTGGGTGTTGAGTGTCCAACACAAGCTAATTGCGGCTGCAGCATATTGTGGAATAAATTTAAGGGCGGCCGGGACCGTCGCACCCCGCCCTGGTTTTTTTAAGACTGCCTGCCGAATAACTTGATAATATATAGTCTGCGCAGAATTCCTGCGTAAGACTTACCCTGACCGCCGGGCCCTGGGTGCGGAGAAACGGAGCCCCGGAGGTTGAGTTGCGTCACATCCCAGCAACGTTTTTCTGCTCCGCACCCATTTTTAACAATTACACCAGCAACAACCTCCGATGTTCATTCTGAATGTCTGCGACAAAGCCATCCACGACAGAATGAACAAAGGACCGAAGCACAAGGAATCAAAAACCTTGTGCTTCGCTGTTTATCACAGATTCTGAGCACAGCGAAATAAGCGAAGCGACGAGTGCCCGACGAACGAAGCATCTGCGTACTCCCTCCCTGCAGAGAGCGCGTCGTTTTTTCCCTCGAAAGCCTTGATTTGGGCAATCTTTTATTTTCGGCGTGCTATTTGCAGGACGTTCCGTGTCATTTAAACTTTTTTAGAGTTATGAAAGAGTACAGCAACAAAAAGGAAAGCACCGCTGCTTCGCGTAGCCAGAAGTCTACGACGACCGCCAGCCATCGTTCCAAGGGCCCCGAGGCCAAGTCCGCTTCCAAGCCCGCTTCGGGCCGCGCCACTTCCGGGCGTTCGACGGCCAAGACCACGTCGTCGCGCAGCTCCTCGTCGCGGAGCACCAAGTAGGCGTCACAGCGTACGAAAAGCCTGCATCCCGTTGGAATGCAGGCTTTTTTGTTTGTCGGCAGAAAAGGGCCGTCAGCGTTGTGCAGCGTAGGCTTTCAGTCCTGTGCGCAGGAATTCCACGAATCCCGCCACGTCGAGGTCATAGCCGCGCGGCGGTGCCAGCAGCTGTCCGTTGCGGCCTTGCAGAATGTAGCAGGGCTGGGCGTTCACTCCGTAGGTTTTGCGCGCCAGGTAGGAGTTGATTTTGCCGAGACTTTTCAGCACCTTGCCCCCGTCGGTGGTCACCCATTCGCTTTCGGGCAGTTGTTTTTTGTCGTCCGAATAGAGGGCGCAGATTACATAGTCGTCGCGCAGAATCGCCAGCACTTCCGGGTCCGACCAGACGCGCGATTCCATTTCGCGGCAGTTCACGCAGCCGTGGCCCGTGAAGTCGATGAAGAGCGGTTTGTTCACGCGGGCGGCGTAGGCTTCGGCTTCCGCAAGGTCGAAGAAGCCCTCCAGCCCGTGGGGCAGGTGCAGGAAGTCGGCGTATTTGCGTTTTTGCGGCGCGGCCGTTTCCGTCGTCGGGGTCGCCGCAGCACCCGGCGTCAGGATGAAATCCTGCGTCGTCAGCGGCGGCAGGTAACCCGAAAGCCCCTTGAGCGGCGCTCCCCACATGCCCGGTATCATGTAGACCACGAACGAGAAGACCGCAATTGCCAGCGCCAGCCGCCCCACGCCCACATGGGAGAGGTCGCTGTCGTGCGCGAACTTCAGCTTGCCCAGCAGGTAGAGCCCCAGCAGCGAGAAGACCACGATCCAGACGGCCAGGTATATTTCGCGGTCGAGCAGTCCCCAGTGGTAGGTCTGGTCGGCCACCGACAGGAACTTGAATCCCAGCGCCACTTCGATGAATCCGATGACGATTTTCACCGAGTTGAGCCAGCCGCCGCTCTTGGGCAGTTTTTTCAGTATCGACGGGAACAGCGCAAAGAGCGTGAACGGCAGGGCGAACGCCAGCGAGAAAGCCAGCATCGTCAGTATCGGCGCCCAGAATTCGCCCGAGGTCGATTTGATGAGCACCGAACCCACGATGGGCCCCGTACACGAGAACGACACCAGCACCAGCGTCAGCGCCAGGAAGAAGATGCCGCCCAGTCCCTTGGTGTCGGCCTTGGCGTCGGCCTTGCTGACCATCCACGAAGGCATCGTAATCTCGAACGCGCCGAAGAACGACGCTGCGAAGACCATGAATACCAAGAAGAAGATTACGTTCGGCAGCCAGTGCGTCGCCAGCCAGTTGAAGATGTCGGCCGTCACCGCGTCGCCGCCCGCCGCACGGGTTATCAGAATGATCGCCGCAATCGGCAGCGTGTAGAGCGCTACGATGAAAATGCCGTAGAGCGCCGCGCGCAGGCGGCCCATCGCCGGGCCTCCCTCGCCCTTGAGGAAGTACGAGACGGTCATCGGGACCATCGGGAAGACGCACGGGGTCAGCAGCGCCGCGAATCCCCACAGCACCGCTTCGATTATCAGCGCCCACATGCCTTTGTCGTCCGTCGTATCGTGGGCCGGAGCGGTTGTTCCTTCAACTTTTTCGACAGGCGTTTCTGTCGCTGCGTTTTCCGGGATGCGGATCGTCATTTGCCGTTCGTCGGGCGGTGTGCAGCTCCGGTCATCGCAGAGCATCCATTCGATGGCTGCCTCCACGGTGCCTTGCGTTCCCGTCAGCCGGACGTTTTGGACGAAGACCGCTGTTTCTTCCAGCGTCCCGATTTCCATGTCGAATATCTCGTCGTGGTAGCGGTGGGGCTTCGTCAGCAGTTCCACGCCGCCTTCCAGCGTCACGCCCTCGCCCGGCGTCAGCACGATTGCCGTCGCCGTCGGGCCGTCCGCTTCGTAGGGGCCCATGTCGTACATGTGGTAGCGGGCAGGTATCTGTGCTTCCAGCACTATGCGGTAGGCGTCGCCGCCCTGCGGTTCCACCCGGTGGGTCCACGTCGCCTGCTGCGCCGTCGCCGTCAGCGCGGCCATCGCCGACGCTGCCATCATCAGTATCTTTCGCATTTTCGGTAAGTTTGTTTGCCGAGGACAAAGATAGCGCAAGCCGAGAGCAAAAGCAAACTTGTTTGCATTTTGCCGAGGCGCCGCCGATATTCTGTAAAGATAGCGCAAGCCGAACAATGCCGAATTTGTTCGAGCAGGGGCCGCGCCGCCGACAGTGCAGGACATCCCCGTTTTCAAAGAATCCGAAATCGCACGCCGTTCTTCGTGCCGTTTGCATTATCTTTGTCCCAAACGCAGTTTGTATGAATTCGCAGTTTCTCGTTCCTTTTCTGCTCACGCTCGGAGCCGGCCTGGCTACGGGTATCGGCAGCGCCGTGGCGCTTCTGACCCGGCGGACCAACAAGCGTCTGCTCTCCTTTTCGTTGGGTTTGTCGGGCGGCGTGATGATTTACGTGTCGTTCGTCGAGTTGTTCCGCCAGTCCTGCGAGGCGCTCTCTTCCGCGTGGGGCGAGCGGGTCGGCATGGTTTTCTGCGTCGTCTCGTTCTTCGGGGGCATCCTCCTGATCGGCATCATCGACAGGCTCGTGCCCTCGGTCGAGAATCCCCACGAGGCCCACAGCGTCGAGGAGATGGACCGGCGGCCGCGTCATCCGCGGCTGATGCGCATGGGGGTTCTCACTGCGCTCGCCATCGCCATCCATAACTTCCCCGAGGGCATCGCCACCTTCACCGCCGCTGTCGACAGCAGCGCGCTGGGCGTCGCCATCGCCATTGCCATCGCCATTCACAACATCCCCGAGGGTATCGCCGTCTCCGTCCCCATCTTCTACGCCACGGGCAACCGCAGACAGGCGTTCTGGCTCTCGTTCCTCTCCGGCCTGGCCGAGCCCGTCGGGGCTTTGCTCGCCTGGGCGGTCCTCATGCCTTTCATGTCGCCCACGTTGATGGGCTGCGTGCTCGCCGTCGTCGCAGGAATCATGGTCTTCATTTCCATCGACGAGCTGCTGCCCGCCGCCCGCGAGTACGGCGAGGCCCATACGTCCATCTACGGCGTTGTCGCCGGAATGGCCCTTATGGCAGTAAGTTTGATTATGCTCGCTTAGGGCGCAGTTGTATATTAAGTATAAGTATATGAATATCGTTTTGCTTCTCGTCGGGCTCGGTCTCATCCTCGCCGGGGCCAGCCTGCTCACCGACGGCGCCGCCGCGCTCGCACAGCGGTTCCGGGTTCCCGAGTTCATCGTCGGGCTCACCGTCGTCGCCATCGGCACCTCCACCCCCGAGCTGGTCGTCTCCGTGCTGTCGGCCCTCGGCGGGCAGTCCGACATCGCCGTCGGCAACGTCGTCGGGTCCAACCTTTTCAACGTCTTCGTCATCCTCGGGGTCTGCGCCCTGATCCGGCCCCTCGCCCTTTCGCGCAGCAACATCCGGCGCGACATCCCGTTCGGATTCGTCGCATCGCTGCTGCTGTTTCTGTTCGCTTCGGACAGGCTCCTGCACCTCGGCACGGTCGACCGTATCGACCGCACCGACGGCATCGTCATACTCATGCTTTACATAGGGCTGCTGTGGTTCACCGTCAAGACGGCCGGGCGGAGCGTCGCTTCGGAGCACTCCGCCAAACCCGCCAAAGCCTTGTGGCTCACGCTCGTGTTCATCGTCGTCGGATTGGCCGGGCTGGTCGGGGGCGGCGAGCTGTTTCTCCACCACGCCACCGTCATCGCCCGCAAGCTGGGCGTCAGCGAATCGGTCATCGCCATCACGCTCGTTGCAGGCGGCACTTCGCTGCCCGAGCTGGCTTCGTCGGTCGTTTCGGTCGTCAAGGGCAAGGCCGGGCTCGCGTTGGGCAACGTGCTGGGGTCCAACATCGCCAACATCCTGCTGATTCTCGGCGTCAGCGCCACTATCCGGCCCCTCACGATGGGCGGTATCACCACCCTCGACGTTTCGATGGTGGTGCTCAGTTCGCTGCTTCTGTTTCTCACCGCCTTCACGTTCCGGCGCAAGACCGTCGACCGATGGGAGGGAGCCATTTTCCTGGCTATCTACGCAGCCTATATCTGGTATTTGATTAAATAGCGTTCCAGCAGCCGCGGCACGGCGTAGTCGCCTACCGTTTCGGTCGCCACGGCCAGCGCTTCGGCCGCCGGGGTCAGCTGCGGCGTCTCGATCCGGTGTATCGTGGCGTGAATTGTCCGGTGCGAAAGCTGGTGGCGCGGCATCTCCACGCTGTGTATCAGCTGCCATGCGTCGCCTGCGAGTTCCGCAAAACGGGGCAGGGCCGTCAGCGCCATGAAGTCGGCCGGGCCGTCGGTCTCTATGAGCGGGAATTCGTAGAGCCCCTGCCAGATGTCGCGCCCCTCGCGCCGCGCCAGCAGCGTCTTCCCGCCGCAGACGATGTGCAGATAGTGGAACCAGCGGTCGCTCACTTTCGTGCGGCCTTGTTTGACCGGGCGTTCGGCGGCCGTTCCCACGGCCCGGGCCAAGCAGAGTTCCGCCAGCGGGCAGTCGCCGCAGCGGGGCTGCGCCGGGGTGCATTGCAGGGCCCCGAAATCCATGATGGCCTGGTTGTTGAGCCCCGGATGCGCGGGGTCCAGCTGCGATTGCGCCAGCTCGGCGAACGCCTTGCGGCCCACCGTCGTGTCGATGGGGGTTTCGACGTCGAAAAGCCGCGACAGCACCCGGAAGACATTGCCGTCAAGCACCGCACAGGGCAGGTCGTAGGCTGCCGAGCAGATCGCCGCTGCCGTGTAGTCGCCCACGCCCGGCAGCGCGCGTACTTCGGCGTAGGTCTTCGGGAATTCGCCCCCAAAGCGTTCCGCCACCGTTCGTGCCGCCGCATGGAGGTTGCGCGCACGGCTGTAATAACCCAGCCCCTGCCAAAGTTTGAGCACTTCGTCTTCGGTCGCCGCGGCCAGCGCCCCGATTTCGGGCCAGCGCTGTGTGAACCGCAGGTAGTAGTCCATTCCCTGCGCTACGCGGGTCTGTTGCAGGATCACTTCCGACAGCCAGATGCGGTACGGGTCGCGCGTGCGGCGCCACGGGAGGTCGCGCCCCTCCCGGGCATACCATTCCAGCAGGATGGGGGCTATCCGTCGCATCGGCGCAGTTGCATTATCGGAGAACGAACGCCCGGGGAATCCGGACGAAAGTGGTCCACACCAAGCGCAGCCAAAGAATGACCAGCAGCCACAGGTTGATTTGCAGACCATAGAAGAAATTCATGATTGGCGGCGGGCACAGCACATCGACGGGCATGACTACCACCACCGCGAAGACGGCCCAGAACAGCACGCGGTCCAGGAGCTTCAATTCCCCCCCCCGCTTCATTGTCCAGTACCACATCATGTAGCCTATCAGCGAGATAACGTAGGTGTGGCTTTCGCTCGAATTGCTGAACAGGATGACATAGCCCGTCAGGCAGGCCAGCGCTCCGATGCGGAAATAGTCGCTCCGCCATTGCCGCCACCGCGCGAAGAGCCCTGCCGTCAGCGCCGCCAACACCCCCGCCTGCACCCAGGGCTGCACGGCAAGCAGGTTCAGCGGCCGCAGATAGAAGATGTTCTTCCATTCGCGCGTATCCTTGTGCGAGAGCAGCGCGTCGGCCCATTCGCCGTACCAGCCCGGCAGTCCGTCGGGTGTCGTGCCCACGGCCGGAAGCGCCCACAGCGCGGCTCCGACCAGCACCGCATAGCCCATGTTGCGCCAGAAGCGCGGGTAGCAGACCAGCAGTCCCAGCTGGAAAATGCCGTAGACTTTGGTGAACCCCGACAGTATGATAAGCACCACGGCCCAAAATCCCCGGCCGCGTTCGAGCAGCGCATAGGCAAAAAGGAACATGCAGCCCACGGTCACATTGTATTGGAATGAGAGCTGTGTGCACGCCAATATCAGAAACGTGTAGAGAAACGATTTGCATTTCTCCTCGCGCGTGAAGCGGGGCAGGGTGAAAATCGCCGCGAACCACAGCGTGAAGTTGAAGAGGTTCCACGCCACCGGGCCCAGCAATCCGGGCAGGTAGGCGAACGGCGCGAACAGCACGTTGAACAGCGGTCCGTAGAGGAAATAGTCGAGCCGCATCCCCGCCGGGGGCCAGTTTGCGCCGTAGGGAGCTATCTGCTGCCAGAACAGCTTGGTCGCCTCGGCGAAAATCATGAAATTGCGGTGACGCCCGCGCGACGCTTCGATAAGCGACAGCGCGAGTATCAGCAGAAAACCGATTATGTAGAGGTTGCGCGGGCTGAGAAAGAAAGCCCCGGCCCGACCTAAAAAGCCGCCCTTGTGCGGGCGGCGTGCCGATAGTTGCGGCGTCATTGCTGGCGCTTGCGGATTTTACGCCACGGCAGTCCCATCACGCCGAAAAGCGCTTCGCCGAAGATGCCGCCGCTCATTTTCGAGGTTCCCTCCTGGCGGTCGACGAAGACGATGGAGACCTCCTCGATTTTCATCCCCAGGCGCCATGCCGTGTATTTCATTTCTATCTGGAAGCCGTAGCCCTTCATTTTTATGCGATCGAAGTCGATGGCTTCCAATGCCTTGCGCGAATAGCAGACGAATCCGGCCGTGGCGTCGTGCACGGGCATCCGGGTCACCGTGCGCACGTATTTCGAGGCGAAGTACGACATCATCAGCCGCGACATAGGCCAGTTGACCACGTTCACCCCTTTCACATAGCGCGAACCCACCACCACGTCGCTGCCAGCGGCCGCGGCGGCGAAAAGCCGTACCAGGTCGTCGGGGTTGTGCGAGAAATCGCAGTCCATTTCGCACATGTAGTCGTAGCCGTGGTCCAGCCCCCAGCGGAAGCCCGTCAGGTAGGCCGTGCCCAGCCCCAGCTTGCCGCTGCGCTCCACCAAGTGCAGCCGCCCGGGGAAATCCTGCTGGCGCTGCTTGACGATTGCGGCGGTGCCGTCGGGCGAACCGTCGTCGATAATCAGCAGGTCGAACTCTTCGGGCAGCGAGAAGACCTTGGCTATCATGGCCGCGACATTCTCCTTTTCGTTATAGGTGGGTATGATTACCAGTTTGCGCATGGTTTTTCATTTTTTGTAAATACAAAAATACGCTTTTTTTCGGAAATACGCTTTTCGGTCCTTTTTTATTTCGCGCGGCGCTTCATGGTTTTGATTCTCGCTTTCGTTTCGGGGGTCACGCGCAGCGATTCGACGATTTTCTGCAGCGCCTTGTTGTAGGTCCAGTCGCCGAGCGGGCACCCGTCGAGCAGCCATTCTTCCGTGCGCTCCGGAAATTTCACGTAGCAGACCGACACGGCCCACGCTATGCCCATGCGGACGTAGTAGGCGTCGTGGCGGACAGCGCCCAACAGCTCCAGGAAAGGGTCGAGGTGTTCTTCGTCGACGAAGTTGCCCAGCGCCATGACCACCGCAAAACGTACCTCGTACTCGGCCTGCGAGCTGAAATAGGATTGGATGAAGCGCCACATCGGGCCGCGTTCGGCCGCCTTGAGCCGCCAGCAGAAGCAGTCGCACACCGCCCAGTTGTCGATTGTCGGGACGAAGCGGCCGGTCCATTGCAGTTTCTCTTCGGGCGGACATTTCGCATAGCTTATGACCATCCCTCGCAGCATCTTCTCCTCGAAATATTCGTCCTCGGCTTCCGCGAGCCACGTCCGCCAGTCGCCGCGGGCTATTTCGCGGGCCATGGCCCGCAGCTGCGGTATGCGTACGCCGATCATTTTCCCGGCTCCCGGGGTCAGCGAGGCGCTGAAATCGCGGTAGCGGGTGTCCGCCAGCTCGAATAGTTGTTCGCGCAAAGTCATCGTTCGGGTGTTTGTTTCCGCCAAATATACGCATTATCGCCGGATTCCGAAGCGTTTTTCTTCGTCGGCCCGACCCGACGGCGGCATTTTCACTCTCTGCCATACATCTGCCACCTCCATAAACAGCGAAGCACAAGGTTTTTGATTCCTTGTGCTCCGGTCCTTTGTTCATTCTGTCGTGGATGGCTTTGTCGCAGACATGGAGAATGAACATCGGAGGTTGTTGCTGGTGTAATTGTTAAAAATGGGTGCGGAGCAGAAAAACGTTGCTGGGATGTGACGCAACTCAACCTCCGGGGCTCCGTTTCTCCGCACCCAGGGCCCGGCGGTCAGGGTAAGTCTTACGCAGGAATTCTGCGCAGACTATATATTATCAAGTTATTCGGCAGGCAGTCTTAAAAAAACCAGGGCGGGGTGCGACGGTCCCGGCCGCCCTTAAATTTATTCCACAATATGCTGCAGCCGTAATAGCTTGTGTTGAACACCCGCCCACGAAAACAAAAAAGGGCACGGTGTCAATCTTCCTACCGTAGGCATTGGGATACCTGTAATCAGTCGATTGTCCTGCGCCCAGTTTGCCCTACCCGTCGAAACGGGCAGGACATAACTTGAGCTGACAACCTTTATACCTGATTACTGCAAAGTTCCCAATTTTACGGTAAGTATAAAGAGTTGTTTACCCTTTATGTCGTTATGTCCGTCGGCTAAGCCGAACTATTCTCTCGCAAATTTAGCATTATTTCTGCATTTATTAATTGTTGTGATGCGACAAAGATAGGAATTTCTTTTGAAAATGACAAGTTCGTCATCGTTTTATTTATCATTATTCGTGTCCTTTGCATAACAAAGAGCAAATGGGACAACCGAGGAGCAATAAAATTCTGTTGCAGGCAATCGCGGCCCGATTACGTAGTTTGCGTAAGGAGCGCAATTTGTCCCAGATAGATGTTTATATCGACACGGATATTCATATCGGGCGAATAGAACGAGGGCAGACCAATATCTCCGTCACCACGCTTTCGGATATTTGCGATTACTATCAAATATCGTTGGTCGAATTTTTCAGCGGGTTGAGTTACCCGAAAAAATAATAAACACACAGAACACACGACGCAACTTCCGGGGCGGAAAGAAATCAGCTTCTTTCCGCCTTTTTGTTTTATTGCCGGACTTTTCGTTATATTTGAATTTGTGAAAACATATTCCGTCCCGGCACAATGAAGCCCCAACTTACCGCCATCCAAAACAAAATCTATGAAATCCGCGGCCAGCGCGTCATGCTCGACCGCGACCTCGCACAATTGTACGGCGTAACGACCGCCAATATCTTTAATTTTAATTATCTTTGCCCCTCAGAATCATAATCCGAACATGAAGAAGTCTTTCAGGATTGCGGCCATTGTCGCGGCCGTATTGTTGGCGGTCATCATTGTGGCTCCGATGGCGCTGCGGGGGCAAGTGGCCGAAATCGTCAAGCGCGAGGCCAACGCCATGCTGACGGCGAAACTCGATTTCGAGAAGCTGAACATCAGTCTGCTGCGCCATTTCCCCCATGCGTCGGTCGAGCTCAAGGGGCTGACCCTCGTGGGTACGGAGCGTTTCGAGGGCGACACCATCGTTGCCGCACGGCGTATTTCGGTGGTCGTCGACCTGCTGTCGTTCTTCGGCGACGAGGGGTTCGAGGTCTCCAAGGTCATCCTTGCGGCCCCTGCGCTGCACGCTCACAAACTGGCCGACGGAGCTGTGAACTGGGACGTCATGAAGCCCACGGACGAAGAGCCCGACGAGGAGACCGAGGAGCAGTCCGAATCGTCGTCGTTCCGGTTGCAGCTGCGCGATTTCCGGATTTCCGATGCGTCGGTTCGTTACGAGGACGATTCCATCCACATGGCCTTTTCCACCGCTCCTCTGTCGCTGCGGCTGCGGGGCGACATGTCGGCCGAGCGGACCGACCTCGCGCTGCGGCTCGATGCCCGGCAGATGCGTTTCGTCTCGGGCGGGATTCCCCTGCTGAGCGGCGCCGAAGCCGAACTCGATGCTACGATTGCCGCCGACCTCAAGAACAACCGTTTCACATTTACGGACAATACGTTCCGGCTTAACGCCATCGCCCTGTCGCTCGATGGGTGGGTGCACCTCAAGGAGAGCGGCGCCGTTGCGATGGACCTGACGGCCGGATGCGGCAAGGTGCTGTTCAAGGACGTGCTGTCGCTGATTCCGGCTTTCTATACCAAGGATTTCCGCAATCTCTCGGCCTCGGGCGAATTGGCGCTCGACGTGTGGGCCAAGGGCGAAATACACGGTTCGGTGCTCCCCGCCTTTGCGGCCAAGGCCACGGTCAGCAACGGCAGTTTCCAATATTCGTCGTTGCCCAAGGCCGTCACCGACATTCAGCTTGCGGCAGGGATTTCCAATCCCGGCGGTACGATGAACAAGACGGTCGTCGACCTCTCGAAGTTTTCGCTCAGGATGGCGGGCAATTCGGTCGCCGCGACGTTCCACGCCACCAACCTCGTCAGCGACCCCGCTTTCCGGGCTTCGGTGGCTGGCAAGGTGGACCTGGGGGCCGTTCGCGAGGTTTATCCGCTCGACAAGCAAATCGACCTCGGGGGCGTCATCACGGCCGACCTGAAGGTGTCGGGCCGCATGTCCGACATCGAGAAGAAGCGTTACGAACAGATGGCCGCTTCGGGAACGTTCGTCATCGAACAGCTGGGGCTGACGGTGCCCAAACTCCCTGCGGTGCATATCCGCCGCGCCGCCGCGACCATTACGCCCAAGGCCATGACCCTCGGCGACTTCGGGGTGACGGTAGGGCGGAGCGACCTGTCGGCCAAGGGCCAGCTTACGGGTTATCTGGGCTATCTGCTCCGGGGCGACAAGCTGGCCGGGCGGCTCTATGTACGTTCCGGGTTGCTCGATCTGAACGAAATCATGGCGGCGCTTCCCGCGTCGGAAGAGCCTGCGGCTGTTGAGGAGCAGCCCGCCGAACCGATGCAGGTGCTGGTGGTGCCCAAGAACCTGGACCTCTCGCTCAATACCGAATTGCAGAAAATCCTCTTCAACAAGATGACCGTTTCGGCCCTCACGGGCGAAATGCGGGTGGCCGGGGGGGCGCTGTCGCTCGACAAGCTGGCGCTGCAGCTTTTCGGCGGCAAGGCTTCGGCGTCGGGCCGCTATTCGACCGCGGCCGACCCGTCGCGTCCGTCGCTGCGGCTGGGGCTGTCGTTGGCCGGAGCGTCGTTCTCGCAGACGTTCGACGAACTCGAAATGGTGCAGAAACTGGTGCCGGTGTTCGCCAAGACGGGCGGCGACTACTCGCTGTCGCTCGACATGACCGCGGCGCTCGATTCCACGATGTCGCCCGATTTGCAGTCGGTCAACGCAGCGGGCGAAATCAAATCGGAAAATATCCGTGTTCAGAACATCGAAGCGTTCGACGCGCTGGCCAAAGCGCTGAACAACGACAAGTTGCGCAAGATTGAAGCCAAGGACGTGGCGATTCGTTTCGCCATCAAGAACGGCCGTGTCACGACGCAGCCTTTCGACTTGAAACTTGCCGGAACCAATGTAAATCTGTCGGGTTCGACTGGGTTGGACCAGACCATCGACTATGTGGCCAAGGTTTCGATGCCCGCGTCGGCGACAGGCGGCGTGCTGGAGACGCTCAACGTGAAGATCGGTGGAACGTTCACTGCACCCAAGATTACGCTGGGCGTCCGCGAAGCTGCCGAACAGGCCGTCAAGAAGGTGGTCGACGAACAGATTCAGAAACTTACGGGCAGCGAATCGCTTGCGGCCGAAGTGGAGAAGCAGAAAGAGAATCTGCGTGCCGAGGTCGAGAAGCAGGCGGCCAAACTGCGCGACGAAGCCAAGCGGGCGGGTGAAAAACTCGTAGCGGCCGCGCAGGCTCAGCGGACCAAACTTGTGGACGAAGCCGCCAAGAAAGGCACTTTGGCCAAATTCGCGGCCGAAAAGGCCGGAGACAAACTGGTTGCCGAGGCCGAGAAGCAGGCCGCGAACCTTGCCGCCGAAGCGGAAAAACAGATTGCCAAACTCTCGGCGCAGGGCGAGTAGTTTTGATTCCCGGAATGAAGAACGCGCTTGTGAAAAACTACCGGTCGCTGGGGGCCGACGGGGCGGTGCTGCTGTGGCTGGGCGTCTGGTGGGTGTGCAACATCGTGCTGGCCGCGACGGCGGAGCTTGCCAACGACGAAGCCTACTACTGGATGTTCGCCGAGCACCTGGCCTGGGGTTACTTCGACCATCCGCCGATGACGGCCCTGCTGGTGTGGCTGGGGCAGCACGTTTGGCCCGGAACCGAATTGGGCGTGCGCTTCTTCTTCACACTGCTGCAGCCCCTCTACCTCTACCTATTGTGGCGGCTGATACGGCCTGCCGATGCGGTGCGGCGCGACGGAGAACTTTTCGCGATGCTTTCGGCCGCGACGCTGATGTTGCAGCTCTACGGATTCATCGCGGTGCCCGACGGTCCGCTGATGATGACCGCGACGCTGTTTCTGCTGGCGCTCGGACGGTTCGCCGAACGGCGCCGCGGGGCTTGGCTTTGGCTGGGGCTGGCTATGGCGGCCATGGCTTACAGCAAGTATCACGGGGCATTGGTGGTGCTTTTTGCGCTGGCAGCCAATCCGCGGCTGCTGCGCCGTTCGGGGCTCTATGCGGGCGGGGCGGTGGCGCTGTTGCTGCTTGTGCCCCATTTCCTGTGGCAATACCACCACGACTGGGCTTCGTTCGCCTACCACCTTTCGGGGCGCAATGCGCAGTTCCGGCTGAGCTACGTGACCGATTTCGTGGCCAACATGCTGGTGGTTTTCAATCCGCTGTATCTGCCGCTTTACATCAAGGCGTGGCGGGCCGCCCGGCCCGAGGACGCGGTGCGGCGTGCGCTGAAATGCTTCCCGGCCGCCTTTGTCGGGTTCTTCCTGCTGTCGGCGTTCCGCGGCTATGTGCAGCCGCAGTGGGTCATCGTCGCGGCGCTCGGGCTGGTCTGCGTGCTGTTCGACTATGCGCGCCGTCATCCCCGCACGCGGCGCTACGTGATGCGCGCCGGGTGGGTTGTGGTGGCGCTGATGGCTCTGGTCCGCATCGAAATGATGTTCAACCCGCTGGGCATCCGGTTCGAGGTCTTCGACAACAAGGCGAGCTACGGAGCCATTGCCCGCGAAGCCGACGGCCGCCCGGTCATTTTCAGAGGGAGCTATGCCGTGGCGGCCAAGTACCGCTTCTATACGGGCGGCGAAGCCTACTGCCAGCCCAATATCGGTTACAGGACTCACCAATGGCAGTTCCGGGACGACGATTCGCGGTTTGCCGGGCGCGAAGTGCTGGTCGAGACGCCGCGCCGCGAACCGGGCGACACGCTTTTCCGGACGCAGAGCATCGCGCTGGCCAACGGCCGGGGATTCACGTGGCTGGTCGACCCCGATTTCCGCCCCGTGCGGTTGGTCGACGCTGCGTTTGCGGGGCTGCCGGAGCAGGTGGTGCCCGGGCAGGAACTGCGCATGCGGGTGCGGCTGGCGAATCCGTATGACTACGAGGTGGAAATCGGCGGGGAGACGGAGCTGGTCATGGTTTGGAAGCACGGCCGTTTCGAGGTGGAGGAAATCCCGACGGGAGTGCGCTGTACGATTCCGGCCCGCTCGGAAACGGAGGCTGAAGCGACGCTGCGGGTACCGGAACGGCTGGCCGGAAAAGAGTATGCCGCCGGATTCGCCCTGCGCCGCGAGGGCCGCACCCATTGGTTCAACGGAAAACCGCTCCGGACGGAGGTCTTGAAACCATGATTCTGCAATTCATCAAATTCTGCGTCGTAGGCGGCTCGGGGGTCTTCGTGGACTTTGGGGTGACCTACGCGTGCAAGGAATGGCTGCGCGTGAACAAGTATGCGGCCAATTCGGTGGGCTTTCTGTGCGCCGCGACGACCAACTACCTGCTCAACCGCGTGTGGACGTTCCACAACGAAGACCCCGACATCGCGGGGCAGTATCTGCGCTTCCTGGGCATCGCGTTGCTGGGGTTGGTCATCAACACGGCGACGATTTGGCTGCTGCACCACAAGTTCCGGGCGAACTTCTATGCGGCCAAACTTTTAGCCACGGGCGTGGTGACGTTCTGGAACTTCTTCATGAACTACTTTTTCAATTTCTGACGGACCTGCGGCACACCGCCGCAGGCCCCGACGCCATAACAGCCCCCGGCCCGGAATGACGAAGGCCACGGTTTTCGTCAGCGCGGCCCGTAGATTCAGCAGTCCGCTGGCGGCGTTTCGCTGAACGCTAAAACGTTTTAACAGGCTGTTAAAACGTTTCAATACGCCGTCAGTTATTCATTCCAGTCTGGCGGAAAACTTGGGTTAATGAATAATTAACAATGAATAGTGAATAATTGTTTTTCCGAATCTCGGATAATTATTCATTATTAACTATTCATTATTCATTTTTTCTGCCATTCATCCCAGCGACTGCTCCGACTGCCTGCTACGGGCTACCGTCACGTTACGACGGGAGCCTTGACGAGTGTCGGCGCGGGCGGCTGGTGCTGGTCATCGTCGTCCTACCTGGCAGGCAACCTCAACGCGGGCAGTCTGAACTTCGACACGGGCAACGTGAACCCGCTGAACAACAATAACCGGGCTAACGGTTTCCCCGTGCGCTGCGTCCAGCATCTGCGGGGCTGTTTGCCGAGGATGAAAGCGCAAGGGGCGCAGGCGATTTCCGGCCCCGGGCCTTTCATCTTCGGATTTTATGGCGTAAGTTTGCAGACCCGCTGCAGGCCTTGATCCCGGCGGACGGAATTGATGAACACGACTTTCCTACATACTGCACCCGGCGACGGGCTGCCCATGCCGCGCCGGCTGGGTGCCGTGCTGGCCGTGGCGTTCGGCGTGGGGCTCTCGGTGCTGGACAGCGCGATAGCCAATGTGGCGCTGCCGACGCTGGGGGCGGAGCTGGCGGTGTCGTCGGCCGATTCGATATGGATTGTCAACGCCTACCAGCTGGCCATCATGGTGAGCGTGCTGCCGTTGGCTGCGCTGGGCGAGACGCTGGGTTACCGTAAGATTTATGTGGGCGGCCTCGCGCTCTTCACGCTGGCTTCGGCGGGCTGTGCGCTGGCCGGGTCGTTCGCGACGCTGGTGCTGGCCCGGGTGCTCCAGGGCTTCGGGGCGGCGGCCGTGACGTCGGTCAACACGACGCTGATACGCTTCATCTACCCGCGGGCCCAGCTCGGGCGCGGGATGGGAATCAATGCCACGGTAGTAGCCGTGTCGTCGGTGGCGGGGCCTGCCGTGGCGGCCGCCATCCTTTCGGCGGGGCCGTGGCAATGGCTCTTTGCGGTCAATATTCCGGTGGGTGCGGCGGCGTTGTGGCTCAGCGCGCGGTTTCTGCCGCCCAATCCCGTACAATCCGAAAGCCGCACACCCCGGTGGCGCGACGTGGCGCTCAACGCGCTGACGTTCGGGCTGCTGATGGCTTCGGTCGAAGGACTTTCCCACGGCTGGGACGGTCGGATACTGCTGGCCGGAGCGGCCGTCCTCCTGGCGGCGGGCGGGTGGTTCGTGCGGAGCCAGCTGCGCGAGACGCATCCGCTGCTGCCGCTCGACCTGCTGCGGATTCCGGTCTTCTCGGTGTCGGTGCTTACGTCGGTCTGCTCCTATCTGGCCCAGATGCTTTCGATGGTGGCGCTGCCGTTCTATCTGCAACACACGCTGGGCTACGACGAAGTGACGGCAGGGCTGCTGCTGACGGCGTGGCCCGCAGTTATTGTGGCGGTGGCTCCGGCGGCGGGGATGCTGGTGGGGCGGCTGCACCCGGGAGCGCTGGGCGGCACGGGTCTTGCGGCGATGGCTGCGGGACTGGCGGCGCTGGCGTGGCTGCCTGCGGAACCCTCGGCAGCCGACATCGTATGGCGGCTGGCTTTGGGCGGGGCGGGCTTTGCGCTTTTCCAATCGCCCAACAACAGTATGCTGATAGCTTCGGCCCCGCCCGAGCGGAGCGGCTCGGCGAGCGGGATGCTGGCGACGGCCCGGCTGACGGGACAGACGACGGGCGCGGCGCTGATGGCGCTGCTGTTCCATGCGGTGCCGGACCGAAGCACCCGTGCGGCGCTGGCCGTGGCCGCTGCGGCTGCGCTGGCAGGTTCGGCGGTGAGCTTTCTGCGACTGCGGCTGCCGCTGCCCGAAAGCCTGGTCCACCGCAAACGATAACGAACGATGAAACGACTGCTTACGATAATCTGCCTGCTCCTTGGCGCGACGGCGTCGGCCGACACGCTGGAATTCGTGCGCCCGCCCTACCTGCGCATCGGCGATACGGTGGGGCTGGTGACCCCGGCGGCGAAACTCGCGGCCAAGACCGACACGGCGCTGCTGCGCGGCCGCTTTGCGTCGTGGGGCCTGCATGTGAAGTTCGCGCCCCATTGCTGCGATCAGAGCGACGGCTACTTTGCGGCACCCGACAGCGTGCGCGCCGCCGACTTGCAGGCGATGATCGAGGACCCGACGGTGAAGGCCGTCATAGCGTGCCGCGGCGGCTACGGGTCGGTGCGGCTGCTGCCGATGCTGCGGCTGCAGGAGCTGCGCTGGAACCCGAAGTGGCTGGTGGGATTCAGTGACCTGACGACGCTGCACGCGGCATTGGCGCATGTGGGGGTGGAGAGCATACACGGAACGATGCCGAGCTCGTTCGTGTTCGAGGAAGAAGACCTGGCGGCCGAATCGCTGCGGCGGGCCCTGTTCGGACTGCTTCGCCGCATCGACGTGGCGCCGCATCCGCTCGACGTGGCGGGCAAGGCGCGGGGCCGTCTGACGGGAGGCAACCTGACGGTGCTGTGCGCCGCCTGCGGGACCCCCGAAGCGCTCCAGACCGACAGCCCGACGATTCTGTTTCTTGAGGAAGTGAACGAATACGTCTACCGGGTGGACCGGATGATGCAGCAGCTGCTGCGGAGCGGGGCGCTGAGCAACGTACAGGCGGTGGTGGTGGGCGACTTCAGCCACATAGCGGGCGCCGAACGCTTCGGAGCCGACGCCTACGAGCGGGTGGCGGCGCACCTGCGGCCGCTGGGGATTCCGCTGCTGTTCGGATTCCCGGCGGGCCATGACATCCTCAACGAAGCGCTCTACATGGGCCGCCGTGTGGAACTGACCGTGGACGCCGAAGGCGGACACCTGGTTTTTGAAGGGGAAGCCGCGGAGGAATAAGGAATTTTACTATTTTTGCACCGACGAACGAACAACCCGAGCCGATGAAACTATCAACCGACCAAGTCGACCGCCTGCGCCAGATGCTCTCCACGCCGGGTCTGCGTGCGGCGATCGTCTCCCATACCAATCCCGACGGCGACGCCGTGGGCTCGTCGCTGGCCTGGGCCGGGGCGCTGCGGGCGCTGGGACACGAGGCGACCTGCATCGTGCCGAACAAATATCCCTATTTTCTGGACTGGATGCCCGGCATCGAGGAAGTGGTGGTGTTCCGCAACGACACCGAAGGCCGTGCGGCGCGGGCCCTTGCGGAAGCCGACCTGATTTTCTGCCTGGATTTCAACGCTGTTTCCCGGCTGGAAATACTCAGCGACACGCTGTCGGCCAACACCTCGGCCCGGCGGATACTGATCGACCACCATCTCTCGCCCGACGAGGGTTTCGACCTGATGTTCTCCTACCCGGGAGCGTCGAGCACGTGCTATATCATGTACCGGCTTATCGAAGCGCTCTTCGGGACTGAGGCCATCACGCAGCAGATGGCCGAAGCGCTCTATGTGGGGATGATGACCGACACGGGCAACTTCGCCTTTTCGTCCCTCACGCCGGGGCTGTTCCGGGCGGTGGCGACGCTGGTGGAACGGGGCGTGCACGTCCCGACGGTCTACAACAATGTCTACAACGCCTATACCGAGGGCCGCGCGCGGCTGTTCGGCTATGCCATCAACCGCAAGATGCAGCTCATCGAGGACGGGACGGTGGCTTACATGTCGCTGATGGAACACGAAATGCGCCGCTTCGGATTCCAGCAGGGCGACAGCGAGGGGTTTGTGAACTACGCGCTGACAATCAAGAAGATGAAGATGTCGGCGATGTTCCTTGCCCACCGCAAGTTCATCCGGGTGTCGCTGCGTTCGCGCGGCGACGTGGATGTCAACCTCTTTGCCCGCAAGTACTTCAACGGCGGCGGCCACAAGAACGCGGCGGGCGGCAAATCGTACGACACCATGGAGGAGACCATCGCACGCTACGTGCGTTCGGTCCGCGAGTTTGCCGAAGAAGGCTACTTGTAGCCGGGGTGTTCGAGCTGCGAATACCGAAGTACCTTTTCTCTTACGAAGTCCGCGAAACCGCGGGCTTCGTCGTTTGTGAGGGGGTCGGGAAAGCTCATCAGCACCAGCGGGTGGGGTTCGTTGGGGCAGCCGTAGGAGGGGTGGATGTAAGCGTGGGGATTGGCGACGAACCCCGCGCGTTCGTAGAAGTGCTTGCGCCTGACGGCGAGGGGTTCTTCGGGCGGTTCGATTTCGAGGATGACCCGCCTGCCGCGGCAGAATTCCGTCAACGCTTCGGCGCCGATGTTCCGACCCCGGAGTGCGGGCGAGACGGCGAGGTACTCGACATAATAAGAAGCGCCGAACAGCCAATAAAAGAGGATGCCGGCGACCTGCCGGTCCACTCGGATGCTCTCGGCCCGGAACGCCGGGTCGGCCAGCGCGGCGACAGTATCCTCCTCGCTGCGCCGCTCCCTCGGGGGGAAGGCTTCGCGGTAGATGGCCATGGCCTCGGCCCATCCGGAATCGGCGGGGGAACGGAACGCGGCAAACTGCAAACGGTGTGTCATGGAGCGGAAATATTACGTGCAAAGGTAACGAAAATTTTGCAGCGGTGCATCCTGCGGCGTTTCGGAGCGTTTGTTCAAAACTTGTTCATTAAAAACCGGGCGCCGATGCTGGCGGAACGGCGGACAATTCCTACTTTTGCTGCTGGCAAGGTTCCCCGCCGGCGGCTGCCGGCACGGGATCAAAAGGGAACGCCTGTGCGAATCAGGGACTATTCCCGTAGCTGTGAGTTCCGCCGTGACCTGCACAATCTCTGAGCCACTGCCCCTGCGGGCGGGAAGGCGTGCAGAAGGAACGAGTCAGAAGACCTGCCTTGCCGGACGGGACCGACGCCCTCGGGAAAAAGGGTGCGGTCCAACGATGAAAAAACAAGAATCGGAAAACTGAAAAGGCTGTTCCGCCCCTTGGGGTGGAACGGGGTGGCTTGGCGACTGCCGGGAAACGCTTGCGCTGCGAGTGCCGGTTTGTCTGCGGCTCCTCGTAATGACGGGATAGCAACTTTGCGCGGGGCCCGGCTCGCGCCTATGGCGCGACCGCCCCAGCCGGGCCCGCGAGGTGCTTGCTGCAGATGATTCGGCAGAGACGCGGGGGCGAGGCCGGGGCTTGGAATGACACTATAATAAAAATATACGGATATGGGAATTTCGGAACTCAACATTGTCAAACGCGACGGCAAGCGCGAAGCGTTTTCGGTGGAGAAAATCAAACGTGCGGTGAGCAAGGCTTTTTTGGCGGCGGGAGGCTACGCCACGGACGACGACCTGACGTCGGTGCTGAGCCGGGTGAGGGTGTCGGACGGGATGTCGGTGGAGGAGATACAGAACCAGGTGGAGACGGCGCTGATGGCCGAACGCTACTTTGCGGTGGCGAAAAGCTACATACTCTATCGCCAGAAACACACCGAAGACCGCGAGACGCGCGAGAAGCTGGATTTTCTGACCTCCTACTGCGACGCCTCGAACCCGGCGACGGGCTCGAAATACGACGCCAACGCCAATGTGGAGAACAAGAACATCGCCACCCTCATCGGCGAACTGCCGAAGCAGAACTTCATCCGTCTGAACCGCCGCCTGCTGACCGACCGCATCAAGGAGATGTACGGCAAGGAGCTGGCGGACAGGTATCTGCACCTGCTGAACAGCCACTTCATCTACAAGAACGACGAAACCTCGATGGCCAACTACTGCGCTTCGGTGACGATGTACCCGTGGCTGCTCAACGGCACGCTTACGGTGGGCGGCAATTCGACGCGGCCGACGAACCTCAAATCGTTCTGCGGCGGCTTCGTGAACATGGTGTTCATCGTCTCGTCGATGCTGTCGGGGGCCTGCGCGACGCCGGAATTCCTGATGTACATGAACTACTTCATCGAACAGGAATACGGCGAAGACTACTATCTGCGTGCCGACGAAGTGGTGGACCTCTCGCGCAAACGGCGCACGATCGACAAAATCATCACGGACTGCTTCGAGCAAATCGTTTACTCCATCAACCAGCCCACGGGTGCGCGGAATTTCCAGGCCGTGTTCTGGAATGTGGCCTATTACGACCGCTACTATTTTGAATCGCTTTTCGGCGAATTCGTATTCCCGGACGGGTCGAAACCCCATTGGGAGTCGCTCTCGTGGCTCCAAAAACGATTCATGACATGGTTCAACCGCGAACGTACCAAAACCGTGCTGACGTTCCCGGTCGAGACGATGGCGCTGCTGACCAAGGACGGCGACGCGATGGACGCAGAATGGGGCGACTTCACGGCGAAGATGTATGCCGAGGGCCATTCGTTCTTTACCTACATCAGCGACAATGCCGATTCGCTTTCGTCGTGCTGCCGTCTCAGAAACGAGATACAGGACAACGGATTCAGCTACACGCTGGGTGCGGGCGGCGTGTCGACAGGCTCGAAAAGCGTGCTGACAATCAACCTGAACCGCTGCATCCAGTATGCGGTGAAGAACGGGATGCACTACCTGACGTTCCTGGAAGAAGTGGTCGACCTGGTGCACAAGGTCCAGACGGCCTACAACGAAAATCTCAAGGCGCTGCAATCGAAAGGGATGCTCCCGCTCTTCGATGCGGGTTACATAAACCTTGCGCGGCAGTATCTGACCGTGGGGGTGAACGGGCTGGTCGAGGCGGCCGAATTCCTGGGGCTGCGCATCGACGACAACGACGGTTATGCGGCGTTCGTGCAGGAAGTGCTGGGGCTGGTGGAGCGCTACAACAAGAAATACCGCTCGAAGGAGCTGATGTTCAACTGCGAAATGATTCCGGCCGAAAACGTGGGGGTGAAGCACGCCAAGTGGGACCGCGAAGACGGCTATGCGGTGCCGCGCGACTGCTATAACTCCTATTTCTATGCGGTGGAGGACCCGTCGCTGAACGTCATCGACAAGTTCCGTCTGCACGGCCGCAAGTACATCGAACACCTGACGGGCGGTTCGGCGCTCCACATGAACCTGGAGGAACACCTCACGCAGGAACAATACCGCCACCTGCTGCGGGTGGCGGCGGCTGAGGGGTGCAATTACTTCACGTTCAACATCCCCAACACGGTATGCAACGCGTGCGGCCATATCGACAAACGCTATCTGAAGGAATGCCCCGAGTGCCACAGCGACCGGGTGGATTACCTGACGCGGGTAATCGGCTACATGAAGCGGGTGTCGAATTTCTCGGTGGCGCGTCAGCAGGAAGCGGCCCGGAGGTTCTATGCCAAAGCGGAGTAGCGGGGTGGTACGGTTCTGTAACTACGATGTGGTTTTCGCCGAGATACCCGGCGAAACGACGCTGGCGATAAATATTGCGGCGTGCCCCAACCGTTGTCCGGGCTGCCACAGCCCCCACCTGCAAGCCGATGCGGGCGAAGTGCTGGACGACGAAGCGCTGGGGGTGCTGCTCGGCCGCTACGGGCCGGCGGTGACGTGCGTGTGTTTCATGGGCGGCGACGGGGCGCCCCACGAAATTGCGCGGCTGGCGGCGACGGTGCGGCGGCTGAAACCGAAGCTGCGGGTGGGGTGGTACTCGGGCTGCCCGGAACTCCCGGCAGGCGTGGCGCCCGAGACCTACGACTACATCAAACTGGGTCCGTGGGTGGAGGCGCTGGGGCCGCTGGGCTCGCCGACGACCAACCAGCGGTTCTACCGCGTGGCGGCGGACGGAACGATGGAAGACCGGACGGACCTGTTCGGCCCGAGTAAAAGCCGGGTTTTATGAGGGCGGCGCCGAGACACCGGAGAAAGGCGGGGTTGTGGACGGATTGTTGAAAATTTTTCGTTCGGAAAGATTGCGGTTTCGTCCTTAAAGTCGTACCTTTGTCCCCGAATGCAACCGCATGATGAGACGCGAACCCAACATAACTCGGATCGGCACGTTCTGGCAGCAGGACCATCGGTCGGGTTTCGGGTCTGTCGACGAATGCGGCATTGTTGTTTTATTAGGGTAACCGGCACGGTTGCCCTATTTTTTTATGCTCGGACCGGAATGAAGACAAGGTACGTGAACGCACAAGTCTACCGCGGCGGAAGATTCGCGGCGGGGTCGCTGCTGGTGGAAGACGGCCGTATGGCGGCCGATACGCCGGGGACGGCGGCGGACCGGACGGTGGACCTCGGAGGACGGCATGCGGTGCCGGGGCTGGTCGACGTCCATGTACACCTGCGCGAACCGGGATTCCCGCACAAGGAGACCATCGCGACGGGCACGGCGGCAGCGGCGCGCGGCGGCTATACGACCGTCTGCGCGATGCCGAACCTGAACCCGGCGCCCGACACGCCGGAACATCTGCGGGTGCAGACCGACCTCATCGGGCGCGACGCCGTGGTGCGGGTGGTGCCCTATGCGTCGATTACGATGGGACAGCGGGGCTGCGGCGAGCTGGTGGACTTCGCGGCATTGGCGCCGTATGTAGCCGGATTTTCGGACGACGGCCGCGGCGTACAGTCGGCCGGGCTGATGGAGGAAGCGATGCGGCGGGCCGCGGCGGTGGGTCGGCCGATAGTGGCCCATTGCGAGGTCGACGACCTGCTGCGCGGGGGCTATATACACGACGGCGGCTATTGCCGCGAGCACGGCCACAAGGGCATCTGCTCCGAAAGCGAATGGCGTCAGGTGGAGCGGGACATCATGCTGGCCGAGAAGACGGGCTGTCAGTATCATGTCTGCCATGTATCGACGCGTGAAAGCGTGGAGCTGGTGCGGCAGGCGAAAGCCCGGGGGCTGCGCGTGAGCTGCGAGACGGCGCCGCACTACTTGCTGTTGTGTGACGAAGATTTGCAGGAAGACGGCCGTTTCAAGATGAACCCGCCCCTGCGGAGCCGGGCCGACCGCGACGCGCTGTTGGCCGGAATCGCCGACGGGACGATAGAAGTGATAGCCACGGACCATGCGCCCCACACGGCCGAGGAGAAAAGCCGCGGCCTGGCGGGCAGCGCGATGGGCATCGTGGGGCTGGAATGCGCGTTCGGGGTGCTCTACGAGCATTTGGTAGTGCCGGGAAAGATAGGGCTGGAGCGGCTCGTGGAGCTGATGGCGGTGAATCCGCGCCGGATATTCGGCCTCGGGGGCGGACTGGAGCCGGGCGAAGCGGCGGACTTCACGGTGCTGGACCTTGAAACGCCTTACGAAATAGACCCGGCGGCGTTCCGCTCCAAGGGACGTTCGACCCCCTTTGCGGGCTGGCCGGTGCGGGGCCGTGCCGTGCTGACGGTAGTGGGCGGCCGCGTTGTTTACGACGGAAAGGAGAGCCCGGAGAGTGGGATAACGAAAGACAGCAAAACGATATGAAACCTTACACCAAGAAAATCGTACTCGAAAACGGCCGCGAATTCTACGGCTACGGGTTCGGAGCCGACAAGGAGGCGATTCACGAAATCGTCTTCAACACCTCGATGGTGGGCTACCAGGAAATCATCTCCGACCCCTCGTACACGGGCCAGACGGTGGTGATGACCTATCCGCTGATCGGCAACTACGGCACGGCCGAAGAAGACTACGAAACCAAGTTCCCGACCATCGGCGGACTGATCGTGCGCGAGTACAACGACATCCCGTCGAACTTCCGCTATACGCGCACGCTCAACGAGGTGTTCGAGGAGATGGGCATTCCGGGCATCTCGGGCGTCGACACCCGCTGTCTGACGCGGATAATCCGCGACGAGGGGAGCCAGAAGGTGATGATTACGGACGCCGCCACGCCGCACGAGGAAGCGATGGAACGCCTGCGCGCGTGCGAACTGCCGCACGACATGGTGGCGCGGGTGAGCTGCAAGAAACGCTGGTTCTCGCGCACGCCCAACCACCGCTACGACGTGGTGGCTGTCGACTGCGGCATCAAATACAACATCATCCGCTGTCTGAATGCCAAGGGCTGCAACGTGACGGTGGTGCCCTACGACGCGACGGTGGAGGAGATACTGGCGTTCCGGCCCGACGGAATCTTCCTGTCGAACGGACCGGGCGACCCGGTGGATGTGGAGCCCGTCATCGAAAAGGTCCGGGCGCTGAAAGGCCGCCTGCCGATATTCGGCATCTGCATGGGCCATCAGATGGTGGCGCTGGCCTACGGCGCGAAGACCTTCAAGATGAAATTCGGCCACCGCGGAGGCAACCATCCGGTGAAGTGTCTGGATACGGGCAAGATAGAAATCACGAGCCAGAACCACAGCTTTGCGGTCGACATCGAATCGCTTGAGGGAACGCCCCTGCGGCTGACCCACGTGAATCTGCTGGACAACACGGCCGAGGGGGTGGAATGCCCCGAGGAAAAGATCTTCTCGGTGCAGTACCACCCCGAGAGCGCACCGGGACCGCAGGACAGCAGCTACCTGTTCGACAAGTTCATTAAAATGATGGAGGAGCACAAAAATGCCTAAGAGAAAGGACATACGCAAGGTACTGGTCATCGGCTCGGGCCCGATAGTCATCGGACAGGCCGCGGAATTCGACTACGCGGGGACGCAGGCGTGCCTGGCGCTGCGCGAGGAGGGCTACGAAGTGGTGTTGGTGAACTCCAACCCGGCGACCATCATGACCGACACCCACATCGCCGACAAGGTCTACATGGAGCCGCTGACGCTGGAATATGTGGCCAAAATCATCCGCTACGAGCGCCCGGACGCCATCGTGCCGGGGCTGGGCGGGCAGACGGGGCTCAACCTGGCGGTGCAGCTGGCCAAGAAGGGTATTCTGGCCGAGTGCCAGGTGGAGATTCTGGGCACGTCGTTCGAGTCGATAGAGCGGGCCGAGGACCGCGAGCTCTTCAAGGAGCTGTGCCAGTCGCTGGGCGAGCCGGTGCTGCCGTCGGAAGTGGCGACGACGACCGACGAAGCGGCCGAAATAGCGCGCAAGATAGGCTATCCGGTGGTGCTGCGTCCGGCGTTCACGCTGGGCGGTACGGGCGGCGGCTTCGCCGACGACGAGGCGCAGCTGCGCGAAATGATGCGCAACGCGCTGTTCCTCTCGCCTGTACATCAGGTGCTCATCGAAAAGAGCATCAAGGGCTACAAGGAAATCGAATACGAAGTCATCCGCGACAGCAACGACACGGCCATCGCCATCTGCAACATGGAGAACATCGACCCGGTGGGCGTGCACACGGGCGATTCGATCGTGGTGGCGCCGAGCCAGACGCTCACGAACCGCGAATATCAGATGCTGCGCGATTCGGCGTTGAAAATCATCCGCGAGCTGAAAATCGAGGGGGGATGTAACGTACAGTTCGCCCTGGACCCGCTGTCGTTCGAGTATTATCTGATCGAAGTGAACCCGCGCGTGTCGCGCTCGTCGGCCCTGGCGTCGAAAGCTTCGGGTTACCCGATTGCGCGGGTGAGCGCCAAGATAGCGGTGGGGCTGACGCTGGACGAAATCCGCATCGCCAACACCCCGGCTTCGTTCGAGCCCACGCTCGACTACGTGGTGACCAAGATAGCCCGCTTCCCGTTCGACAAGTTCTCGGACGCGTCGAACGTGTTGGGGACGCAGATGAAAGCCACGGGCGAAGTGATGGCCGTGGGCCGTACGGTGGAGGAATCGCTGCTCAAGGCGGTACGCTCGCTGGAAACGGGCGTCTGCCACATCCACCACAGGAAATTCGACGACTGGACGACCGACCGCCTGCTGGAATACATCCGCACGGGGACCGACGACCGTCTGTACGCCATAGCGCAGCTCATCCGCAGCGGCATCGACCTGGTGCTGATATACAACAACACGAAAATCGACATGTTCTTCCTCGAAAAATTCAAGAACATCGTCGAGTTCGAGAACGTTGTGCGGGCGAATCCGCGCGACGCGGAGACCCTGCGCGACGCCAAGCGCATGGGTTTCAGCGACAAGTACATCGGGCAGCTGTGGGGCCTTTCGGAGCAGGAGATGTTCCGCCTGCGCGAGGAGCACGGCATTTTCCCGGTCTACAAGATGATAGACACCTGCGCGAGCGAATTTGCGTCGTACGTGCCCTATTTCTACTCGACCTACGAGGAGGAAAACGAATCGGTGGTCAGCGACAAGGAGAAAATCGTGGTGCTGGGTTCGGGACCCATCCGGATCGGGCAGGGCGTGGAATTCGACTATTCGACGGTGCATGCCATCTGGTCGATACGCGAAGCGGGCTACGAAGCGATCATCGTCAACAACAACCCGGAAACCGTGTCGACGGACTACACGACCAGCGACAAGCTCTACTTCGAGCCGCTGACGGTGGAGGACGTGATGAACGTCATCCGGCTGGAACGTCCCAAGGCCATTGTGGTGTCGCTGGGCGGGCAGACGGCCATCAACCTGGCCGAACCGCTGGCGGCGCTGGGAGTACCCATCATCGGCACCGACTGCGAGGCGATCCGCAACGCCGAGGACCGCGGCTGCTTCGAGAAAATCATGGAGGAGCTGGGCATCCCCCAGCCCGAAGCCGAAGCGGTGACCGACATCGAAGCGGGCGTGCGCGCGGCGGCGCGGATAGGCTATCCGGTGCTCGTTCGCCCGAGCTACGTGCTGGGCGGCCGTGCGATGCAAATCGTGTCGAACGAAGAGCGCCTGCGCCACTATCTGCAAACGGCCGTGGAAGTGAACACGGACCAGCCCGTGCTGGTGGACCGCTACATCATGGGCAAGGAGCTGGAAGTGGACGCCATCTGCGACGGCCGCGACGTCTTCATTCCGGGCATCATGGAACACGTGGAGCGCACGGGCATCCACTCGGGCGACTCCATCAGCGTCTACCCGACGTTCAGCGTCTCGGAAAAGGCGCGCGCGAAAATCATCGACTACACGGTGCGGCTGGGTCTGCGAATCGGCATCGTGGGATTGTACAACATCCAGTTCATCGTGGACGGCGAAGAAGACGTCTATGTCATCGAGGTGAACCCGCGTTCGTCGCGCACGGTGCCGTTCCTCTCGAAATCCACAGGTGTCGGGATGGCCCACATCGCCACGCAGGTCATACTCGGCAAGAGCCTGCGCGAACAGGGTATCACGGAGGTCTACGGCCGGGAGAAGAAGCGCTGGTATGTGAAGGCTCCGGCCTTCTCGTTCGCCAAAATCCGCGGGATGGACAGCTATCTGTCGCCCGAGATGAAGTCGACGGGCGAAGCGATAGGTTACGACGACAAGCTGACGCGAGCCCTCTACAAGGCGTTGCAGGCGACGGGCATGAACGTGTCGAACTATGGGACGATTTTCGTGACCATCGCCGACCGCGACAAGGAAGCGGCGCTGCCGCTGGTGAGACGTTTCTACGAACTCGGTTTCAACGTCGAAGCGACCACGGGCACCGCGGCCTACCTGCGCGAGCACGGCATCCGCACCCGCACGCGCCGCAAGCTGAGCGAGGGAAGCCCGGAAATCATCGACGCGCTGCGGCAGGGCCATGTGAGCTACGTAATCAATACTATCGACATCAACCAGCACGACACACGGCTGGACGGCTACGAAATCCGCCGCACGGCCGTGGAGAACAACGTGACGGTCTTCACGGCGCTGGAGACGGTGGCCGTGTTGCTGGACGTGCTGGAAGAAATCACGCTGCGGGTATCGACAATCGACGCCGAATGATGTACAAGCAAGGAATCTATACCGTCGAAGAGAACGTGCCGCTGACCGCAACGGTGCGGCGGATGCGGCTCAAGGGCGACACGCGCTGGATCGTGCGGCCGGGGCAGTTCGTCAACATAGCGCTGGCGGGCAGGTACCTGCGCCGGCCGATTTCGGTGTGCGACTACGATGCGCAGACGCTGACCCTTATATATAAGGTGGTGGGCGAGGGGACGGCCCAGATGGCCCGGATGGGGGCGGGCGAACGGCTCGACCTGCTGACGGGGCTGGGCAACGGTTTCTCGACCGACAACGAAGCCCGGCTGCCTCTGCTGGTAGGCGGCGGGGTAGGCGTGCCGCCGCTCTACAACCTGGCGAAAGTGCTTCTGGCGGCCGGCAAGCCCGTGCAGGTCGTGCTGGGCTTCAACACGGCGGCGGAAGTCTTCTATGCCGAAGAATTCCGGGCACTGGGGTGCGCGGTGACGGTGGTGACGGCCGACGGGAGCGAGGGCGTAAGGGGATTCGTGACCGACGCTCTCGCGGGGCTCGATTTCGACTATTTCTATGCCTGCGGCCCGCAGCCGATGCTGCGTGCGCTGTGTCAGGCGACCCCGTGCGACGGTCAGCTGTCGTTCGAGGAGCGCATGGGCTGCGGATTCGGCGCCTGCATGGGCTGCTCGTGCCGGACGCTGACGGGCAACAAGCGCATCTGCAAGGAAGGGCCGGTACTGATGAAAAATGAAATCTTATGGTGAATTCACAATCCATAATTCACAATTCACAATCGAACCGGGATACATCCGTCATACTGAGCGGGTTGAGGCTGGACAATCCGGTGATTCCGGCGAGCGGGACGTTCGGCTACGGCGAAGAGTTCCGCGAATTCTACGACCTGAACATCCTGGGTTCGTTCGCGTTCAAGGGAACCACGCGCGAAGCCCGCTTCGGCAACCCGACGCCGCGCATAGCCGAATGCCGTGCGGGGATGATCAACGCCGTAGGCCTGCAAAACCCGGGTATCGACCACGTGATAGCCTGCGAACTGCCGCGCCTGCGCGAATATTTCCGTAAGCCGCTCGTGGCCAACATCTCGGGCTTCTCGGTGGAAGAATACGCCTATTGCTGCGAACGCATCGACAAGGAGGAGCAGGTGGGGCTTATCGAAGTCAACGTATCGTGCCCCAACGTGCGGCACGGGGGCATGTCGTTCGGCACCTCGCCCGAAGCGGCCGCCGAGGTGACGCGGGCGGTGAAGGCCGTGACGACCAAACCGGTCTACATCAAGCTGAGCCCCAACGTGACGGACATCGTGGCGATAGCCAAGGCTTGCGAAGAAGCCGGAGCCGACGGGCTGTGCCTGATAAATACGCTGCTGGGGATGCGTATCGACGTGGCGCGCCGCAAACCCGTCATCGCCAACACGATGGGCGGATTCTCGGGGGCGGCGGTCTTCCCGGTGGCGGTGCGGATGGTCTACCAGGTGGCCAAGGCATGCGCGGTCCCCGTCATCGGCTGCGGCGGCGTGGAGACGGCGCGCGACGTCATCGAGATGATGATGGCCGGAGCGACGGCCGTGGAAGTGGGGGCGGCGAACCTGACAGACCCCTATGCCTGCAAGAAAATCATTGAAGCCCTGCCCGGCGAAATGCAGCGGCTGGGCATCGAAAAACTGAGCGACATAATAGGAATCGTATGATGAACAAGGACGTAATCATTGCCTGCGACTTCAAGTCGGCCGAAGAGACATTCCGTTTCCTCGACCGTTTCACAACCGAATCGGGAAAACCCTTTCTGAAAATCGGCATGGAGCTCTACTATGCCGAGGGCCCGGCCGTGGTGCGGGAAATCAAGCGCCGCGGCCACCGGATATTCCTGGACCTCAAACTGCACGACATTCCCAACACGGTACGCAAGGCGATGGCCGTGCTGTCGCGGCTGGACGTGGACATGTGCAACGTCCACGCGGCAGGGACCATCGAGATGATGCGTGCGGCCGTGGAGGGACTGACGCGCGAGGACGGTACGCGGCCGCTGCTGATAGCGGTGACGCAGCTCACGTCGACGAGCGAGGAACGCATGCAACGCGAGTTGCTGATCGGGGCCCCGATCAACGAAACGATTGTGAAATATGCGTGCAACGCGCGCGAAGCGGGGCTCGACGGCGTGGTCTGTTCGCCGCTGGAAGCGGGAATGGTCCACGAAGCGTGCGGCGCGGAATTTCTGACCGTGACGCCGGGCGTGCGCTTTGCCGACGGCGAAGTAGCCGACCAGGTGCGGGTGACCACCCCGGCCCGGGCCCGCGAAATCGGTTCGGACTACATCGTGGTGGGGCGCCCCATCACGGCGGCGGCCGACCCGGTGGCGGCCTACCGACGCTGCGTGGCGGAATTTCTTGCGAATGAATAATGAATAGTTAATAAGGAATAGGTTTTGCTGAACTTAATTATGCACTATTCACTATTAATTATTCACTGAAACATGAAATCCGTAAAACTGTTTTACCTGCGCAACTGCCCTTTCTGCAAACGGGCTCTGCAATACGTAGCCGACGCCAAGGCGGCGCATCCGGAACTGGCGGCCGTGGAAATCGAGATGGTCGAGGAATCGGAAAACCCCGAAGAGGCCGACCGCTACGACTACTATTATGTCCCGACGTTCTATGTCGGCGGGACGAAGGTCCACGAAGGCGGCATCTACCCCGACGAAGTGGAGCGGATTCTGCGCAAGGCGCTGGAATGAAGAACCGAAACGAACTGAAAATATGGAAAAGAAAATTGCCAAGGACCTGCTGTCGATAGGCGCGGTGTTCCTGCGACCCGAACAACCGTTCACGTGGGCGAGCGGAATCAAGAGCCCGATTTACTGCGACAACCGGCTGACATTGACGGCCGTGGAGGTGCGCAGGCATGTGGAAGCCGGGCTGGCGGAAATCGTCCGCACCAAATACCCCGAAGCGCAGGTGCTGATGGGGACTTCGACGGCCGGAATCGCCCATGCCGCAATAACGGCGACGCTGCTCGACCTGCCGATGGGCTATGTCCGTTCGGGAGCCAAGGACCACGGCCGCGGCAACCGCATCGAGGGCAAACTCGAAAAAGGCCAGAAAGTAGTGGTCATCGAAGACTTGATTTCGACGGCAGGCTCGTGCATCGAAGTGGTGGAAGCCTTGCGCGAAGCGGGTGCCGAGGTGCTGGGCGTAGCGTCGATCTTCACCTACGGGATGCAGAAAGGGCTGGACCGCCTGCGCGAAGCGGGCGTGGAGAACCACAGCCTGTCGAACCTCGACGCGCTGGTCGAGGTGGCCGCGGCCGAGGGGTACATCCGCCCCGAGGACAAGCAGCGTCTGATAACGTTCCGCAACAACCCCGCCGACGAGGGGTGGATGAAATAATCGAATTAAAAATGAAAAATTAAGAATTGAAAATTATTCTTGTCGTATGCAACATCGGTAGTGACTGGCGAATAATAGACTGATTTTTAATTTTTCATTCTTCATTTTTAATTACCCCAAATTTATGCGTCATCTGATAGACCCCATGGACCTGACGGTCGAAGAGACCGGGCAGGTCATAGCGCTGGCGGAGAAAATCATAGCCGACCGCGCGGGATACAGCCAGGCCTGCAAGGGCAAGAAGCTGGCGACGCTGTTCTACGAGCCCTCGACCCGCACGCGGCTCAGTTTCACGTCGGCGATGCTGGAGCTGGGCGGCGAAGTCATCGGATTCTCGGACGCCCGGTCGTCGTCGGTCTCCAAGGGCGAGACGGTGGCCGACACGGTACGCGTCGTCCGTTGCTTTGCGGACATCATAGCAATGCGCCATTTCAAGGAGGGCGCTCCGCTGGTCGCGTCGCAATATGCAGGGATTCCGGTCATCAATGCGGGCGACGGCAGCCATGCCCATCCCACGCAGACGCTGACCGACCTGCTGACCATCAAGCGCGAGAAAGGTCGCTTCGACCATCTGACCGTCGGTTTCTGCGGCGACCTGAAATTCGGCCGCACGGTCCATTCGCTCATCAAGGCGCTGTCGCGTTACGAGGGGGTGAAGGTCATCTTGATTTCGCCCGAAGAGCTGCGCCTGCCCGACTACATGCTGCACGAGATGAACACCAATTCGGGGCTGGAATTCCGCGAGGTGCGCACGATGGAGGAGGCGATGCCCGAACTGGACATCCTCTACATGACGCGCGTGCAGAAAGAACGCTTTGCCGACGAAGCGGAGTACGACCGGGTGAAGGACAGCTTCGTGCTCGACCCTCAGAAGCTGAAGACGGCCCGCGAGGATATGATTGTCCTGCATCCGCTGCCGCGGGTCAACGAAATAGCGCGGTCGGTCGACAACGATCCGCGGGCGGCTTATTTCCGGCAGGTGGAAAACGGCAAGTTCGTGCGCATGGCGCTTATTCTGACGCTGCTGGAGCAGGCCGGGGAAAACAAGCCTTACGGGCGGACGCCGGTTTTCGCGGAATCGTACATCGTGAACGAACGGACGTGCCCGAATCCGCGCTGCATCTCGGCGACCGAAGATGTGGACCAGTTGTTCCGCCGGGCGGCCGACGGCACCTGCCGCTGTGCCTACTGCGAAGCCGAAGCGCGGTAAGGACAAGGCGTTTTTATGAATCGCGGGCTGCATAGGTGCAGCCCGCATTTTGTTATCGGTCAGCGGAAACGGATTTGGATTTGCACGTGTCTTGCACTATCTTTGTAGACCATAAGCAAGCGAAACGACGATGTACCCCGAAACGCCCCGACCCGGCGAGGTCCTGGATATGGCGGCATTCGACCGACTCTTCGGCGAATACCGCCCGCGGTTCCTCCGTTTTGCTGCGGGCTATGTGGCCGACCCTGCCGAGGCCGAAGACATAGTCATGGAGAGTTTCGTGGCGGCGTGGAGACACCGCGAAACCCTCACCGTGGAAACTTTTCCGCCCTACACGCTAACCATCGTCAAAAACAAGTGTCTCAACCGCCTGCGCGGCCAGGCCGTGCGGCTCCGTGCGGCGGAGACCCTCCACTCCCATAATACGCAGGTCTTGCGCACACGCATAGCGACGCTGGAAGCCTGCAACCCGGAAGAACTCTTCAGCAAGGAAGCCCGCCGCATCGTGGACGAGACGCTGGCGCAGATGCCTGAACGTACGCGCGAAATCTTTGTCCGCAGCCGTTTTCGCGGCCAAAGCTACAAGGAGATCGCCGACGAAATGGGCATCACGGTCAAGAGCGTCGAATTCGAGGTCTCGAAAGCGATGAAGCGGCTGCGGGTAGCGCTGAAAGATTACCTCGCTTTCTTCCTCTTCTGGTTCACAGCCAACTGATTACTTTCCCAGACGGTACCGCCCTCACAGGACATCCCTGAAAAAAATGATTTTTTTTCAGGGATGTCTTGCGTAGAGGGGTTATTACTATGTCATGGAGAAAGAACTGTTGTACCGATTCTTCGATGGTAAAGCCTCTGCCGAGGATGAACGCCGGGTGCTCGAATGGCTCGGCGAAGACCCCGCGCACCGCGAGGAGCTGCTGGCCGAACGCCGGGTGTTCGACGCGCTGCTGATGCACGCCCGGCCCTCCGGCCCGGCGCGGCAGACCGCGCACAAGGGGCTTATACTCCCGCCATGGGTGCGCCGAACGATGCGATACGCTGCCGCGATAGCCGTGGCGGCGAGCATCGGTGCGACCTGGGTGTCGCGCACGAACGACAAGTTTGCGCAGGCTTGCAACGTGATTTCCGTGCCGGCGGGACAGCATGTGGACGTGACGCTGCCCGACGGCACCCAGGTCTGCATGAACGCACTCTCCGAGCTGCGCTATCCTGCATTCTTTACGAACGACGAACGCCGTGTCGAGTTGAAAGGCGAGGCGTTTTTCGACGTGACGCACGACGAGAACCGTCCGTTCGTGGTCGAGACCTATGCCTGCAATGTAGAGGTGCTCGGTACGAAGTTCGACGTCGAAGCCCGTGCCGAAGCCGAAGAGTTCACCGCTTCGCTGGTCGAAGGCCGCGTTCGCGTGGTCGACAAGGCCGATTCGCGCAACCGGGTGGAGTTGCAGCCTGACCACCGGGTGCTGCGGACCGCAGGCCGGCTGGTGGTGGAACCCATCCCCGACCATGAACGTTTCCGTTGGCGCGAAGGGCTGATCGTGTTCCGCGACGCCTCGTTCCGCGGGCTGCTGCGCGAATTCGAGAAGTGTTACGGCGTGCGCATCGAAGTGGAACGCGAGCCCGCCGGAACCCGCTCTCTGACCGGAAAAATCCGAATAGCCGAAGGCATCGACCACGCGTTGTGGATTTTGCAGCGCAACGCCGATTTCGAGTATGTGCGCAACGAAACCCGGGATGTGATTTACATACGCTGACCTCTCCCCGAACAAACCGCCCAACTTAATAAACCAAGATGAACCTATGAAGATGAAAAACCGGGCAAGAGCCTGCTTGCTGTTGCCTTTACTGACCCTGCTGGGCTGCCTTTGCGCCGGACGCGCCCGGGCCCAGTCCGTCCCGGTGACGCTCCATGCGACCGATACGGCGCTGGAGCAGGTGCTCGACCAGATCGAACGGCAGACGACCTACCTGTTCGTCTACGACCAGAGCGTCGACGTGGCGCGCAAGGTCTCGGTCGAGGCCACCGACATGCCGCTGAAAAACGTATTGCAGCAACTTTTCCGCACGACCAATATCGGTTATGAGGTGGAAAACACTTCCATCGTGCTGTTCCGCAAGGAAGCCGACAAGCCCGAAGGCCCGGTGACGGTGACCGGACGGGTGGTCGACCCTGCGGGCCAGGGTGCGGTCGGCGTGGCCGTGGTGGTCAAGGGCACGACCGTCGGCGCGAGCACGGGGCTCGACGGAACATTTACGCTGCAAGTCCCGCCCCCTGCGTCGCAGGCCGTTCTTGCGGTCAACTACCTGGGCTATGAACCGGTCGAGCTGGCGGTCGGCAGCCGCACCGACTTTCAGATAACGTTGCAGGAGTCGGCGGTGGACGTCGATGCGGTGGTCGTCACGGCTCTCGGCATCAAGCGTTCGGAAAAAGCCCTTTCGTACAACGTTCAGAAAGTCGACGGCGACGCAATCATAGCGGTCAAGGACGCCAACTTCGTCAATTCGCTCAGCGGCAAGGTCGCCGGTCTGAACATCAACGCTTCGTCGTCGGGCGTGGGCGGTGCCTCGAAAGTGGTGATGCGCGGAACGAAAGGCATCGACCAGTCGTCGAACGCGCTCTATGTCATCGACGGTATTCCGATGTATAACCTTGCCGACGAGGGCGGCACGGAATTCAGTTCGGCTGGCGCGACCGAAGCCATCGCCGACCTCAATCCCGAAGACGTGGAGTCCATATCGGTGCTCACGGGCGCTGCGGCCGCGGCCCTCTACGGCAGCCAGGCCTCGAACGGCGCCATCGTCATCACGACCAAGCGCGGCGAAGCGGGACACACCTCCGTGACCGTTTCGAGCAACACGGAGCTCATGACGCCTTTCGTCATGCCGCAGTTCCAGAACCGCTACGGCACGTCGAACCTCGATGCGAGCTGGGGCCCCCGGCTCAACGCATCGAACAGCTATGGCTACGACCCGGCCAAAGACTACTTCCAGGCAGGAGTGGTCGGCACCGAGACCGTGGCCTTTTCGACGGGCACCGACCGCAACCAGACCTACGTGTCGGCGTCGGCCGTCAATTCGCGCGGCATCATCCCCAACAACGGTTACGACCGCTACAACTTCACGTTCCGCAACACGACGTCGTTCATCCACGACCGCATGAAGCTGGACATCGGCGGTTCGTACATCCGTCAGAAAGACCTCAACATGACCAACCAGGGCATCTACTCCAATCCCCTGGTTTCGGCCTATCTGTTTCCGCGCGGCAACGACTGGGAAGCCATCAAGATGTACGAACGCTACGATCCGGCACGCAAGATTTACACCCAGTATTGGCCGCAGGGGTGGGGCACGCTGCGTTCGCAGAATCCCTACTGGATCAACTACCGCAACCTGCGCGCCAACGACAAGAACCGCTACATGCTCAACGCGGGACTTACCTACGACATTTTGGACTGGCTGTCGGTGAGCGGTCGCATCCGCATAGACAACGCCGAGACGGAATACACCGAGAAACTCTACGCGTCGACCGAGCCCACCATCGCCGAGGGGTCGGAAAACGGCTACTATGGCACCTCGACCATCAAGGACAAGCAGCTCTATGGCGACGTGCTGCTCAACATAAACAAGACTTTCGGCGAAGACTGGAGCCTGCAAGCCAACGTTGGAGCCGCGATTTCCGATACGCGCAAGAACGCCAGCCAGATGCGCGGCCCGATTCGTGCCGACGGTCTGCCCAACGTCTTCAACGTGTTCCAGCTCGACAACGCCACCACGCACCGCCAGCAGGAGGGTTGGCGCGAGCAGTACCAGTCGGTCTTCGCTTCGGCCGAAATCGGTTACAAGGGCACCTACTACCTGACCCTGACGGGGCGCAACGACTGGCCCTCGCAGCTGGCCGGGCCCCACTCGGTGAGCGCATCGTTCTTCTACCCCTCGGTGGGCGGTTCGGTGGTGCTCTCGCAGCTCGTTCCCCGCATGCCTGAGAACCTTTCGTATGTGAAAATCCGCGGTTCGTGGGCCTCGGTGGGTCTGCCGTTCGCGCGGTTCCTGGCCTATCCGACCTATGAATGGGACGCTTCGCAGAACGTGTGGAAACCGCAGTCCGCCTATCCGATGTACGAGCTCAAGCCCGAGCGGACGAACTCGTGGGAGGTGGGTCTGACGATGCGCTTCCTCAAGCACTTCAGCCTTGATGTTTCGTACTACGACACCAAGACTTTCAACCAGACTTTCGACCCGCAGATTTCGGCCTCGTCGGGCTACTCGAAGTTCTACGTGCAAACGGGGTCGGTGCGCAACCGCGGTGTGGAGCTGGCGCTGGGCTACAAAAATACGTGGAAGAAAGTGACCTGGGCGTCGAACTTCACCCTCTCGTCGAACCGCAACGAAATATTGGAGCTGGTCGACAACTACAAGCATCCCATCACGGGCGAGCTGATCACCAAGGAGCGGCTCGACGTGGGCGGACTTTCGCAGGCGCGCTTCCTGCTCAAGAAAGGCGGTTCGCTGGGCGACCTCTACTCGACGGCCGACCTCAAACGCGACTCGAACGGCCATATCTATGTGGACGAAGCGGGCGACATCGGGGTCGAATACAAGGTCAGCGACATCAAGCTGGGTTCGGTGTTCCCCAAGGCCAACCTGGCGTGGCGCAACGACTTCCAGATAGGCGGCTTCAACTTAGGCTTCATGATTTCGGCCCGTCTGGGCGGCATCGTCTACTCGGCGACACAGGCCTACCTCGATGCGTTCGGCGTGTCGGAGGCTTCGGCGGTGGCGCGCGACCGCGGCGACGTGAGAATCAACGGCATGGACCGGATTTCGGCCGAGAAGTGGTACGGAACCATCGGCGGTAACGGCGGTCTGCCGCAGTACTACACCTATTCGGCTACGAACGTGCGGTTGCAGGAGGCTTCGATAGGCTACACGATACCGAAGAAGAAACTGGGCGACGTGGTGGAAATCACCCTCTCGCTGGTGGGCCGCAACCTGTGGATGATTTACTGCAAGGCGCCGTTCGACCCCGAAGCCGTCGCCACGACGGGCAACTACTACCAGGGCATCGACTATTTCATGATGCCGTCGCTGCGCAGCGTCGGCTTCAACCTGCGTCTCAAATTCTAACCTAACCGACGAACCGATGAAAACCATAAAACCTACGTTGCGCTTCCTGGCGGCGCTGCTGCTGACGGCTCCGGCCGCCTGCACGGCCAACTACGAGGAGTTCAACAAGAACCCCTACCAACCCGACAACTCGCAGATGCAGTACGACGACTATATCACTTCGTCGGCGCTCAAGGGGATGCAGAACCTGCTGATGCCCGAAGCCGAGGGCATCAGCCAGTACGTCGACTGCCTGATGGGCGGTTCGTGGAGCGGTTACAGCGCCGACACCAATCCCGGAACGGGCTGGGGCGGGCGCTATGCCACCTACAACCCCTCGCAGGCGTGGATCAACATCCCGTTCAACGACCCCATTTCGCAGTTCTATCCTTTCTACCTCCAGCTGCGGTCGGTGACCGACAACGAGGTGCTGCTGGCCGTGGGCGATGTCTGCCGGGTGGGCGTCATGCAGCGCGTGACCGACACCTACGGCCCGATTCCCTATTCGCAGGTGGGCGAGGCCAACACCCTCAATTCGCCCTACGATTCGCAGCAGGAAGTCTACACGCGGATGTTCGGGGAGCTCGACGCTGCGGTGGAGACCCTTTCGGCCCATGCCGCGGAGAGCTTCAGCGCCAAGGCCGATGCGGTCTACGGCGGCAATATCGCCAAGTGGGTCAGGTTTGCCAATTCGCTCAAGCTGCGGCTGGCCATGCGCATCGTCTATGCCGACCCCGAGACCGCCCGCACCAAGGCCGAGGAAGCGGTGGCCGACCCCATCGGGGTGATGGCCGACAACAGCGACAACGCCCGGCGCCTTATATCGAAGAACAACCCGTGGGATTTCTTCATGAACCAGTGGGGCGATGCGCGCGCTTCGGCCGACATCGTCAGCTACATGAACGGCTACAACGACCCGCGCCGCGAATTTTACTTCACGCTCTCGACTTTCGATGAGAAGACTACGGGCATCGTCAACGGTTATCACGGCGTGCGCAACGGCATCGAGCAGCAGCGCTACCTCAACTCGAAGGAGACGATGAACTGCTATAGCCGTATGGCGGTGCGGTCGAGCGACCCCATTTGCATCATGAACGCTGCGGAGGTGGCGTTCCTGCGGGCCGAAGGGGCCCTGCGCGGCTGGTCGATGGGCGGCGACGCCGAATCGTTCTACCGCCAGGGCGTGACCCTCTCGTTCGAGCAATGGGGAGCTGCGGGAGCTGCGGAATACTTGACCGACGCCGAACATACGCAGGAGACCTACGCCGACCCGCTGGGCAACTACTCCTACAGCGGCACTCCCTCGGGCTGCACGATAGCTTGGGAGACGGGCGCCGACCGCTTCGAGCGCAACCTCGAACGCATCATCACTCAGAAATGGATCGCCAACTACCCGATGGGCGTGGAGAGCTGGTCCGAGTACCGCCGCACGGGTTATCCGCGGCTCATGGCTGTGCCGCACAACATGAGCGGCGGCGTGGTCGACGACGCCCGGGGAGCCCGCCGCATGCCTTATCCCGATACGGAATACACCGAGAACACGGAGAACTACGCCAAGGCGCTGCAAATGCTGGGCGGCAAGGACGACATGTCCACGCGCGTGTGGTGGGACCGCAAAAACAACTGACAATGAACACCGACATGAAAACGACATTCCATAAAATAGCCCGGTTGCTGGCGGTGCCGGCAGCGTTCCTGCTGGCTTCGTGCAGCGACTGGACGGACCCCGAATCGCTCGGGCTCCACACCCCGGAGATAGGGGAGGAGTATCCCGAACAGTATGCCGCCTACCTGGAGAACCTGCGGAGCTGGAAAGCCACAGCGCACCAGGCCGTGCTGGCGACTTTCGACAACTCGACCGCCGAACCCTCCTCGCGGGCCCATCATATCGCTTCGCTGCCCGACAGCTTAGACGTGGTGGTGCTCACGGCGCCCGAACTGCCCGAATGGCAGCAGACCGAGATGGAGCAGACCCGCCGCGACAAGGGCACCCGCTTCATCTATGCGGTCGACCATGACGGGCTGCGCAGCGACTGGGAAGCCGCCGGGGGCGCCGATGCCGCCGAATGGACCGCCTACCTTGCGGAGCGGATGGCTACGGCTTTCGATGCCTGCGAGCAATACGGCTACGACGGCGTTCTGGTGCGCTACAACGGCAAAAGCACGCTTCACATGACGCCGGAAGAGCTGGCCGTTTACACCGCCGAGCAGCGCGCTTTCATCGGCCCGGTGACCGAATGGGTCGACGGCAGCGAACCGAAACTCTTCCTTTTCGGCGGCGACCCCACGACCCTGCTCGACCCGAAATTGTTGCTTAAGGCCGACTACATCGTGGTCGACACGTCGGCCGCCACGAGCGTCGATGAACTGACGTTCGCCGTGCGCTCCTGCATGGGACCGCAAGTTCCCGCAGGGCGGTTCGTGGTGACGGTTCCCACCGTCGTGCGCGACGACCCCGACGCTGTGGGCTACTACGGCAAGGAGATGGCCCTGCCGCTGGCCGCCGCGTGGATGACCCGCCCCTCGGCCGACTTCACGCGGGCCGGATTGCTGGTGGAGGGCATCGAACGCGACTTCTACAATGCAGGGCTGATTTACAAACATGCGCGCGAGGCGATTGCGACCGTCAACCCCTCGCCCAAAAACTGACGACCCCATGAAAATCGAACGAATCATAATGGCTGCTTGCGCCGCAGCGGCTCTCGGGCTGGCCGGGTGCAAGCACGACGACCCCAACGAAGTACGCTTCGACAACAAGGTCTTCATCGACCGCACGGAACTCTCGGCCGACCTGCCCGTGAAACCCACCACGCAAAGCTACACGCGGACGCTGAGCGTGGCCACGGCCAAACCCGTGGACGGGGAGCTGACGGTGCGTTTCGAGGCCGACGCCTCGAAGGTGGAGCGCTTCTGTGAAGCCTATTACACCGAAGCCGAGCTGCTGCCCGAGGAATTCTACACCATCGAGCCGGCCGAGGCGACGATTCCGGCCGGGGGCGTGAAGTCGTCGGAAGCGACCGTCGGGTTCCACCGGCTGGACGGGCTCGACATGAGCCGCTCCTATGTGCTTCCGGTGAGCGTCCGCTCGGGAATGGAGGTGCTCGAAAGCGCCCGCACGTACTACTACCTGCTGCGCGAGGGGGCCATCATCAACGTGGTGGCCGACATGACGGAGACTTACGTGGAGTTCCCGAAGTTCGACAACCCGGCTCCGCTGAGCGGCCTGCGGCAGATAACGATGGAAGCGCTCGTCAAGGTCGACAAGTTCGACCGGATGATTTCGACGGTGATGGGCATCGAGGGGCTCTATCTGATGCGCATCGGCGATGCGGGCTACGCCAACAACCAGATTCAGATTGCGGGCCGTTCGTCGAACGAAAACTTCCCGACGGCGGCCGAGAGCCCGGCGATTCCGGTAGGGCGCTGGGTCCACATCGCCGTGACCCACGACCTCATCAAGGGCGATTGGCGCATCTATCTCGACGGCGAGGAAAAGGCCTCGGGCAAGCAGGTCTACGGCACGCGGACGCTGGCCGTGAAGACCGACGTCGCATCGCCCGGCACAGGATTCCACATCGGCCTTTCGTACGACAAGAACCGCTGGCTGGCCGGCTGCATCGCCGAGTGCCGCATCTGGAACGTGGTGCGCACGCAGGCCGAAATAGCGGCCCACCCCTACGAGGTGGACCCGGCGTCGGAGGGGCTGGTGGCCTACTGGAAATTCGACGAGGGGTCGGGAACCGTCATCAGGGATTCGTCGCCCTCGGCCAACCACGGCCGCGTGGGGCAGAACCGCGACGGCGAGGTCGTCCGGGGCATCGGCTGGACGAAAGTCTGGCTGCCCGAAAAACAAGCACCAACCAATGAATAACCCAACCATGAAACGAACCATAAAGAACCTGCTTTGGGCGGCTGCGGCCGTGCTGGCTTCCTGTACCGACGGAATCGAGGTCCCCGGACCCTCGGGCGAGGGCTTCGAGGGGGTGGACCAGACCTGCGGCTATGTCCGCAACCTCGACGAACCGCGTTCGACGACGACGCTCGAACTGCGCAACGGCAAGCCGGGCACGACGCAAATCTACTTCGGCATGACGCGCCCCGCGGCGAAGACCATGACGGTGACTTTTGCCTACGACGAATCGGCGCTCGCCGCCTACAACCTTGCCCACGCCACTTCGTATGAACTCTATCCGGCCGACGCCGTGTCGTTGCAGGCGGGCGGACGTGCGCTGGTGACGGCGCAGTCGCAGCGCTCGTCGGAGATAACGGTGACCGTCGAAGCGGCGCCGGCAGCGGCCGAGGGCCGGACCTATGCCGTGCCGCTGCGCGTGACCCCCTCGGACGCCTCGATCCGGATGGCGCCGGGCGAAGACGTCTACATGCTGCTCGTGAAGGACATGGGCGACATTCCCGATGCCACGAAACCTTCGGGCATCAAGATAGTGAGCTGCATGGAGGTCAACGAGACCAATCCGCTCAACAACCTGGAATTCACGCTCAAGAACAGCGGCAAGATGCTGGTCGACATCGTGGTGCTCTTCTCGTCCAACATGAACTACGACGCGAAGACCGGGCGGGTCTACATCTCCAACAACGAGAACATCCGTCACCTGCTGGACAACCGCGAGAAATACATCAAGCCCTTGCAGCAGCGCGGCATCAAGGTGGTGCTGAGCATGATGGGCAACCACGACCGGGCCGGCGTGGCGGGGCTGGCCGACGAGACGGCGCGTGCATTCGCCCGCGAACTGAAAAACTTGTGCGAAGCCTACGAGCTGGACGGCATATTCTGGGACGACGAGTATTCGGACTACGCAGAGGGTCCGGGCTTCGTCTATCCGGCGTCGGGCGCTGCGGCGGCGAGACTGATTTACGAGACCAAGCAGGCGATGCCCGACAAGCTCAATATCGTCTATATGGCCTACATGGGCGATTACATGGCCGGAACCTACCGCCCGGGACGGCTCTACAACCTCCCCGACGTGGACGGCCGTCCCTCGGCCGAATGGGTCGACTACATGCTCAACGACTACCGCCACGAAGACTTGGTTACGGGCTATCCGGTGCAGCGGCTGGGCATCTACCCCGAGGAGTATTTCAAGGACGTCTTCAACCTCATTATCGCGGGCCAGGACGAGTATCAGCAGATGCTCGACACCGGGTGCCAGGTCCACATGATTTTCGCCATGGACCCCACGCGCGCCAACTTCTCCCAGCCCAATCCCAACCGGGTGGGCTGCCAGCTGGAGTCGATGCGGAACATCGCGTCGCGGCTTTTCGGCGACCAGCTGGTCTGGTCCGGCAAGACCTACGCCAAGGACTGGTAGCCCCGGTCGCTGCATGAAAACGAACACCAAATTACACACCTAAAACTTAAATCAAAATGAAAAAGTATCTGATTTTGCTTGCTTCGGCAATGCTCGCATGGTCGTGCGGCGATGACAAGAACGTGGACGAACCGCAGAAACCCGAACCGCCCGTGACGGAAGCCTCCATCTCGCTCAGCGCGACGGAGTATACCTTTGCCGCGGCCGGGGGTACGTCGGACGAAATCACGGTGACGTCGAGCGGCGCGTGGGAGCTCATCGGCGACGACAAGGTATTCGAGCCGTCGGCCAAGTCGGGCGAAAACGGCGACAAGGTGACCTTCACCGTAGGCGTGAACCCCAAATCGGAGGAGCGCACCGAGACGTTCCAGTTTCTGTGCGACGGTGAGATTGCCGAGCTGACGCTCACGCAGTCGGGCGGAGACGAGCTCACTATCGAGACGCGCGAATATGCGGCGCCTATATATGGCGGCCCCGTCGTTATTGAGGTCAAGGCTTCGGGCGCCTTTGAATACACCGTCGAGGAGGGGGCCGACTGGCTGACCAAACCGACGGCCGCTTCGGCTGCCGCTGCAACTCCGGAACGTGCGGAGCTGGTGGCCGCCGCCAACGACACGGGCAAGGCCCGCCAGGCAACGGTGACTTTCACGCTGGGCGAACTTTCGGTTCCGGTAGTGGTGACGCAGGTGCAGAACGATGTGCTGAAAGTCGCTGAGGGGACGGACGTAACTTATAATGTCGGCAAACCCGCCGAGACGGTTTCGTTCGCGTTCGAGGCCAACTTCAAACCCGTGGTAACGGCTTCGGCCGATTGGATTACCGTAGGCGAACCCGTGGCCGCTTCGGCCGAGGAGGGTGTTGTGGCCTATACGCTCAGCATCGAAGTGGCCGCCAACGATGGCGAACCGCGCAACGGCACGGTGACGATTGCACATCCCGAGAACGGCCAGCTCAAATTGGATGTTGCCATCAAGCAGGACGGCGAGGAGCCGCTGCCGGAGGGCGCGGTCCGCATTCCCGATGCCAATTTCCGCACGAAACTGCTGGCGCTGGGTTATATTGAGAGCGCCGACAGCGAAATCTGCAAGGTGCTTGATGATGGAACGACGATTCCGATGATGAATGTCAGCAATAGTAATATTGCTGACTTGACGGGGATAGAGGTGTTCACGAATATCGCGACGCTTAACGTGTCCGGCAATCCGTTGGCCCGTTTGGATTTGTCCAAGAATCCGAATATCACTAATTTGAGTGTTAATAATGTGCAAAATCTGACGTATGCTGATTTGGGTGAAATGAACCTTTCGTGGTTCGATCCCCGCAATTTGAAGTCAACATCGTTGACGGTTATTTCAAGGGGCAACGTCAAGGAGCTCGAAATCAATGGAGTCATGACTGAGATTGACCTTTCGCAGTGTTATAACATTACCACAATCAAGCTCAACGGCTGTTCGAGCCTGGCCGGTACGGTAGACCTGCGTAATTGTGCGGCAATCAAAAATTTGGGGCTGAATCTCTGCTCGAAACTGGAAAAAGTGATTTTGCCTAAATCGGTGGAGGGCCAGTTGACACCTACTGGAACTTATAACGAAAATCTTGTGATAACTTACGAATAACCCCGAATCTTTGCAATACCCGATGACAGCCCCGGTCCTGCGACAGGACCGGGGTTTTTGTGCGAATCGGAAATATATAATATTTCCGCGGGGCGGAGCGGGAAAAATCCGGAGCAAAAAATTTGCGGGAATAACAAAAAACGCTACCTTTATTTTTCATTCGGACGCGATACCGCCATGAACCGCACACCCAAGAATTCCCCCCCCCACGGGCTGGAGGAGGTCTACGCGAAATACAAACCGTATTTCGTGCGGATCGCCGTGTCGTATGTGCGTGACCGAATGGCGGCCGAAGACCTCGTCGCGGACACTTTTCTGAAAGCCTGGGAGAACCGCGCGGAGACGATGCCCCGCAACCTGCCCGCCTACCTGCTGACGATGCTCAAGCGCAAATGCCTGGACCATCTGCGCGATAGGGCCATTCACCTGCGGATTCATCAGGACCTCCACCGGACCGAGCAGCGGGTGGTCGGCGAGCGCGTCGCACGGCTCGAAGCCAACGACCCCCAGAACCTCATGATGACCGAAGCGCTTGCCATCATCGAGCGCGAACTGCGCCGGATGCCCGAACAGCGGCGCCGGATTTTCGTGGCCCATCGTTACGAAGAGATGTCCTACCGCGAAATCGCCGCTGTGTACGAGCTTTCCGAGGGCCAGGTGACCTATGAACTCCGTGCGGCGAAAGAGACGCTGAAAGCCGCGCTCAAGGATTATCTTCCGCTCGTCGGATTGCTTCTCAGCGGCCTTTGAGAAGCCGGAAAATTCCCCTTCCGAATTATTAAAAATATTTATTTGCAGGATTTTGCGATTTTTTTCGCAAATCCCGCTTCGTTGTGCGTCAATATAGCGATTATGGAGAAAGAGACATTGTACCGCTATGTGGCGTGCCAGGCATCGCCCGAAGAGGAGACGGCCGTACTGACTTGGCTGGATGCCGACCCCGCACACGAATCCGAGCTTGCCGAGGTGCAGCGCCAGCACGATCTGGTGGCCATGAGCGCCCCGGTCATCAACGAGCTCTATGCCAAGGACCGCACTTTCCGGCTCGGCCGGGCCCTGCGTCGTTGGAGCGCCGCTGCGGCCGCAGCCGTTCTGCTGGCGTTCGGCGGCTATAATTTTCATGTCGCGCGGGATTTCTCGCAGCGCGGCGAACAGCTGCTGACCGTGTCGGTGCCCTACGGACAGCGTGTCAATCTGACTTTGCAGGACGGCACTTCGGTGTGGCTCAACGCCGGAACGACGTTCCGTTATCCGGCGCTTTTCACGGGGCGTGAACGCCGGGTGGAAATCGACGGCGAAGCGCGGTTCGAGGTGGCGCACGATGCCAGGCATCCTTTCATCGTGGAGACCTACGCCTGCGACGTGGAGGTCCTGGGTACCAAATTCAATATCATGGCCGAGGAGCGGAACGGCCTTTTTGCCACGGCCTTGTTCGAGGGGCGTGTCGCCGTGACGAACCGCATCGTTCCCGGCGAGCGGCTGATGCTGGAACCCGACGAAGTGGTGACGCTCGAGGGCGAACACCTGTGCCGGGCGATGATCGGCAGCGACGAGGAATACATGTGGACGAACGGAATCATCGGTCTCACGGGTCAGACGTTCGCCGAGCTGATGCACCGCTTCGAGAAGACTTTCGGCGTGACGATCCGCATCGAGCGCGAACCCTCCATCCGCATCGGACAGGGTAAAATCCGCCAGTCGGTCGGCATCGACAATGCGTTGGAGGTGCTCCGGCGCTTCGGCGATTTCGAGTACGTGAAAGACGAGCAGAGCAATACGATAACCATCCGATAAACCAAGTATAATCCGAAAATCCGACTGCCTATGATGTAAGCCGACCTTGTTTGAAGATCGAATGACATTGCCGGAACTCCGAAAAAAATGGCCTGCACGGATAGTAGCGTATCCCGCAGGCCGGGGTTCGGGCAAATTCTCTACCTAAACCTAAAATGAACAAATTTATGAATAAAAAGATTTTCCGGCAGGCGAAAAGGGCGTTCGTGTTCCTTTTTGTGTTCGGATTGTGTCTTTGCCGGCTGCAACCGGCGGTGGCGCAGAACAGCAGCTTGCCTCAAGTGACGATCCGCATGGACCGTGTTCCGATGTCCGAAATCATGTCCGAAATCGAGCAGCAGACCAAATATCTGTTCGTCACGGGCGCGGACGTCAAGACCGACCGTATCGCCAGCCTCGACGTGACGGCGGCTCCCCTCACCGAGGCGCTGAACCGGATGGTCGCAGGCACCGACCTGAGCTACGACATCCGTTCGCTGAGCATCATCCTTTCGGTGAAAAAGGCCGAGCAGCCCGCTTCCATTACGGGTTATGTGCACGATGCAAGCGGCATGCCGATCATCGGTGCGACGGTCATTGTCCGTGACACCTATATCGGTGCTACGACCGACGCCGAGGGCCGCTTCGCCATGTCGGTTCCCGCTCCTTCGACGGCTTGGCTCGAAGTGAGCTATCTGGGCTACGAGCCCCAGGCGCTCGCCATCGGCAGCCGCACTTCGTTCGACATCACGCTCCAGGAATCGGCTTCCGAAATCGAGTCGGTGGTGGTGACCGCCCTCGGTATCAAGCGTTCGGAAAAGGCGCTGTCGTACAACGCTCAGAAAATCAACGCTGAAAGCATCGTCGCTGTCAAGGACGCCAACTTCATCAATTCGCTCAGCGGCAAGGTCGCCGGTCTGAACATCAACGCTTCGTCGTCGGGCGTGGGCGGTGCGTCGAAAGTGGTGATGCGCGGCTCGAAGTCTATCGAGCAGTCGTCGAACGCGCTCTATGTCATCGACGGCATCCCGATGTGCAACTTCCGCAGCGACGGCAGCGAGGAGTTCGATTCGCAGGGCGCTTCGGAAGCCATCGCCGACCTCAACCCCGAGGACATCGAGTCGATGACCGTGCTGTCGGGTGCTGCCGCGGCGGCGCTCTACGGTTCGGACGCCGCCAACGGTGCCATCCTCATCACGACCAAGCGCGGTACGGCCGGACAGACGACCGTGACGGTGACCAGCAACACGGAGGTGCTCACGCCTTTCGTGATGCCGATGTTCCAGACCCGCTACGGCACGGGCGACAAGCTGGCCGGGGCCACCAACGGCATCTATTCGTGGGGCGAGCGCCTTAATTCGTTCAATTACCGAGGATACGACCCCGCTGCCGACTATTTCCAGACGGGTGTCGTGGGTACCGAGACAGTTTCGTTCTCGACGGGCAACGAGCGCAGTCAGACCTATGCTTCGGCCAGCGCCGTCAATTCGCGCGGTATCATCCCCAACAACGGTTACGACCGTTACAACTTCACGTTCCGCAACACCTCGTCGTTCCTCAAGGACAAGCTCAAGCTCGACGCAGGTGCCAGCTATATCATCCAGACCGACCGCAACATGGTCAACCAGGGTGTTTATTCCAACCCGTTGGTGTCGGCCTACCTCTTCCCGCGCGGCGACGATTGGGCGGACATCAAGATGTACGAGCGCTACAATGCGTCGCGCGGCATCTACGAGCAGTATTGGCCGACGATGGGTGCCGACACTTACCAGATGCAGAACCCCTACTGGATCAGCTACCGCAACCTGCGCGAGACCCGCAAGGACCGTTACATGCTCAACGCGTCGCTGACCTACGACATTCTCGACTGGCTGTCGGTGTCGGGCCGAATCCGGGTCGACAACTCCAACAGCGACTATACCGAGAAGCTCTACGCGTCGACCAACAACCTGCGCACCGAGGGTTCGCCCAACGGTCTGTACGGCATCACCAAGACCAACGACCGCCAGACCTACGGCGACGTGATGGTCAACATCAACAAGACTTTCGGCGATGACTGGAGCCTGCAGGCCAATGTCGGCGCTTCGATTTCGGACCTCTATTCCGACGCATCGAAGGTCCGCGGTCCCATCGCCTACGGCGAGCAGACGGGTTACGACAAGGACGGCAACCCCATCTACGAGCCCAACAACATTCCGAACGTCTTCAACGTCTACAACCTTTCCAACTCGAAGACCGTCCGCGAGCAGATCGGCTGGCGCGAGCAGTCGCAGTCGATTTTCTTCTCGGCCGAAGCCGGGTTCAAGGGGGCTTATTACCTGACGGTGACGGGCCGCAACGACTGGCCCTCGCAGCTGGCAGGTCCCAATTCGGTGAATTCTTCGTTCTTCTATCCGTCGGTGGGTGCTTCGATCGTATTGTCGGAAATCATCCCGAACATGCCCAAGGACCTCTCCTATGTCAAACTGCGCGCATCCTATGCGTCGGTGGGTCTGGCTTTCTCGCGTTTCTATGCCAACCCGACCCGTTCGTGGAACGCTTCGACCAATAGTTGGAACCTCTCGTCGCAGAGCCCGCTCTACGACCTGAAGCCCGAGCGCACCAAGTCGTTCGAGGTGGGTCTGACGATGCGTTTCCTGCGCCACTTCAACCTGGACGTTTCGTACTACAACACCCGCACCGTCAACCAGACTTTCAACACGGGTATCCCCGCGAGCTCGATGTACAGCAAGGTCTACAAGCAGGACGGCGACGTGCGTAACCGCGGTTTCGAGCTCTCGCTGGGCTACCGGAACACCTGGAACCGTTTCTCGTGGGAAAGCAACTTCACGGCCAGCGCCAACAGCAACAAAATCATGCGGCTGGGCAAGGAGGTGGTCGATCCCAACACGGGCAAGGTGATTCCCATCGGCGACCTCAACGTGGGCGGCATGGGTAACGTGCGCTTCATCCTGCGCGAGGGCGGTTCGTTGGGCGACATTTACTCGCGCGCCGACCTGCGCCGCGATTCCAACGGCGACATCTACCAGGACATGGACGGCAATATCTTCGTCGACAACAAGACCCAGACCAAGGACTTCATCAAGCTGGGTTCCGTCTTCCCCGATGCCAACCTGGCGTTCCGCAACGACTTCCGCTGGCGCAACCTCAATTTCGGGTTCCTGCTGACGGCCCGCATCGGCGGCGTGGTCTACTCGCGTACGCAGGCCGTGATGGATTACTACGGCGTGTCGGAGGCTTCGGCCGCAGCGCGCGACGCCGGCGGTATCGTCTTCAACGGCAGCGACATCATCGACGCGCAGAAGTGGTACCAGACCGTGGCCAACGGCGATACCACCCCGCAGTACTATACTTATTCGGCTACGAACGTGCGGTTGCAGGAGGCTTCGATCGGCTATACGATTCCGCGCAAGCTGCTCGGCAACGTGTGCGACATCACCGTGTCGGTGGTGGGCCGCAACCTGTGGATGCTCTACAACAAGGCGCCGTTCGACCCCGAAGCCGTGGCTACGACGAGCAACTACTACCAGGGTATCGACTACTTCATGATGCCTTCGTTGCGCAGCGTCGGCTTCAACCTGCGTGTCAAATTCTAACCAAGCTAAAACGCCATGAAATTCAACATATCGAACATCAAGGCGGTCTTTGCGGTGGCGGCGCTCGGCGCGGCTTCCTGCACGGCCAACTACGAAGATATCAACCGGAATCCCTACGAGGTGACCGGCGAGGAGATGGAGCGCGACGGCTACGCCATGCGGTCGTTCATGACCACCATGCAGAGCTGGGTCGTTCCGACCGACCGCAACCAGTGCCAGTTCACTGACGTGCTGCTGGGCGGTCCCTACGGCGGGTACATTACCGACGCCAACAGCGGTTTCAACGCCGGAAAGTTCTCGACCTACGACCCGCAGTCGAACTGGTCGCCGGTGTTCTACCGCGTCGTCTATACCAATGAGATGTCGAATTACTCGGAGCTGTGCAAGGTGACCGAGGACGAGAACGCCATCGCCGTGGCGAAGGTGGTGAAGGTGGCCGGCGTGCACCGCGTGACCGACACCTACGGTCCGATTCCCTACACGCAGGTCGGCACGGGCGTCAATCCGGTGCCGCTGGATTCCGAAAAGGAGGTCTTCAAGGCCATGTTCGCCGACCTGGACGCCGCCATCGAGGTGCTGACGCGCAACCGCGCTGGCATGATTTCGACCGACGCCGACCGTGTCTACGGCGGTAACCTGGAGCGTTGGGGCCGCCTGGCCAATTCGCTCAAGCTCCGCCTGGCGATGCGTATCGTCTACACCGATTTCACCACCGAGGACGGCCGCACTCCGCAGCAGCTGGCCGAAGAAGCCGTCGCTTCGGAGTTGGGCGTCATCGCCGACAATGCAGGCAACGCCATGTACATGGGCTTCGGTAAGGACGGCAATCCTTTCTACGTCTGCTTCTTCAGTTTCAAGTCCGGTGAGGGCGACCACCGCATCGCTGCCGACATCACGTCGTTCATGAACGGTTACGCCGACCCCCGCCGCGCCAGCTATTTCAACGAGGCGACTTTCAGCGGCGGCGGTTACGTGGGTCTGCGCAACGGCATTCGGATTCCCGACGACGAGCGTATCAACAGGTATTCGCGTTACAACGTCACGGCTTCGACGTCGCTCATGTGGATGAACGCTTCGGAGGTGGCCTTCCTGCGCGCCGAGGGCGCTTTGCGCGGCTGGGCGATGGGCGGCGACGCCAAGACGTTCTACGAGGAGGGTATCCGGCTGTCGTTCGAGCGCTGTGGCGTGGCGGACCAGCTGGCGGCCTACATGGCTTCGGCGGCGCTTCCGGGCAGCTATGCCGACCCGGCGTTCGGTCACGATTATACCAACCTCTCGACGGTGACGATTCCGTGGAACGATGCAGCCGATTTCGAGGAGAACCTCGAACGGATCATCACCCAGAAATGGATCGCCAATTTCCCGCTGGGTTCCGAAGCGTGGGCCGACTACCGCCGCACGGGTTATCCGCAGTTGTTCCCCGTGGTGGTCAACAACAACCCCGACATCACGAACTTGCAGTTGGGCGCCCGCCGTCTGACCTACCCGCTGGAGGAGTACGAGGCCAACGGCGCGACGATTCAGGCCGCTGTGGACGAGTGGCTGGGCGGTCAGGACAAGATGTCGACCCGGCTGTGGTGGGACTGCAATCCCCGGATCCGCTAACCTATAAAACCGACAAACCATGAATTCCAATATCAGAAAACATATCCTGCCCCTCGCAGCCGTTCTTTTCATGGCGGGCTGCCACGAGGCGGTCGAACCCGAATCCATCGGGGTCAACTACGGGTCGTTCGAGCAGGCGCACCCCGAGCTCTACGCGCAGTACATGCAGGCGGTTCGGGAGTACAAGGCGGGTGCTCACAAGGCGGTGTTCGTGACGATGGACGTGCCCGAAGCGGGTGCTGCCACCACCCACCGCACGCAGCACTTCATGGCCATTCCCGACAGCGTCGATTTCATCGTGGTCAATACGCCCCGGGAGCTTTGCCGGACGCTGGTCGACGAGATGCGGCAGGTCCGCGAGGTGAAAGGGACGCGCGTTCTCTTCAACATCGACTTGCAGACGTTCGAGAACGATTGGACGCAGGTGCTCAAGGAGAACCCGTCGCTCACCGAGGAGGATGCGCTGGCTTATCTCGACGGCCGTGTCGATGAGCAGATTGCGCTGGCCGACCGCTGGGGTTACGACGGTTTCATCTTCACCTACCCGGGTCTGGCCGTGGGCAGTATGCAGGGCGAGGCGCTGGAAGTCTATTCCGCCCGTCAGGACGCGTTGTTCGCGCCCATCCGTGCATGGCATGAAGCCAATCCGTCGCGCTTGATTATCTTCCGCGGCTTCACCGGAGCCCTCACAGAAGCTAATATTCCGTTGCTCGAAGAGTGTGCCTACATGATTCTGTCGACCAGCAGCGTGAGGACGCTCGACGAGATGTCGTTCTCGGCTCTGACCGCCGTCAGGGTGGCAGGCGTGCCGGCCGACCGGCTCATCGTGACCGCCCAGACCACCCGTCCCGGCGACGACAAGAAGGAGTTCGGTTACACCGGCATGGCCGATAGCTTCGGCAACACGATCGAGGCTATCGAGGCTTGGGCCGGGTGGACCACGCTTCCTTCGCCGGCTTACACGCGTGCGGGTCTGCTTATCGAGGACGTCCGCTACGACTACTACAACCCCGCCAAGGTGTGGGCCAAGACCCGCGAGGCCATCGGCATCATGAATCCCTCCCTCTAAAACTGAAAGCCATGAAATACAACAAATGCCTTTTGGTTCTTTCGGCGCTCGCCGCAGTCGCTTTCACGGGCTGCAAGAACGACGATCCCGACAAGCACCATTTCGACAACAAGTTCTACATTTCGTCGGCCCTCATGTCCGACGACCTGCTCATCAAGAGCGACACCCCGGGCTACACCAAGACCATCGAGTCGCGTCTGTCGATGCCCGCCGAGCAGCCCGTTGCGGTGACTATCGAAGCCATGCCCGCCGAGGTGGCCGCCTACAACATGATCTACGGCGACAACGCCGTGGTGCTTCCTGCCGAATGTTACGAGCTTTCGTCGAACGAAATCAACATCGCGGCCGGACAGGTGACGGGCGAGACCATCGAAATCGAGTTCAAGGACATCAACACGCTCGACGGCAGCCAGCGTTACGTGTTGCCCGTGACGGTCACTTCGTGCAAGGGCGTCGGTCTGCTCGACAGCCGCACGACGGTCTATTTCGTGGCCCGTCAGGGTGCGATGATCAATGTGACGGCCAATATCGCTTACATGTATTTCCCGGTCAATTGGTCGGCCGAGGCGCGCCCCCTTATCAGCGGTATGAAGCAGGTGACCGTCGAGGCCCTGTTGCGCAGCGCCGACTGGACCGACGGCCGCGGCGACCCTCTGAGTTCGGTCTTCGGCATCGAGGGTAATTTCCTGGTGCGTATCGGCGACGCCGACCGTCCGCGCGACCAGCTTCAGTTGGCTACGGGTTCGGCCAACGGCGGCAACTGGCCCGCGGCCAATGCCGCACCGGGTCTTCCGGTCAACGAGTGGGTCCATATCGCCGTGGTGTGGGACGCCCTCAACGGCGAGCGCATCTACTACCAGAACGGTGTGCAGGTGGCCTACTCCAACCAGGCGATGAGCGGCTCGGTCACGCTGACGGGCGACTGCTACGTCGGCAAGTCGTATAACGACGAGCGTTATATCCCCGGTGAAATCTCCGAGCTGCGCGTTTGGAGCGTTGCCCGCACGGCCGACGAGATCGCCAACAATATCTACGGCGTCAACCCCGAAAGCGAAGGCTTGGTGGCCTATTGGAAGTTCAACGAGGGTGTCGGTTCGTCGATTGTCGACCACGCCAACGGTACGAATCTTTCGGCCGTGGGCGGTACTCCGACGTGGGTTCCCGTCACGCTTCCCGAAATCAAATAATCCCTAACAGCCATTTACGTATGAAAACCAAATATTTCAAATCCGGCATTCTTGTCGCAGCCGCATGGCTGTGCGCCGTTGCGTTCAGCTCCTGTTCGGAAGATGTGACGGTGGGCGAGTGGAACGGTACGGAATCCATCGAAACGGGTCTCAGCCAGACGGGCGCTCTGTTGCAGGACGCTGCTTCCGGCAAGTCGAATGCCTCCGTCGAGCTTTGGAAAGCGACCCATACGGCCGACTTGCGTCTGGTCTTGACAAAAGCTCCCGCTGAGGGCTTCACCGCCAGGGCCAAGGTCGACACCGAATATGACATCGCGCAGTACAACAAGGCCAACGGCACGAAGTACGAATTGTATCCGGCCGACAAGGTGACTTTCGCCAACGACGGTCTCTTCGCCGCCGCTGAGCGCAGCGCCGAAATGACGCTCGAAATGACGGTTGCGGTTGCCGAAGGGCTCGTCGCAGGCAAAGGTTATCTGATTCCCGTGGCCCTCGAAGCCGAGGGCGTGGTCCTCAAGGAGAGCCATTGCTTCTACGTGGTCAAGGACATGACTTCGATGCCCACCTGCTACAAGGGCGACGACCTGCCCAAGGGATTCCTCTTCTTCGAGGTGAACGACGCCAATCCGCTCAACGCCCTGACGTTCGAGCTCGAAGACGGCCGTCTGCTGTGGGACGTGGTCTGCCTTTTCTCGGGCAACATCAACCACCATCCCGACCGCAACGCACCGTTCCTGAAGCTCAATCCGCAGACCCAGTACTGGATGGACAACAACGAGGTCTTCCTCCAGCCCCTGCGCAAGCGCGGTATCAAGGTTCTCATGTGCGTCCTGGGCAATCACGACCAGGCCGGCGTGGCCCAGCTTTCCGACTACGGTTGCCGGATGTTCGCCGAGGAGCTCGCCCGGTTCTGCGAGACTTACAATATCGACGGCGTATGCTTCGACGACGAGTACTCGAATGACCCCGATCTCTCGAATCCTTATTACGATGTGTGCGGTGCGCATCGTGCCGCTCGTCTGGCTTACGAGTGCAAAAAGGCCATGCCCGACAAACTGGTTGCCTCTTATTCCTACATGACGTTCAAGATCGATTTTTGGCCGACCGAGATCGAGGGGCAGAACATTGCCGAATGGTGCGACATTGCCGTAGCTGATTACGGCAGTACAACCTCGCCGTGCGGCAATATGACCGAGAAGCAGTGCTCGGGCATCTCGATGGAGTTCAACAACGGTTCGGGCGGTAATTTCACCGCATCCACCGCGCAGAGCATGCTCAATATCGGCAAAGGCTGGTTCATGGGCTTCGCTCCCGACCCGCTGAAGAATTACGACGGTAGTGTGGACAAGAATCATTGGCGCAATATTTTCGTTAACCGGTTGAACAAGGGTCCCGAGAAGCTCTACGGTTCGCCGCTCAAGGCGCCGACCCATTTCTACAAGTTCGCCGATACCACGCGTTACAATTATCCCGACGACGTGCCGGCTCGCTATTCGCGTCCGGCGCAGTCCGAGTGGCCGAACTATTGATTCGATTCCGTTCCGCAGGCGGGGGCGGACCCTGCCCGCGGAACGATTTTAACCGAAAAAGAGTAAACAATGAAAAACATAGTTAGATACGCGCTGCTTTTCGCCCTTGCTGGCGGAGCCGCGCTTTTCACCGGCTGCCGTGCCGACGAGGAGGTCGGTTTGGCGGGTTATCCCCAAACTCCGGTCGGTGCGACGATTTCGGGCACTTCGGACCGGGTAGCCGTTTCCAAGGCTACCTACGATGGCGACGGGGCGTTGAATGTGGAAGGTTCGCTTTCGGGCGAATATACCATCGCCCTGGCGCAGGCCAGTCCCGAGGATGTCACCGTCCGCGTGGAGCCCATCATCACCAACGTGCCTGCCGAGTTGGTCGAAATCAGCGCCAGCGAGCTGGTGATTCCGGCTGGCAGTACGACGGCTTCCGTCTCGGTGACGATGACCGAGGAGGATTACGGTTTCATGGACAACGTACCTCAGTCCGTCACTTACGAACTGGGCGTGCGCGTGGTCGAGGCCCGAGGTTCGCAGGTTCCTGTGGTTGACGGCGAGGCCAAGAAGGTCATTGAAAAGGAGGCTTATATGGCTGCCGCATCGCTGGTGGGTATCGCTGGCAATGAATTGGTCATCACTCGCAATTATGTCGACGGCCAGATTCTGGACGAAGACCCGATGGCCTGCGAAGTGAAGGTCGTGACGGACCGTCCCGTGTTGGAGGATACGAAGTTCGTCGTCAAGTCGGCGGGTATTCCCGAGGGGTTCGCCGATGACGAGAGCTTCTCGCCCGCAGCCGAGGTGACGATTTTGGCTGGAGAGAAAGAGTCTTCGGCAACGACATGGACGCTTGCCAACGATTTTCTCGAAGTCGACGACGTGCTCGGTACTTTCCCGATGCAGCTCTCGATTGAGATGGTCGGCGAATCGGCTACTGCCGTCGTCGACCCGGAGGACGCCGGGGTGGCGATTCAAATCGTGAAGATGTCCGATTTGGTGAAGTTCCTGGCTGCGGCCGATGCGTCGTGGACGAAGTTACCTACGGACGGTTGGACGGTGGAATCCAATGGTTCCTCTTATGGCGGCCACGATTTCAATACGCTTCTCTTTGACGGGTCGTCCGATACCGATATTTCCGGAGATCCGCTGGAAATCATCATCGACATGAAAGTGTCGCAGAAGGTGGTCGGATTCAGTGTTACGTGCTTTGGGAGCTTTACCTATATGGGCAAGTCTTTCGAGTGTTCGACGTCGGAAGACGGCGAGAACTGGAAGTTGCATGGCGAACTGATGATAGCGGATGCGCCTAACAACACGGATGGTGCTACCAACTATGTTCAGCTCACTCCCTGCAATGCGCGTTATGTCAAGTGGGTCGGAGTTGCGGTTGAAAATTCTCCTTACCCTTACCCTGTCGACATTTCGGAATTCTATATCTACGGCAAGAACTGACGCTGAAAGTCGGTTCTGAATAGGGCCGGGGGCTCCGCACGTCTGTTGCGGGGCCTCCGCTTTTTTGTGCCGCCGATTCGCGGCCGTGAATTGTGAATAACTTGTCGATAGAATCCGCCGGGGGTGGTTGCGGGTGCGGCCGGAAAGCGCTACTTTTGTAACGTTGTATTCCGGCCCGGCGCCGGATTCCGCATACGCAATGATTGTTTTCGACCATAACGGGCCGGTGGGCCGCAGACGACGCCGCGAGGGCGCCGGGGCTTTGTCGCCGCACCTGCAATGCGTTTGCGGCGTTCGTTCGCGGGAGCGGCATGCGGCCGCATACATAATAAAAGGATAGATAAGAACCGCCATGACATAAAGTGCCGTGGCGGTTCGCTTTTGGGCTCTGTAAAAAAAGATTGATGAAGAAGATGGAAACAGCGGTCAGAGTGGGCGTGATTATGGGTTCGGCGAGCGATTACGAGGTGATGGCCGAGGCCGTGCGCACGCTCGGGGAGTTCGGCGTCGGGCTCGAAAAGCGGGTCGTCAGCGCCCACCGTACGCCCGATTTGTTGTGCGAGTATGCCAAGACGGCGCGCGGGCGCGGTATCCGGGTCATCATCGCCGGGGCCGGGGGCGCGGCCCATCTGCCGGGCATGGTGGCGTCGATGACGACGCTTCCGGTGGTGGGCGTTCCCGTCAAGTCGCGGGCGCTCAGCGGGCTGGATTCGCTGCTTTCCATCGTGCAGATGCCTGCCGGGGTTCCGGTGGCCACGACCGCCATCAACGGGGCGAAGAACGCCGCTCTGATAGCCGTTTCGATACTGGCCTTGCAGGACGGGGAGCTTGCCGCGCGGCTCGACGCGTTCCGCGCCAAGCAGACCGCCGACGTGCTGAAAGCCGAATTGTAGGATGAAGACCATCGGCATCATAGGGGGCGGTCAGTTGGGGCTGATGCTTGCGCAGGAGGCGCGCAGGCTCGGGGTGCGCACCGTGGCGCTCGACCCGGCGGCCGATGCGCCCGCCTTTGCGGCGTGCGACGGCCGGATTGTGGCGGCCTACGACGACGCGGCGGCCTTGGAGGAGCTGTGCCGCCAATGCGACGCCGTGACCTACGAATTCGAGAACGTGCCGGGCGAGGTGCTGATACCCCTGGCCGAACGATACAACATCCCGCAGGGATTCAGGCCTTTGTACGATTCGCAGGACCGCCTGCGCGAGAAGCGGAACGCCCGCGCCCACGGATTCGACACCCCCGACTTTGCGGCGGTGGACGACGAGCAATCGCTGCGCGATGCCGCGGCGCAGGTGGGTTATCCCTGCGTGCTGAAAACCCGGACACTGGGCTACGACGGCCACGGGCAGGCCGTGCTGCGGTCGGAGGAGGACCTGGCCAAGGCGTTGCCGCTGCTGGCCGTGCCGTGTATCCTGGAAGCGTTCGTCGATTTCGACTACGAAGCCAGTTTGGTCATGGTGGCGGACGGTGAAAAGGTGGTGACTTTCCCCGTCGGGCGCAATATCCACCGCGACGGCATTCTCGACCTTTGCTGCGTTCCGGCCCAGGAACTTTCGCCCGGGCTGGAGCAGCGCATGCGCCGGACCGGAGAAAGTTTCATGCGGGCGTGCGGCTATACCGGGATTCTGGCCGTCGAACTCTTCGTGAAAGGCGACCGCTTTTGGTTCAACGAGATGGCGCCGCGTCCCCACAACTCGGGCCATTGGACCATCGAGGGGTGCACGACCAACCAGTTCCGCGAGTTGGTGCGCTACCTGGCGGGTCTTCCGTTGGAGGAGCCGCGGCTGCAGGCGCCGACGGTCATGAAGAACATTCTGGGCCGCGACCTCGAAGTTGCCGGGCGGTTGGCCGCCGAGCGCCGCGAAGGGGTCTTCGTCCACCTCTACGGCAAGAGCGAGAGCCGCCCCGAACGCAAGATGGGCCATGTGACGTTCGTGGGGACCGATGCGGCGGACTACGCAGCCCGCTGGGCCGGAAAATTCGTCCAATAGAAAAACAGCCATAATGAAAAACTACCGTATTTTCGTCGAGAAACTGCCCCGCTTCCGGGTCGAAGCCGAGAGCCTGCGGCGCGAACTGAATGCCGATCTGGGGCTGTCGCTCCGCACGCTGCGGCTGCTGAACGTCTACGACCTGTTCGGCTTCAGCGCGGAGCTGCTCGAAAAAAGCCGCTATGCCGTCTTCGGCGAGGTGGTCACCGACACCGTGAGCGAGGAGTGCGACCTGAGCGGCCACAAGTATATCGCCGTCGAGTTCCTGCCCGGGCAGTTCGACCAGCGGGCTGCGTCGGCGGTCGACTGCGTGCGGCTGATCGACCCCTCGGCCGACGTGCGCATCCGTTCGTCGAAGCTGTTGCTGTTCGATGCCGACGTGAGCGACGCCGAGTTGGCGAAAGTCCGCCGTTATTATATCAATGCCGTCGAATCGCGCGAAAAGGACCTCGCCGTGCTCAGCGACATGGAGCAGGCCGAGGTCAGGCCGGTCGAAGTGCTGGAGGGCTTCCGCGCCATGGAGGACGCCGACTTGCAGCCTTATTGCAAGCGGCACGGGCTCGCCATGAACGCCGACGACCTGCGCGAGGTGGTGCGCTACTTCCGCGGCGAGGGGCGCGACCCCTACGAGACCGAACTGCGGATTCTGGACACTTACTGGAGCGACCATTGCCGCCACACGACTTTCACGACCGAGCTTACGGGCATCACGGTCGAAGAATCGTTCCTCAAGGAGGAAATCGAGGATTCGCTGGCTTTGTACCTGCGCATCCGCCGCGAGTTGGGGCGCGAGCACAAGAGCCTCTGCCTGATGGACATGGCGACCATCGGTGCGCGCTATCTGCGCCAGCAGGGGCTGCTGGACGACATGGAGGTGAGCGACGAGAACAACGCCTGCTCGGTCTATGTCGACGTGGATGTCGACGGGAAGACCGAGCGCTGGCTCTTGCAGTTCAAGAACGAAACCCACAACCATCCCACCGAAATCGAGCCTTTCGGCGGTGCTTCGACCTGCCTGGGCGGCGCCATCCGCGACCCGCTGTCGGGCCGCAGCTACGTCTATCAGGCCATGCGGGTGACCGGTGCGGGCAACATCTACCAAAAGGTGAGCGACACGCTTCCGGGCAAGCTGCCGCAGAGTGTCATTTCGCGCAAGGCCGCCGCGGGCTATTCGAGCTACGGCAACCAGATCGGCTTGGCGACGACCCACGTCCGCGAAATCTACCACGACGGTTACGTGGCCAAGCGTCTCGAAGTCGGGGCCGTGGTCGGGGCCGTCAAGGCCGGGAACGTGCGCCGCGAAAAGCCTGCGCCGGGCGATAAAATCATCATGCTCGGCGGCCGCACGGGGCGCGACGGCATCGGCGGTGCGACGGGTTCTTCCAAGGAGCACGATTCGCATTCGCTCGAAACATGCGGCAGCGAGGTCCAGAAAGGCAACGCCCCCGAGGAGCGCAAGCTGGAGCGGCTGTTCCGCCGTCCGGAGGTGACGCGCCTTATCAAGAAGTCGAACGACTTCGGCGCAGGCGGCGTGAGCGTGGCCATCGGCGAGCTGGCCGACGGGCTGGACATCTACCTCGACCGCGTCAGGACCAAATACAGCGGGCTGAATTCCACCGAGCTGGCCATCAGCGAATCGCAGGAGCGCATGGCGGTGGTCGTCGAAGCCGGGGACGCCGCCGCATTCATGGATTACTGCCGCGAGGAGAACATCGAAGCGGTCGAGGTGGCCGACGTCACCGACACGGCCCGGATGCGGATGTTCAACGGCGGCCGCATGGTGGCCGACCTGAGCCGCGAGTTCATCGACTCGGCGGGTGCGGCCCATTTTGCCGAGGCGCAGATCGGGGCGGTGGCCGACGGCGACCCCTTTGCGCGCCCCATCGCCGGGGCGGACTTCGCCGAGCGCTTCGCCAACAACCTCCGGGAGGACAATGTCCTTTCGCAGCGCGGGCTCATCGAGATGTTCGATTCGTCCATCGGCCGTTCGACGGTGCTGATGCCTTTCGGCGGACGCACGCAGCGCAGCGAGACGCAGGTTTCGGTCCAGAAGCTCCCGGTCGACGGGTTCACCCGCACGGCCAGCGTCATGGCTTTCGGCTACAATCCCTGCGTGGCTTCGTGGAGCCCTTACCACGGCGCGGCCTATGCCGTGGTCGAGGCGGCCGCCAAGGTCGTGGCCGCGGGCGCGCGGTTCGACCGGATGCGTTATTCGTACCAGGAGTATTTCGAGCGCATGACCTCCGACCCCCGTTCGTGGGGCAAGCCGCTCGCGGCGCTGCTCGGCGCCCTGCGGATGCAGGTCGAACTGGGCCTGCCTTCCATCGGCGGCAAGGATTCGATGTCGGGTACGTTCCAGGACATCAACGTGCCGCCCATGCTCATGGCGTTCGGCATCACGACGGTCGACGCCGCGACGGTCGTTTCGACCGACTTCAAGCGCCCGGGCAACAACCTCTATCTGATACGCCACACTCCGCGCGAAAACCGGATGCCCGACACCGCGCAGCTCCGGCGTAATTTCACGTTCGTCTCCGACCGCATCGAGGCCGGGCAAATCGTGTCGGCGTGGGCCGTGGGCTTCGGCGGCGTGGCCGAGGGATTGGCCAAGATGGCGTTCGGCAACGAGGTGGGCGCCCGCGCGACGATGGACGAGCGGGAGTTGTTCGGCTATGCCTACGGTTCGATTCTGGTGGAATGCGAGGGCGAGCTGGATTTCCCGGCTGCCGAGCTCCTCGGCCAGACCGTGGACGACCCGGCGCTGACGGTCAACGGGGTGCGGATGCCGCTCGACGCTCTCTACCGCGCCAACACCGAGCGTTTCGCGACGGTTTATCCCGACAAGGGCGACAACCGGGCCGAACTGATGGACGCAGCGCCCCGCACGGGAGCTTGCACCTATCCGGGCGAAGCGGTCGAGCACCCGCGGGTTTGCCTGCCCGTGTTCCCCGGTACGAACTGCGACTACGACACGGCCAAGGCGTTCCGCCGGGCGGGTGCCGAAGTGGAGACCAGCGTGCTGTGCAACCTCGGGGGCGATGACATCCTGCGTTCGATAGCCCGGCTGCGCGAGTGTATCGACCGCTGCCACATTTTGGTGCTGAGCGGCGGTTTCTCGGCGGGCGACGAACCCGACGGAAGTGCCAAGTTTATTGTCAACGTGTTGAACAACAAGGATATTCGCGATGCGGTCCATGCGCTGCTCGACCGCGGCGGTCTGATTCTGGGCATCTGCAACGGTTTCCAGGCGCTGGTCAAGTCGGGTCTGCTGCCTTACGGCCGTTTGGGCATGGTCACGTGCGAATCGCCGACCCTGTTCCGCAACGACATCAACCGCCATATTTCGCAGATGGTCACCACGCGGGTGGCTTCGGCCGCTTCGCCGTGGCTGGCGGGCTTCGAGCCGGGCGATTTGCACACCGTCGCGGTGAGCCACGGCGAGGGCAAGTTCGTGGTGAGCGAGAAGCTGGCCCGCGAACTTTTCGACGCCGGGCAGGTGGCGTTCCAGTACGTCGGGCCGGACGGACGGCCCACGACCGAGGCGCCGTGGAATCCCAACGGTTCGTCCTATGCCATCGAGGGCATCACCTCGCGCGACGGCCGCATATTGGGCAAGATGGGCCACACCGAACGCTGGGAGGAGCACCTCTTCAAGAACATCGAGGGCAACAAGCGGCAGGATCTGTTCGGCAATGCCGTAAGCTATTTCAGAAAGGTGAAAAGTGAAAGGTGAAAAGCGCTTTTCCGCATGCGAAAACGATAGAGACCAAAAACATCATAATCATGAAACAACTCGAAATGCTCTACGAGGGCAAGGCAAAGCAGGTCTTTCTGACCGACGACCCGGACAAAATCATCATCCACTACAAGGATGCGGCCACTGCGTTCAACAACGTCAAGAAAGCGACCATCGAGAACAAGGGGGTGCTGAACAACGCCATTTCGACCTTGATTTTCAAGGAGCTGCACAAGGCCGGTGTCAAGACCCACTATGTCGGGACGCTCAACGACCGCGACCAGGTGTGCCGCAAGGTGACGATCATCCCGTTGGAAGTCATCGTGCGCAACGTCATCGCCGGGTCGATGGCCCAGCGTCTGGGCATCGAGGAGGGGACCGAGCCCTCGAACGTCATCTTCGACATCTGCTACAAGAAGGACGAGCTGGGCGACCCGCTCATCAACGACCACCACGCCGTGGCGCTGGGTGCCGCGACCTACGGGGAGCTCGATACGATTTATAAGATGACGGCCAAAATCAACGAGGTGCTCAAGGGTTTGTTCGCCCAGATGAACATCCGCCTCATCGACTTCAAGATCGAGTTCGGCAAGACTTCCGACGGCGAAATCGTGCTGGCCGACGAAGTGTCGCCCGACACCTGCCGTCTGTGGGACGCCACGACCAACGAGAAGCTCGACAAGGACCGTTTCCGCCGCGACCTGGGCAAGGTGCGCGAGGCTTACGAGGAGATTCTGGCCCGGTTGCGTAAAATCACGGCTTAGGAATGATGCGGCGCTTCAGCGACAGGGAATTGCACGAGGAGTGCGGCGTCTTCGGGGTCTACGGCGTGCCCGGGGCTTCGACGCTCGCTTACTACGGGCTGCACGCCTTGCAGCATCGTGGGCAGGAGGGCTGCGGCATCGTCAGCGTCGACGAGGGCGGCAAGCTCCGCCGCATCAAGGGCGAGGGGTTGGTGACCGAGGTCTTCAAGGAGCCCGGTTTGGCCACCCTCACGGGCAGCATGGCCATCGGCCACGTGCGTTATTCGACGGCGGGCGGCGGCGGAATCGAGAACGTGCAGCCTTTCATGTTCCGCCACAACACGGGCGATTTCGCGTTGGCCCATAACGGCAACATCGTCAATTCCAGACAGGTTCGCGATTACCTGGAGAACCGGGGCAGCCTTTTCCAGTCCTCGTCCGACAGCGAGGTGCTGGCCCACCTCATCAAGAAGGAGACCAAGTTCCACGACCGGCCGCGCATCTATTCGATCATCGATGCGCTCAACATGCTGGAGGGGGCTTTCGCTTTCGTCATCATGACGGCCCACCGCATCTACGCCTGCCGCGACAAGCACGGCCTGCGACCGCTCTCCATCGGGCGGTTGGGCGACGGGTATGTCGTTTCGAGCGAGACCTGCGCGTTCGACGTGCTGGGCGCCGAGTTCGTGCGCGACGTCGAGCCGGGCGAAATCGTGACCATTGATTCGCACGGCCTGCGTTCGGCCGATTATTCGCAGTACAAGCGGCGTCAGATGTGCGCCATGGAGTATATCTATTTCGCGCGTCCCGACAGCGACATCGAGGGCTGCAACGTCCACGCCTACCGCAAGGAGTCGGGGCGCCTGCTTTTCGAGGAAGCCCCCGTTTCGGCCGACATCGTCGTCGGGGTGCCCGATTCGAGTCTCAGCGCCGCGATGGGCTACGCCGAAGCGAGCGGCCTGCCCTACGAAATGGGTTTGATAAAGAACAAGTATATCGCCCGCACCTTCATCCAGCCCTCGCAGGCTATGCGCGAAAAGGGGGTGCGGATGAAGCTCTCGGCCGTGCGTTCCATCGTGCGGGGCAAGCGGGTGGTGCTCATCGACGATTCCATCGTGCGGGGTACGACTTCGCGGCGCATCGTCGGCATGCTGCGCGAGGCGGGTGCTGCGGAGGTGCATGTGCGCATCGCGTCGCCCCCGATGACCGACCCGTGTTTCTACGGGGTGGACACCTCCACTTACGACGAGTTGATTTCGGCCCGGCTCGACGTCGAGGGCGTGCGCCGCGAAATCGGGTGCGACACGCTGGCTTTCCTCTCCGAAAAGGCGCTCTATGCGGCGGGCGGGCGCTGCGAACTCTGCACGGCCTGCTTCACGGGGCGTTACCCGACGGCGCTTTACACTGCGCGCGAGGAAGCTAACAAGGACGGAAAGTTCTGAAATTAAGAATTAAAAATTATTCCTTTCCACGATGGCAGAAAGTTATGAAAAGGCGGGGGTCAACCTCGAAGCCGGATACGAAGTGGTGCGGCGCATCAAGAAGCACGTGGCGTCGACTTCGCGTTTGGGCGTGATGGGCAATATCGGAGCGTTCGGCGGGATGTTCGACCTCTCGGCGCTGCGGGTCGAGGAGCCTGTGCTGGTGAGCGGCACCGACGGCGTCGGTACCAAGCTCAAGTTGGCGTTCGCCATGGACAAGCACGATACCATCGGCATCGACGCCGTGGCCATGTGCGTCAACGACGTGTTGGCGCAGGGGGCCGAACCGTTGCTGTTCCTCGACTACGTGGCCGTGGGGTGCAACGAGCCCCGCAAAATCGAAGCTATCGTCGCCGGGGTCGCCGAGGGCTGCCGCCAGGCGGGTTGCGCCTTGGTGGGCGGCGAGACGGCCGAAATGCCGGGCATGTATGCCGACGGCGAGTACGACATCGCCGGGTTCACGGTCGGTGTGGTCGAGAAGAAGCGGTTGATCGACGGCTCGAAGGTCAAGGTCGGCGACGTGCTGGTGGGCGTGGCGTCGAGCGGCGTTCATTCCAACGGCTTCAGCTTGGTGCGTAAAATCGTGGCCGACAACGCATTGAATCTGCACGAAAGTTACCCAGAGCTCTCCGACCGTTTGCTGGGCGAGGTGTTGCTGACCCCCACGAAAATCTACGTCAAACAGGTGCTCGAAGTCATCCGCAGCTGCGACGTCCACGGCATCAGCCACATCACGGGCGGCGGCTTCGACGAGAACATCCCGCGCATCCTCCGCGAGGGGCAGGGCATCGAGATCGAGGAGGGTTCGTGGGAGATTCTGCCCGTGTTCCGCTTCCTCGAAAAGTACGGCAAGGTGCCCCACCGCGAGATGTTCAACATCTTCAACATGGGCATCGGCATGGTCATCGCGCTCGACGCCGCCGAGGCGCAGCGGGCCATCGGCATCCTCGCCGGGCAGGGCGAGCGGGCTGCGGTCATCGGACGCGTCACCGGCACCGAGGGTGTCGCCATCCGGTAGTCCATGCACCGGATCGCGGTTTTCGCCAGCGGCGAGGGGACCAATTTCGAGGCCATTGCCGGGGCGTGCGAGCGGGGCGTGCTGGACGCGTGCGTGGCGCTCTTGGTCTGCGACAGGCCCGGAGCCCGGGCGGTCGGACGGGCGGCGGCGCACGGGGTCCATACGTTCGTCTTCTCCCCCAGGGAGTACCCCTCCAAGGCAGATTACGAGCGTGAAATCGTGGCGCGGCTCGATGCTGCCGGGGTCGAATTGGTTTGTCTGGCGGGTTACATGCGCATCGTGGGCGACACGCTGCTGGCGGCTTACGGCGGACGGATTATCAACGTTCACCCGTCGCTGCTCCCGGCGTTTCGCGGCGCCCATGCCATCGAGCAGGCATTGGAGTACGGCGTCAAGGTCTTCGGCGTGACGATCCACCGGGTCGACGCCACGCTCGACGGCGGGCCCATCCTCGCCCAGCGGGCGTTCGACTACGAGGGCGGCGACCTCGCCGAGTTGGAACGGCTGGTCCATGCCACGGAATATCCGCTTTATATTGAAACGATAGACAAAATATTGAACAACAAATAATTATGCGTGCTTTAATCAGTGTTAGCGACAAGCGGGGCGTCGTGGAGTTCGCCCGGGGCCTGCGCGAGTTGGGCTGGGAGGTGATCGCCACGGGCGGAACGATGAAACTGCTGCGCGACGGCGGTGTTGAAGTGTTGAACATCAGCGAGGTGACGGGATTCCCCGAAATCTGCGACGGACGGGTCAAGACCCTCCATCCCAAGGTGCACGGCGGTCTGCTGGCGCGCCGCGACGACCCCGAGCATCTGCGGGCGCTGAAGGAGAACGGCATCGGGTTCATCGACATGGTCTGCGTCAACCTCTACCCGTTCCGCGAAACGATTGCCAAACCCGGCGTGAAGATGGAGGACGCCATCGAGAACATCGACATCGGGGGCCCCTCGATGCTGCGTTCGGCGGCCAAGAACTGGGCTGACGTGACGGTGGTGTGCGACCCCGACGATTATGCGCAGATTTTGAGCGAAATACGCGTTTCGGGCAATACCGATAGGGCTACGCGGCTGAAGCTCTCGGCCAAGGCCTACACCCACACGGCGCAGTACGACGCCATGATTGCGGCCTACATGCGGGCGCAGGCAGGGCTCGACGAGAAGCTGTTCCTCGAATTCGACCTCGTGCAGTCGCTGCGCTACGGCGAGAATCCCCACCAGTCGGCCAAGTTCTACCGCGAGGGCGAGCGGACGCCTTATTCGCTGGCGTTCGCGCGGCAGCTCAACGGCAAGGAGTTGTCTTACAACAATATACAGGACGCCAATGCGGCCCTTTCCATCGTGCGCGAGTTCGATGCGCCGTTCTGCGTCGGTCTCAAGCACATGAACCCTTGCGGCGCGGCCGTCGGCGCAGACGTGGCCGATGCGTGGACCAAGGCTTACGAGGCCGACAAGGTGTCGATTTTCGGCGGTATCGTCGCCACGAACCGCACCGTGACGCGCGAGGCGGCCGAGCTGATGAAGCCGGTTTTCCTCGAAATCATCATGGCGCCGAAGTTCGACGATGGGGCGCTCGAAGTCCTCTGCGCCAAGAAGAACCTGCGTCTGTTGGAGGTCGATATGACGCCCGATGCCGGGGCGCCCAAGCAGTATGTCAGCGTCAACGGCGGGCTGCTCGTGCAGGAGCTCGACGTCGCGACGAAAGCCGTGACGGCCGACATGTGCGTCACGGAGCGGAAGCCGACGGCCGCACAGCTGGACGACCTCAATTTCGGCTGGCGCATCGTCAAGCATGTGAAATCCAACGCTATCGTGGTCGTGAAGGAGGGCCGCACCTTGGGTGTCGGCGCCGGCCAGATGAACCGCATCGGTTCGGCCGAAATAGCCTTGAAGCAGGCCCGGGCCGCCGGGTTCATCGAGGGGTTGGTGCTGGCTTCCGACGGGTTCTTCCCGTTCGACGACTGCGTGACCCTTGCGGCCGACTACGGCGTGGCGGCCATCGTCCAGCCGGGCGGTTCGGTGCGCGACGAAGATTCCGTCCGCAAGGCCGACGAAAAGGGAATCGCAATGTGCTTTGCGGGCGAACGCCATTTCAAACATTGAAAAGATGAAAGTTCTTGTAATCGGTTCGGGCGGCCGCGAGCACGCCATCGTCGATGCGCTGACGCGTTCGCCGCAGGTCGAAAAAATCTATTGCGCGCCCGGCAACGCGGGTATCGCCCGGCAGGCCGAGTGCGTGGCTGTCAAGGAGACCGACGTGGAGGCCTTGCGCGACTTCGCTGTGGCGCAGGGCGTCGGGCTGACGGTCGTGGGGCCCGAGGTGTCGTTGGCGGCGGGCGTCGTCGATGCGTTCAAGGCCGCGGGACTGCGGATTTTCGGCCCGACGAAAGCGGCCGCGCGCATCGAATCGTCCAAGGAGTTCGCCAAGGAGCTGATGGCGAAATACGACATCCCGACTGCCGGGTTCCGGGCTTTCACCGATTATGCCGCGGCCCGCGACTATGTGGCCGGGCGGTCGTTTCCAGCCGTGCTCAAGTACGACGGACTGGCTGCCGGTAAGGGCGTGGTCATCGCACAGACGATGGAGGAGGCCGACGCCGCTCTGCGCGACATGCTGCTCGACGACAAGTTCGGCGAGGGCAAGGTGGTTGTGGAAGATTATCTGGAGGGTCCCGAGTTCTCGTTCATGTGTTTCGTCTCGGGCCGCCGGGTGTGGCCCATGGTGCTGGCGCAGGACCACAAGCGGGCCTACGACGGCAACTGCGGACCCAACACGGGCGGCATGGGGGCTTATTCGCCGCTGCCGTTCGTCACGGCCGAAGACGAAAAATTCGCGTTGGAGCGTATCATGCAGCCCGTGGCCGACGCGATGGCGGCCGAGGGATGCCCGTTCGAGGGGGTGCTCTACGGCGGGCTGATGAAGACGGCGCAGGGAATCAAGGTCATCGAGTTCAACGCCCGGTTCGGCGATCCCGAGACCGAGGTGGTGCTGCCGCGGCTGAAAAGCGACATCGTCGATATTTTCTGCGCCGTGGCCGAGGGGCGCGGCGCCCGGTTGGAGTGGCACGGTTTTGCAACGCTGGGTATCGTGCTGGCGTCGAAAGGCTATCCCGGCGCCTATGAAAAGGGCCACGAAATCGGGGGGCTGGACGCTGTCGACGGTACGGTTTACCACATGGGGACCAAGGCCGACGGCGACCGCGTGCTGACCGCCGGGGGCCGCGTGCTGTTCGTGGTGGGCCGGGGCAAGGACCTCGCCGAAGCGCGTGCGAACGCCCTGCGCGATGTGGCCCGTATCGACTGCGGGCACCTGTTCCACCGCACCGACATCGGCCATTGGGCGTTGGGGAATGAAAACAAGTAACCGTTATTCTGAGGAGCCGTAGGCGACGAAGAATCTTCAAAATGCAATAGATTATGACAATCAGCGGAAAAGAACTTTCGGCCCGGCTCAAGGCCGACATGGCGGCGGAGGTGGCGGCCTTTCCGGCCCGATACGGACGCGTGCCCCATCTGGCGGTCATCCTGGTGGGCGAGGACCCCGGCAGCGTGAGCTATGTGACAGGCAAGGCCAAGGCTTCGGCCGAGGTGGGCATCCGCAACACCACCATCCGCAAGCCTGCGGACATCGCCGAGGAGGAACTGCTCGGCATCATCGCCGAGCTCAACGCCGATGCGGAGGTCGACGGCATTCTGGTGCAGCTTCCTCTCCCGAAACATATCAGCGAGGAGCGGGTCATCGCGGCCATCGACAAGACCAAGGACGTGGACGGTTTCCACCCGCTCAACGTAGCGGCGCTGTGGCAGAAACAGCCCTGCACGCTGCCTTGCACGCCCAAAGGAATCATCAAGATGCTCAAGGCCGCCGGGGTGGAGATCGCGGGCCGCGAGGCGGTGGTCATCGGCCGCAGCAACATCGTGGGACTGCCCGTGGCCAAGCTGCTACTGGACGAAAACGCGACGGTGACTATCGCTCACAGCCGCACGCGTAACCTGGCAGAGGTGACCCGCCGCGCCGAAATCCTCGTCGTGGCTATCGGCCGCCCGAAGTTCGTCACGGCCGACATGGTGGCCGACGGCGCCGTGGTCATCGACGTGGGGGTCAACCGCGACTCGGAGACGGGTAAGCTGTGCGGCGACGTCGACTACGCCGCCATCGAGCCGAAAGCCTCCGTCATCACACCCGTGCCCGGCGGCGTGGGTCCGATGACCATCTGCTGCCTGATGGAAAATACCATCGAATGTTTCCTGCGCAAGCAGAAATAGTTGTTGCTAAAACGTTTTAGCAACCAGTGGAAAGAAAAGGCCCGGAGCTCTCCGGGCCTTTTTCGTTGGGTGCGTCGGCATTTCGCTCGCCGTTGCCGGGGAATTCATGCGGGCCGAAAATGCGCTATGCGTGTTCCTGCTTGTAAGTGCAAGTCAGCTGCCCGGGCAGGGGCGCAGCGGGGTTGCGCAGGCGGAGCATGGCGAGGTCGGCGGCGGGGTCGCCCGTGCCGAAGTCGAAGCCGTCGGGCGTGCGGAACGCTGCGGGCAGGGAGCCTGCGAATCCGAAGCGGCCGTAGAACCCGCGCAGCCACTCCCTGCCGGGGGTGGGGATGAGGAAAACGGCACCGTCGCCCTGCTCGTCGCATAGTTGCAGGGCCTGCTCCATCAGCTGCGACGCCAGCCCGCGGTTGCGGAATTCGGGGTCGGTGGCCACGCCGTAGATGTAGCTCGTGCGGCCCAGCTCGGTGTCGAACGGCAGGATATGGAGCATGGCGGCCGTGCGTCCTTCGCATTGGGCGGTGAGCATCCGGCTGCGGTCGTAATAGCGCATCAGAAAGGTGTCGACGAACTCGTCGCCGTCGCCGAAAACTTTCATCCACAACGCCTTGCACGCCGATTCGTCGGGGTCGAGCCGGATGGCCGCGAACTTGTGCAGCAGTTCGGCCGGATGGTAGGAGAGCTTGGCGTGGCGGAGCCCCTCGATGCCGAGGTCCTCCTCGCGGTTGACGAGGGTGAATTGCGGGGGCAGGTGCTCGGCGAAAAGTTTGTTGATGACCGTGAAAGCCCCCTCGAACGCCGTGTCGGCCTTTTCGACGTGGGTGACGAACGTACGGTCGTTGACGGCCGAGCCATAGGTGAACGCCGCCAGCCGCTCGCCGACGTAGAGACACCCGCCGCGCAGGCCCAGTTCACTGAAATGGTCGAACGCCAGCTGCATGGCCCGCTGTTCGGCGCACAGCTCGGAGGCGTGGCCCTCGTGGGCCCGGCGCCACTGGCGTTCGAGGGTCATGCACTCGGCGAAACGGTCGGGCGTGAGCTCCTCGTAGCGGAAGTCGGGGCAGGTCGCTGTGAAGCGGTTGATGTGGTTGCGCTTGGGCTGATAGCGGCGGCCCGGCAGTTGGCGCAGGTCGTCGGCGCGGTAGATGTAGTCTTCGGACGCCCGGTCGGAGTGGAACGCGAATGCTCCGGGGCAGCTGCGGCGGAGCAGTTCGCGCCCCTGGTCGGTCAGCCCGATGAGCCGCAGCCGCTGTCCGAGGGCACGGGCATCGGCTTCCAGCGCCGGAACGATGCGGGTGAAGTCGCCCTCGCCGACGGGCTGCATGTAGCCGATGCGGGTGCCGCCGCCGATGTGGAACCGGACGACCAGAAACCCTTCGACCACGGCCCACGAACTGCGGTAGGCCGTCTGCCAGCAGAACATGTTGGCGAAAGCGAGGTCGCAGTTGCGGACGTCCGACGGGAGGGTGAACCGCTCGATGGCCGCGCGGTCTTCGAGCCGGACGGGGCGGAACTCAATCATCGACGACGTAGCTTTTGCGTTCGATATGGGAGTAGTACTGCTGGACGAGGGCGCGGTAACGCTGCTGCATTGCACTTTCGGTGGGTGCGGGCGGGAGCGCATCGTCGAACTCCACCGGACCGCGGTCGGTCCAGGCGCGGAACTGCCCGTCGTAGGAGAGGGCCCAGCGGGGACGGTCCGGCTCGCCGAGCAGGTCGCGCCCGAAAGCGAAATAAGGCTGATCGTTGCCGAGAAGCCCCAAGACCGTCGGCATGATGTCCAACTGCTGGGTCACTTCGCCTATTTCTCCCTGCAAGGCTCCGTCGGGGGTGTAGAAGAAGCCGACGATGTGGTGGCTGCCCGGGTATTCGCGGCTTTCGGGAGCGAACTTCTCCGACGAAACGTGGTCGGCTACGAAGACGAAAAGCGTGTTGCGGAACCACTTCTCGTGGCCGAAGCGGGCGAAGAAACGGCGGAAAGCCATGTCGTCGTAGGCGATTCCCTTGTGGATGCGGGTGTAACCCTCGGGCAGCGCGGCGGCGTAGCGTTCGGGAACTACGAACGGGTGGTGGGCCGAGAGGGTGAAAAGGGTGGCGAAGAAAGGCTGTGCGACCGTCCGCAGTTCCTCGCCTGCGAACTGGAGGAATTCTTCGTCCCAGATGCCCCAGTAGCCGTCGAAGTCGTTCGTGCCGTGGGCCTTTTCGTAGTCTTCGCGGCTGACCAGTCGTTCGACCCCGGCCGAACGTGCATAGGCCCCGAAGCCCATCGAACCGCGTTCCGAACCGCAGAAGAAGAGGGTGGAATAGCCCTGCTCCGCGAGGATGGCGGGTAGCTGGCGGCTCCGGCCGAGCGCCTGCGGCATCAGCACGAAAGGCGTCTTGAACGAGGGGATGCTGCCCAGGACGGAGGGCATGGCCTGAATCGACCGCGTGCCGTTGGCATACATGCGGCGGAACGTCAGTCCGGAGCGCATGAGCGAATCGAGGAACGGCGTGAAACCCTGCTCGGGGCGGTCGGCGTAGAGGTCGGGCCGCAGGTGGGCCGAGTGCTCGGCCGACATGCTTTCGAGGATGAAAATTAGGACGTTGCGGCCGCGAAGCGCCCCGCGGAGGGTGTCGGCCGCGACGTTCCGCACCGAATCGGCGGCAGGCCGGTGCTCGGGCGAGAACAGCTCCTGCAGCCGCTCCTCGGAGAAATCCTTGCGATAGCGGACCTTGCCGCTGTGGCCGATGGTCCGCAGGAGGCAGAACGGGTTGCTCAGAATCAGGTTGGCCTTGCCCGGGTCGGGGGTGTAGAGGGTGGCATTGGAGAGGGTGATGGGCCGTGTGGCGCGCGTGACCCCTCCCCGGATGCCGGCTATCGAGAGCCCCGCGGCCAGGCAGAGGGTGACGGTGCTCAGCGTGTAGTAGCTCCAGCCGGGGTTGAGGATCGATTCGCAGCGGGTGCGGCGGCCGAAGCCGATGACCAGCAGGACGCCGAGCGCGAGGGCGGCGAGCAGCAGGGGCCAGTTTTCGCCCATGAACTTGAAAACCAGCAGGAGCGAGTTGTCGTTGTCGGCGAAAAGAAACTCGTCGGCCGTGATGCGCTTCTGCGTATAGTGGAAGTAGACGGCATCGGCCAGGTTGGCGGCGACGATCAGCACGAAATTGACGACGGTATAGTACCAGAACAGCATTTTCTGGTAGCGCGGGCCGCAGCAGAACTCAAACGGCAGCAGCGAGAGCACGACGAACAGCGCGTTGGCATAGAGCACCGACGCCGTGTCGAAAAGCAGCGACCCGCGCAGCAGCGCCCCGACCTCCGGCCAGCCGATGGCGCCCAACTGCACGTGGTTGTAGGAGTAGAAAAGGATGCGGCAGAGCCACAGCACGACGTAGAGCGTCAGGATGCGCCGCAGGAGCAGCGCCAGCGGAGTGTGGAGCAGACGTTGCATTATTCGCAGGCTTTGAGCGACATGTCGAGCGACTTGATCTGGTGGGTCAGCGCTCCGACCGAAATGAAATCGACGCCGCATTCGGCGTACTGGCGCAGGTTGTCGAGGGTGATGCCGCCGCTCGATTCGGTTTCGCAGCGTCCGGCCACCCTGCGCACGGCTTCGCGCGTCAATTCGGGCGAGAAGTTGTCGAACATGATGCGGTCGGCGCCCCCTGCGGCGAAGACCTCGTCGATGTCCTCTAAGGTGCGGACCTCGCATTCGATGGGAATCTGCTTGCCCTTGGCGGCGAGGTATTCGCGGGCGCCCTGGATGGCCTTGCGGATGCCGCCCGCGAAGTCGATGTGGTTGTCCTTGAGCAGCACCATGTCGAAAAGCCCCATGCGGTGGTTCTCGCCGCCGCCGATTTTGACGGCCATCTTGTCCAGCACGCGCATGCCGGGCGTGGTCTTGCGGGTGTCGAGGACCTTGGTGTGCAGTCCTTCGAGGCGTGCGACGTAGACGGCGGTCTGGGTGGCGACGCCGCTCATGCGCTGCATGATGTTCAGCAGGATGCGTTCGGCCTGCAAGAGCGAGCGCAGGCGCCCCGAGACGTAGAACGCCACGTCGCCGGGCTTCACACGGTCGCCGTCGCGGAGCAGCTGCTCGAACTTCACGCCGGGGTCGAGCCGCCGGAGCACCAGTTCGGCGATTTCGATGCCTGCGATGGTTCCCTCCTGCTTGCACAGCAGGCGCATGCGGCCGTGTTCGTCGGCCGGGATGCAGCAGAGCGACGTGTGGTCGCCGTCGCCGATGTCTTCCTTGATGCAGAGTTCGATCAACTCTTCGACGAAAGGTCTGTATTCGGGTTTCATGGTTGTTTGAATTGAATGTTCGGTTGTTGGCGGATGCGGCCTGCGCAAAGGGCAGGGGCGGTTATCGTGAGAGCAGTTTTCCTTGGTATTCAACGCGGTAGGCGCCCAGTTTGGGAACGTTGCACGAGAATGCGACGCGGCAGTCGATACCGTCGATGGAACCCTCGACGTTGGTGAGGGTGTAGGCGGGCAATGGTTGGTAGCTGTACCCTCCCCCGACTGCATTAGGCAGGTAGACATCGGGAACGACGGTCGGAAGCAAGAACGAAAGCGCGGCCCCCTCGCCCGGGGTGTAGGGAACGTTGAAAAGACGCATATTGAAGGCGGGCATGGCGGCTGCAAAACGGGTGCCGTGCATGTAGAGGGTCAGTTTTTCGCTGCCGCCTGCGAACTCGAAGCGGGCGGAGCTGTCGGTGTAGGCTGTGCCGTCGGGGGCCGTGGCGACCGAGGTGCCGAGGAAATGGAGGTTGATGCCCGTCAGACTGCCGTCGGCGATGGCGGTGTTTTCAGTAGCGAAGCGGATTTCGTCCGAATCGCTGTCGTTGCAGGCGCTGAATGCGAGAAGCGCGAAGGCGAACAGAAGGAACTTTTGCATATCGGTTTTGTTTTTAGTTGATGCGGATGGAGAGGGTGACGCCTAAGGTGCGGGGACGTCCGCGCTGGACGAACTCGTTGCCCATGGATTTGAACCAGAAGACGTCGTGGCGTGTGTCGGTGAGGTTGCGGCCCCAAAAATCGAGGGCATAGCGGCTGTGGCGCAGCGAAACCGAAGCGTCGGGCAGGAGGTAGAAATCCTGCCGCAGCGTGTTGGCTTCGTCCCAGCAAATGGGTCCCGTGCCGCGGACCCCGGCGTGGAGGACCACTTCGTGGAGCCAGCCGGCGCCCGTGGGGATGCTCCATTCGGCGCCCAAAGAGAGCGTGTGCCCGGGCGCGTAGGGGATGCGGTTGCCGCTGAAGTCGGAGCGCCCGTTGTCGTAGCGTATGAAGCGGGCGTCGGTGTAGCCGTAGGCGGCGTCGAGCACCACGTTGCGGTGGGGCAGGATTTGGAGCGACAGCTCGCCGCCGAGCGAACGCGAGCGCCCGGCGTTGGTCATCATGCGGCCCGTGGAGCTGCCCGCGGGAAAGACGGTGAGCTGCTGGTCGCGGCAGAGAATCCAGAAAAGGGCGAAATCGCCCCGCAGGATGCCCTGGGCGCAGGAGAAGTGGCCGCCCAGCTCGAAATTCCAGCTTTTTTCGGGACGGTAGGACATGAGCCCGGGGTCGGTGTCGTCGACGCCCGAAGCCATTTGAGCCTTGAGCTTTTCTTGCAGGATGTCGGAGAAAAGCTGGGTGTTGAATCCGCCTGCCTTGTAGCCTTTGGCGATGGAGAAGTAGAGGTTGCGCGCTTCGTCGAAGCTGTATAGAACGGTGGCCTTGGGCAGAAGTTGCAGGTAGGAACGCTTCAGGGTGCTGCGGTCGTCGATGGCGGCCGTGTGCTGTCCCGCAGGACCGCCCGAGATGCTGAGCGAATAGTCGAACTTCGTGCGGCTGCGGTAGTGCAGGCGGGTGTGCTCGAAGTCGGCCCGGATGCCGGCGGTGAGGGTCCAGCGGCCGAGCCGGAAGCTCGATTCGTGGTAGAGCGCGGCACCGAAAGCGGGATTGCGGAAATCCGACGAGAGCAGCAGCTCTTCGGCGTCGGTGTCGTAGCGGAAGACGGGGCCGGAGTTGGCGTTGCGCAGAATCAGCTCCTCGATGCCGTCGCGCTTGAAAAGCACGGGAGCGTCCATCGCCGAACGGCGGTAGAGGCCGAACAGCCCGGCGAGCCAGCGGTAACGCCCTTCGTCGCGCGAGCGGACAACGAGCTCTTGCGAAAACGTGTGCTCGGTGCGGGCCTGCCGGAGCGTGAAGTAGGAGAGGGGCAGGAAATCCTGGTCGAGCGTCATGGCGTCGTCGGAATAGTGGTAGGCGGTAATCGACGAGAGGGAGCAGCGGCCGGCGTCGAAGCGGAGGGTGAGCCCGTCGCTGAGGGTCGTGCGGCGGTAGCCTGCGGGGTCGTTGTAGCGGATTTCGCCGGGGCGGATGACGGTCTGCCCGTCGCGCACGATTTCCGGACCGATGTAGGCGTAGGGATAGCCGCCCTGGTCGAGCAGCGAGAACGCCAGCGTGTTGTCGATGCGCAGCCCGTTTTTGCCGCGCCATTGCAGCTTGAAACGCCCGCCGCCCATCTGCTCGCCGTCGCAGTTGCGGCCCGTGGCGAGGTTCGGGAAGAAACCGTCCGAACGGGTGTAGAAACCCGCAAGGGCGACGCCGAAGCTGTCGCCGAACTTGTGGTAGGTCGAAGCGCGCAGGCGCCATGTGTTGCCCGAGCCGTATTCGGCCGACAGGCGGGTGCCCTGGTAGGCGAGGGGCGAGCGGGTGTAGATATTGATGACGCCGCCTATCGTATTGCGGCCGTAGAGGGTCGACTGGGGGCCGCGCAGGATTTCGATCCGCTCGACGTCGGAGAGCTCGGTGTCGTAGCAGTCCTTGTTCATCACGGGCACGTTGTCGACGTTCATCCCCATGACGGGCTGGTCGATACGGGCTCCGAGCCCGCGGACGTAGACCGACGAGGTCATGCGCGAGCCGTAGTCGGGGATGTGGAGGTTGGGCACCCGCTGCGAAAGGTGCTTCACGGCGCCGACGTGGCTGCCTTCGAGCACCCGGCTGCCGAGGATGGTGGCCGCGACGGGCTGCGAGCGGAGCACCGTGCCCTGCTTGATGGCCGTGACCTGCACCCTGTCGACCAAGATGGTCGTGTCGGCATCGGTGTGCCGGGCCGCCGCACGGGCGGTCGGCGGCAGGGCGGAGCAGAGCAGCAGCACGGTCGACAGCAGGCGCATCTTATTCGTGGTGGTAGGGTTCGTTGTTGAGGATGGTGAACGCGCGGTAAATCTGCTCGGCGAAGATGGCCCGCACGATTTGGTGCGAAAAAGTCATGCGCGAGAGCGAGAGCCGGGCGTCGGCGCGGGCGTAGACCTCGCCGGAAAAGCCGTAGGGGCCGCCGATGACCATGACCAGCCGCTTGACGCCGCTGTTCATCCGTTTCTGGAGCCAGCAGGCGAATTCGACGGAGCGCATCTCCTCGCCCCGCTCGTCCAGCAGAACCACGAAATCGCCCTCGGAGAGCTGGCGCAGGATGGCGGCGCCCTCGGCCGTGGATTGCTGGCGGGCCGTCAGTTTCTTGGTGTCGCGCACGTCGGGCAGGACCGTGAGCGAGAACTTGCAATAGTGGTTCACGCGCCGGGCGTACAGCTCCACCAGCGCGGCCACCTCCTGCGAGTCGGTTTTGCCTATGACGATCAGTTCTAAGGTCATTTCACCCTTATAAGTCCGTGTTCCATTCGCCGTCGGCATCGGCGCAGATGACCGGGCGCGAGGGTTCGGCTTCCTTGAGCCATTGGTAGGCCTTGTACATGCAGTAGCCGTTGCCCGCTTCGCCGCCCAGGGCGTAGGCGATGACGCAGGTGTGGTTGCGCGAGCGGTAGTACATGGCCTGCACGCGTTCCAGATATTCGTCGGCCAGCGCCGGGTCGTTGGAGGGCGTGCCGCCTACCCGGCGGTTGTCGCGCTGTTCGGGGGCGTGGATGTTGGCCCGGTCGATGACTTGCAGCCCCAGCCGGTCGCAGAGCCCGTAGAACCATTCCGGCTGCGGATAGTCGGGCGCGAGGGTGTTGTAGCCTTGCTTGCGGAGCGTTTGCAGCTGGGCGGCGGTCGTCTTGGCGTCGGCCGCGGCGTTGTAGCGGGCGATGTTGAGTTGCAGCGGCTTGCCGAAGCGGGTGAACCGTCCGTCGGCGAATTCGGCCGGTCCGAAGCCGATTTTTAGCGGCATGTATTCCTTGTAGGTGCCGTCGCGGCGGGTGAAAAGCATGACCTTGTAGAGCGGCGGATTCTTGGCCGAGGGTTCCCACTTGTTTTCGTAGGCGTGGTAGATGAAGGGCGAGAACCGCACCGTGTCGGCCGAGCGGCCGGGGATGACCGTCTCGCGGATGTCGAATTCCAGCAGCTTGCCCTGCGGCGAATAGATGTCGTAGCCGACCTCGACCTTTTCGTTGTAGTTGAACATGTTCTGCGCGACGATTTGCAGGTCGAGCATGGCGAAGTTGCGGCCGAGCGAATCGGGCACCAGCGCAATCCGGAAGTCGCGGATGGAGCGCTTGTTCTGATAGTAGAGGTAGCTGCCCTCGAATTCCTTGCGGCGCACGGGATCGGAAGCGTCCAGCCGGCCGCGGTCGTTGAATATCAGGAACTTGAAGTCGTTGGCGCCCTGCCGGATATAGGGCGAGAGGTCGAATTCGGCGGGCGTGAGCGGGTCGTCGACTTCGGCCACGCTGCGGTCGTTGACCCACAGTGCATAGGCCGTGGGGGCGTTCTCGATATGGAGGTAGACGCATCCGTCGGTCCAGACATAGGGGATTTCGGTCTGCTGCTCCATGACAGCGCAGAGCGGCCCCTCGGCGGTGATGGTCGTCTCGGGCCGGAAAGCGATGGTATGGCCCGACGCGGCGAGGTTGCGGGCTTCGGCGTCGTGGCGCATGTCGTAGGGTATGGCTTCGGTGCGGCCGATGCGTGCGTCCTGCTGGGCCGAAGCGCCTGCGGCCGCCAGCAAAGCCATGCAGAGCGATAGGATGCGTTTGATCATATACCTTGTTTTATAAAGCACGACAAAGGTAGGTTTTTTTTGCCGAATCGCAAATAACGACTATCTTTGTGAATTCGGAAACAAGCATAACATCATCGTCATGAAAACGCAGAGAATAGCAGAGATTCTGAAGTCGGGCGTCGTGGACACCGACATTGTTGTGAAAGGCTGGGTGCGCACCAAACGCGGCAACAAGAATGTGGCGTTCATCGCCTTGAACGACGGCTCGTGCGTGGGTAATATCCAGGTGGTGGTCGACCTGGCGGAAATCGCCGAGGAGACGCTCAAGCCCGTGACGACCGGCGCCTGCATCCGGGTCGACGGGCGGTTGGTCGCCTCGCCCGGTTCGGGACAGGGGGTCGAGGTGCAGGCCCGGCGCATCGAGGTCTACGGTACGGCCGACCCCGAGACCTATCCCTTGCAGAAGAAGGGCCATTCGCTCGAATTCCTGCGCGACATAGCCTATCTGCGTCCCCGGACCAACACGTTCGGGGCCGTGCTGCGCATCCGCCACGCGATGGCCTATGCCATTCACGAATATTTCAACAAGCAGGGTTTCTACTATTTCCATACCCCCATCATCACCGCTTCGGACTGCGAAGGCGCGGGTGCCATGTTCCAGGTCACGACGCTCGATATGGAGAATCCGCCCAAGACCGAGGAGGGCAAGATCGACTTCTCGCAGGATTTCTTCGGCCGCGCCTGCAACCTGACCGTCTCGGGTCAGCTGGAGGGCGAGCTGGGCGCGCTGGCGCTGGGCCGCATCTACACGTTCGGCCCCACGTTCCGCGCCGAGAACTCCAACACGCCGCGCCACGCTTCGGAATTCTGGATGATAGAACCCGAGGCGGCGTTCTTCGAGCTGGAGGACAACATGGAGCTGGCCGAGGACTTTCTGAAGTATCTGATTCGCTACGCGCTCGACAACTGCCGCGAGGACCTCGAATTCATGAACAAGATGTGGGATCCGGGGCTCATCGAGCGGCTGAAGTTCGTGGTGGACAACGAATTCAAGCGCCTGGACTACACCGAGGGCATCGAAATCCTCAAGGCTTCGGGCCGCAAGTTCGAGTTCCCGTGCGAGTGGGGCTGCGACCTCCAGTCGGAGCACGAACGCTACCTGGTCGAGGAGCATTTCAAGCGTCCGGTCATCCTCATCAACTATCCCAAGGAAATCAAGGCGTTCTACATGAAACAGAACGACGACGGCAAAACCGTGCGCGGAATGGACGTCCTTTTCCCCGGAATAGGCGAGATTATCGGCGGTTCGGAGCGCGAGGCCGATTATGGCAAACTCTGTGCAAGGGTTCGGGAACTCGGGATGAGCGAGCGGGAACTCTGGTGGTATCTGGATACGCGCCGTTGGGGTTCGGCTCCGCACTCGGGATTCGGTCTGGGCTTCGACCGGCTGTTGATTTTCGTGACGGGCCTGACCAACATCCGCGACGTGCAGCCTTTCCCGCGCACGCCGCAGCACGCCGACTTCTAAGATTAGGAACTGAAAATTAAAAATTCGGAAATCGGAGTGCCGGCCGACGGTCGGATGCCGATGTGCGCTGCTTCCCCGATACCGGGTGCACGAGGTGATTTTTAATTTTTCATTTTTAATTTTTTTCGGCAGCAGTATGGCCATCAATCAGCGACAGATCATTTCGCTCCAGCAGAAACTCTCTCCGCAGCAGATTCAGATGATCAAGCTGTTGGAGCTGCCTACCGTACAGCTCGAACAGCGCATCAAGCAGGAGATCGAGGACAACATCGTGCTCGAAGAGGAGGAGCGGTCCTCCGAGGAAGATGCCGAGCCGCAGCAGATTTCGGTCGAGGAGTACCTGCGCGAGGACGATACGCCCGCTTACAAAAGCCGCATCAACAATTACTCCAAGGACGACAAGCAGCGTCCCGTCTTTCTGACCGGGGGCCGTTCGCTGCAGGAGTATTTGGTCGAGCAGCTCAGTTTCCGCAACCTCACCGAGCGCGACATGCGGCTGTCGGTCTACCTGATAGGCAGCATCGACGAGGACGGTTATCTGCGCCGCGACCTCGATTCGATAGCCGACGACATCGCCTTTTCGGTCGGGCTCGAAACCACGGCCGAAGAGCTCGAACGGCTGTTGGGCATCATCCACGAGTTGGAGCCTGCCGGGGTCGGTGCACGCAACCTGCGCGAGTGTCTGTTGTTGCAAATGAACCAGAAAGCGGTCAATTCCCGGCCGCGGCGGCTCGCCCGCAAGATTCTGACCTCCTATTTCGAGGAGTTCGTCAAGAAGCATTACGAGAAGCTCATCGCACGGCTTCAGATTTCGGAGGAGGATTTCCGCGAGGCCATCGGCGAAATCAAGCGGCTGTCGCCCAAGCCCGGCAATCTCTACGCCGAGGGGGGCACCGACACCACGCCCTACATCATCCCCGATTTCATCCTCGATTACCAGGACGGGCGGTTCCACCTTTCGCTCAATTCCTACAACGTGCCCGAGGTGCGGGTCAACCGCCGTTATGTCGACATGATCCGCGACATGGTCGCGTCCGACGGTACGGTCAAGGAGAAGGACAAGGAGGCGATTCAGTTCGTCAAGAGCAAGATCGACTCGGCCAAGTGGTTCATTTCGGCCATCAAGCAGCGGCACGACACGCTGATGCGGACCATGCAGACGATTCTCGACTACCAGCAGGAGTATTTCAAGGACGGCGACCAGTCCAGACTGCGGCCCATGATTCTCAAGGACATCGCCGACCGCACGGGGCTCGACGTCTCGACGATTTCGCGCGTGGTCAACAGCAAGTATGTGCAGACGCAGTTCGGCATCATCCTGCTGAAGTCGCTTTTCTCCGAAGCCATGCAGACCGAGAGCGGCGAGGAGGTGTCGAGCTACGAAATCAAGAACATCCTCCAGCAGTGCATCGACGACGAGGACAAGCGCCGTCCGCTGACCGACGAGACGCTGATGGACATCCTCAATTCCAAGGGTTACCGCATCGCCCGCCGCACGGTGGCCAAGTACCGCGAGATGCTCAACATCCCCGTCGCACGGTTGCGCAAACAGATTTAACTTGGGTGAAAAGTTAAAAGTGAAAGGTGAAATGTCCCCGTCTTTTGCCGCGCCGGGCAAATCGGCAGCTTTTTGTCGTGCAGGGCGAATTTCCCCTTTTTGTCATTCTGAGCGAATTTCCCCTCTCTGTCATTCTGAGCGCAGCGAAGAATCTTATGGCAAATTAACTGCGTTTCGCTGTTCCCCTCCTCCTTGCTCCGCATAACTCGCAAGCAGTCGCAACATTTACTTTCCCTTTACCCGAATGAAACCTCTTGCCCGAATTTCTCATGCCCTTTCTTGGGCGCTGCATCCCTTTCTGCTGCCGCTCTACGCGGTGGTCTACCTGCTGACATGCACCGCTTTCGTTTATTATCCCACGGGTATGAAGTTCTATTTCGCGTGGGTCATCGTCCTCTATGCCATGGTCATCCCCGTGCTCTCGCTGGGGTTGTTGCGGGCGTTGGGGCGTGTTTCGGACTGGCGCATCGACGAGCGGCGCGAGCGGTGGTGGCCCCTGCTCATCGGCACGCTCTGTTATGTGCTTTGCGCCGTGACGCTCGCCCGGATTCCGTCGGCGGTTTTCCTGCGCAAGTTCATGTTGGCCGCGGCTTGTTGCGAGGGGATGTGCCTCGTGGTGTCTTTCTATTGGAAAATCAGCCTGCACCTCACAGCTATGGGGGCCGCCGTGGCCTTGCTTGTCATCATGAGCGTCGCCGACCCCGGGCGTTCGCTCGTGCCGTTCGCCGTCACCGTCTTCTGCGCCGGGGCGTTGGCTTCCGCCCGGCTCTACCTGGGTTGCCACAACGCTGCGCAGATCTTCGCCGGGTTCTGCGGCGGATTCTGCGTCGCTGCGTTGGCGCTTCTGTTCCTTTGATTTTCTGCGGCCATCCGCCTGCGGGTGCTATACGCACCCTTGGGCAAGCATGGCGTTGGCGACTTTCATGAAGCCGCCGATGTTGGCCCCGACCACGTAGTTCACATAGCCGTCGGGCTGCGTGCCGTATTGTACGCACACCGCATGGATGTTGCGCATGATTCCGTGGAGTTTGGCGTCCACTTCCTCGGGCGTCCACGTCAGCCGCATCGAGTTCTGGCACATTTCGAGCCCCGAGGTGGCTACGCCGCCCGCGTTCGCGGCCTTGCCCGGCGCATAGAGCAGTTTGTGCTGTTGGAAGATGCGGATGGCTTCGGGCGTCGAGGGCATGTTGGCCCCCTCCACCACGCACATGCAGCCGTGGTCTACCAGTGCCTGCGCGTTGTCGCCGTCGAGTTCGTTCTGCGTGGCGCAAGGCATGGCTACGTCGCACGGGATGCTCCACGGCCGTTCGCCGGGATGGTAGGTCGCCTGCGGGTAGCGGTCGGCGTATTCCTTGATGCGGCCGCGGAATACGTTTTTCAGTTCCATGACATATTCCAGCTTCGCCGCGTCGATTCCCTCGGGGTCGTGGACGAATCCCGACGAATCGGAGAGGGTCACCACCTTGGCTCCTAACTGCGTGGCCTTTTCGCAGGCATACTGCGCCACGTTGCCCGAGCCCGAAATGCAGACGGTCTTGCCCGCCAGCTTGTCGCCGCGCGCGGCCAGCATCTCCTCGGCGAAGTAGCAGACGCCGTAGCCCGTCGCTTCCGGCCGCAGCGGGCTGCCGCCCCAGTCGCGGCCCTTGCCCGTGAGGGTGCCGGTGAATTCGTTGCGCAGCCGCTTGTATTGTCCGAACATATAGCCGATTTCGCGGCCGCCCACGCCGATGTCGCCCGCCGGAACGTCGGTGTCCTGCCCGATGTGGCGCTGCAATTCGGTCATGAACGATTGGCAGAACTTCATCACTTCGTTGTCCGACCTGCCCTTGGGGTTGAAGTCCGAACCGCCCTTGCCGCCGCCCATGGGCAGGGTCGTCAGGCTGTTCTTGAATGTCTGCTCGAAAGCCAGGAACTTCAGTATCGAGAGGTTGACCGAGGCATGGAAGCGGATGCCGCCCTTGTAGGGACCGATGGCGCTGTTCATCTGGACGCGGTAGCCGCGGTTGACTTCGATCTCGCCGCGGTCGTTGAGCCACGGCACCCGGAAAATCACCACGCGTTCGGGTTCGGCGATGCGTTCCAGAATCTTCATCTGCTGCAACATGGGGCTGGCGGCGATGTGGGGCGCCAGCGATTCGGCCACTTCGCGCACGGCCTGGTGGAATTCGGGTTCGTTGGGGTTGCGGGCGATGAGCTGCGCCATGAATGTTTCGACGTAACGTTCGGGGGAGGTCTCCATAGAGGGGTGTTTTTTGTTTGTCCGGATTCAAAAATAGGAGGAACGGGCGGGTTTTGCAAATTCTTTAATAACGGCGCCCGCCCGCCGTCCCGTTTCCGGGGCTGTTTTTCTTATCGTTTCTTGCATGCCGGGTTCCGCCCGATTAGAGATGATAACAGAAAATGCCGGATTCTTGAAGAATCCGACATTTATCAAAAAGTTATCGACTTTTTGCCGTTTTATTGGCCCGTCTGCCGCGCAAACCGGAATCCGACATAGACGTTTTCGTATTTGCCCAGCAGTTCTGCCACGGTCGCCAGCGACGAAATCTTGCTGCCGAGCGCCGTGAAAAGCCGGACCAGCCCGTTGACGGGGAAGACGATTTGCAGCTCCGTGCCGCTGACGAAAGCGTGGCCCGGGAGGGTCCCGAGGTTGTACTTGCCTTTGGCGAAGCGGAGCGTCAGGGCGTGGGTGGCAGGCTCGAATTCGTAGGTGCCGCTCAGTTTGTGCGTCCCGAGCGTCGCCGTGAACTCGCCTTCGCGCTCGAAAGTGAATTCGCACGCTCCGGGCCGGATGCCGACCAGCTTGTAGGCCGATTCGAGTTTGGCCGCTGCGGTCGATTCGAGCGCCGCGCCGCCGATTTCGCCGCCGAGGTCTTCGCTCTCGAAGCGGACGCCCGGCGCGGTGTAGCACCATTGGCCGACGATGGCGTAGCGGGTCAGCTGGCCGTCGGTGGCCTTGTCGGCAAGTGCCGTGCCGATTTTGGTCAGTATGTCCGACCAGTTTTGCGCCGTGGCGGTTCCTGCCGACAGCCACAGTATGGCCAGCAGTAGCAGTTTCTTCATTTCGTGCGGGGTTTTACAGGTTTTCCAGTTCGTTCAGCCATGCGGCCGCCGAAGCGTCCGAGGGCATCCGCCAGTCGCCGCGCGGCGACAAGGCCACCGACCCGACCTTGGGTCCGTCGGGCATGGCCGAGCGCTTGAACTGCTGGGCGAAGAAGCGGCGGAAGAAGACGCCGAGCCATTTGTGGATCGTCGTCCGGTCGTAGCTGCCGCTGAACGCCGTTTCGGCCAGGAACAGAATTTTGGCGGGTCCGTAGCCCGAACGCAGGAAGTGGTAGAGGAAAAAGTCGTGCAGTTCGTAGGGACCCACGAGGTCTTCGGTCTTCTGGGCGATGCGCCCTTCCTTGTCGGCGGGCAGCAGTTCGGGGCTTACGGGGGTGTCCACGATGTCCAGCAGCGTCGCGCGCGCCGTCTCGTCCGTCTCGGTTTCGGCGGCCCACCGGACCAGGTGGCGGACCAGCGTCTTGGGCACCGAGGCGTTGACGCCGTACATCGACATCTGGTCGCCGTTGTAGGTGGCCCAGCCTAAGGCCAGTTCGCTCAGGTCGCCCGTCCCGACGACCAGCCCGCCCTCCATGTTGGCCACGTCCATCAGTATCTGCGTCCGTTCGCGGGCCTGCGCGTTTTCGTAGGCCGCCGAACGGTCGTCGGGGTCGAGCCCGATGTCTTTCATGTGTTGGATGCAGGCTTCGCGGATGGGTATTTCGCGGACGGTGATTCCTAAGCGGCCCATCAGTTCCAGCGCGTTGCGGTAGGTACGGTCAGTGGTGCCGAATCCGGGCATCGTGATGCCGACGATGCCCGCGCGTTCCAGCTTGAGGAAGTCGAATGCGCGGACGGTGACCAGCAGGGCCAGCGTCGAGTCGAGCCCGCCCGAAATCCCCACTACGGCGCGCTTGCAGCCCGTGTGGCGGAGCCGCTGGGCCAGGCCGTGGGCCTGGATGCGGAAGATTTCTTCGCAGCGTTCGCTGCGGTGCCCCTCGTCCTTGGGTACGAACGGCAGCGGGTCGATGTCGCGGTCGAGCGCCGCGGCGCGCAGCCCTTCGGGGATTTCCATTTCGATGACGGTGTTTTCCGACGTCGTTTCGTTGTTGCGGAATGACGTGTTGCGCCGCCGCTCGAATTCGAGCCGTTCGATGTCCACGTCGGCCACGACGAGCTGTTCTTCGGCCGCGAAGCGTTCGGCTTCGCGCAGGACGACGCCGTTTTCGGCGATGAATCCGTTGCCGGCGAAAACCAGGTCGGTCGACGATTCGCCCTGCCCGGCCGAGCAGTAGACGTAGGCCGAGAGGGTGCGGGCCGACTGCTGGGCCACCAACTGGCGCAGATAGGCGTGCTTGCCCACCCCCTCGGGCGAGGCCGAGAGGTTGAAGAGCACCTTGGCGCCGTTGAGCGCCAGCTGCGACGAGGGGGGAATGGCCGTCCAGAGGTCTTCGCAGATTTCGACGCCGAATTCCGTGCCGTTGACCTCGAACGTGAGACCGGTGCCGAAGTCGGTCTGCTGTCCGGCGACGGCGATGCGTTCCTCCTCGGCGATTCCGGCGCCCGACGCGAACCAGCGGTTTTCGTAGAACTCCGCGTAGTCGGGGATGTGGGTCTTGGGCACGACACCGAGCACGCGTCCCTGCGTGAAGACTACGGCGCAGTTGTAGAGGGTGGAGCCATGGCGCAGGGGCGCGCCGACAAGCAGCGTCAGCGGCAGTTTGCGCGTCGCCCGCACGATCTCTTCCAGCGCGGCGTCGGCCGCATCGAGCAGGGCCGATTGCAGCAGCAGGTCGCCGCAGGTGTAGCCCGTCACGGCGAGTTCGGGGAACGCGACGATTTCGACGCCCCGCCGGGCGGCTTCCTCGGCCAGCGCGACGATGCGCGCCGAGTTGTATTCGCAGTCGGCGACCCGCACCTGCGGAACGGCCGCCGCGACTTTCAGAAAACCGAAATTATCCATCCTGTCGTAATTGAAAATGAAAAATTAAGAATTAAAAATCAACGTCTCATCCGTTTGCGCAGGTCGAGTGCAAGAGTGAGCCTTGATGAAATGCGAGCCGGCTTCGGGACAAGGCCGGAAGTTCTGCAAATCATTTTTAATTTTTCATTCTTAATTTTTAATTCAAGAATTATTCGCTCCATAGCTGCGCGAGGTTGAGGATTACCTGTTGGGCCTTGCGCATGGTGGTGAGCGAGCAGTACTCGAATTTGCCGTGGAAGTTCATGCCGCCCGTGAAAAGGTTGGGGCAGGGCAGTCCCATGAACGAAAGGCGTGCGCCGTCCGTGCCGCCGCGAATGGGCCGCACCAAGGGTTTCACGTCGGCCATCCGCATGGCTTCGAGCGCCTTGCCGATGACCTGCGGATGGGGTTCGACCATCTTGCGCATGTTGAAATACTGGTCCTTGAGGGTGAGGGTCAGCACTTCGTCGCCGTATTTCTTCTTCAGCAGGTCGACCGCCGCCCACATGAAGACCTTCTTCTGCTCGAAGCGGTCGGCGTCGTGGTCGCGGATGATGTAGCTCAGCGTCGCCTTTTCGACCGTGCCGTTGAGACCTACGCAGTGATAGAATCCTTCGTAGCCCTCGGTGTGTTCGGGTTTTTCGGCTTCGGGCAGCATCCGTTGCAGGTCGCAGGCCACTTCGATGGCGTTTATCATTTTGCCCTTGGCATAGCCCGGGTGGACGTTGCGGCCCTGGATGTCGATGCGGGCGCTCGCGGCGTTGAAGTTCTCGTATTCGAGTTCGCCCTCCATGCCGCCGTCGACCGTGTAGGCGAAGTCGGCGCCGAAAGCCGCCACGTCGAAGAAGTCGACGCCGCGCCCCACTTCCTCGTCGGGGGTGAAGCCGATGCGGATTTTGCCGTGCTTCACTTCCGGGTGGGTCAGCAGGTATTCGGCCGCGGTCATGATTTCGGCGACACCCGCTTTGTCGTCGGCGCCTAAGAGGGTCGTGCCGTCGGTGTGGATGAGGGTGTGGCCCTTGAAAAAGGCGAGTTCCGGGAAATCGGCCACACGCATGGTCAGATGGCCGTTCAGCACGATGTCGCCGCCGTCGTAGTCTTCGACGATGCGGGGTTTGACGTCCTTGCCGCTCATGTCGGGCGAGGTGTCCACGTGGGCTATGAAGCCGACGACAGGGGCGTTCTCGCATCCCGGTGTCGCCGGAACCGTGCCCATGACATAGCCGTAGCGGTCCATCGTTACCTCGGTCATGCCGAGCGCCTGCATTTCGTCGCGCAGTTCCGAGAGCAGCACTTTCTGCTTGTCGGTCGACGGGTAGGTCGTGCTCTCCTCCGACGACTGGGTGTCGTAGGAGACGTATTTCAGAAAACGTTCCTGGAGCTCCATAGGATTTTTAATTCTTAATTTTTCATTTTTAATTTCAGCGTGTGCCAGGCGAAGTAGCCTATCAGCAGCAGGTACATGGCCAGCCCGACCCATTCGGCGGCGTTCGACGAAGCCCACTCCGCGAGGAACCAGTCGACGCCTGCGAACTTCAGCACGGCGCTCACCACACCCATCAGCGCTCCGCCGGCTATGAAGCCCGAGGCGATGAGCGTGCCGCGGTCGAAGCGGGCTTTGTTGAGCGTCTCGTCTTGCGTGCGCGTCGAGACGTACCAGGCTATCAGACCGCCCGTTACCAGCGGGGCGTTCAGTTCCATGGGGATGAACATGCCCAGCGCGAAGGCCAGCGCCGGTACGCCGATCGTCGTGAGTATCAGCGCCAGCATGGCGCCGCAGAAGTAGAGCATCCACGGGGTCTGCCCGCCCGTCATCAGCGGTTGGATGACGGCCGCCATGGCGTTGGCCTGCGGAGCTATGAGCGCTCCCTCGCCCACGAATCCGTAGGATTTGTTGAGCACGATCATCACGCCTGCCACGGTCGCCGCGGCAACGAGCGTGCCGAGAAATTTCCAGCTTTCCTGCTTGCGGGGCGTGGTGCCGAGCCAGTAGCCGATCTTGAGGTCGGTGATGAAGCCTCCGGCCATCGAAAGGGCCGTGCAGACCACTCCGCCGATGATAAGGGCCGCAGTCATGCCCGTGGTGCCGTTCAGTCCGACGCTCACCAGAATCAGCGACGAGAGAATCAGCGTCATCAGCGTCATACCCGAGACGGGGTTGGTGCCCACGATGGCGATTGCGTTGGCTGCCACGGTGGTAAAGAGGAAAGAGATGACGAAGACCACGGCGATGGCGGTCAGCGACTGCACCCAGCCGTCGAGCAGTCCTACATGGAAGAAGACGAAGACCGACAGCAGCGTGGCGACCAGAATCGTCAGAATCCGTTTCATCGGCAGGTCGCGGTCGGTGCGGCCCACGGCTACGGGTTGGATTTTGCTGCCCTTGAGTTCCGTCACGGCGAGCCCTACGGCCTGCCGGATGATGCGCGACTGCTTGAAGATGCCGATGATGCCCGCCATCGCGATGCCGCCGATGCCCAGCGGTTTGCCGATGAACTGAAAGAGGTTTTCGGCCGAGAGCAGGCGCTGCGGGTCGGCCAGCAGGTCGTCGCGCGTGACGCCCAGAAGCGACGCCATGACGGCGGGGTCGAGCGCTTCGGCCAGCGAGCCCACCACCGGGACGATGATGAACCACACCAGGGCCGACCCGGCCGTGATGATGAGGGCGTATTTCAGTCCGATGATGTAGCCTAAGCCCAGCACGGCGGCCGAGGTGTTCACGCTGAAGACCACCTTGAATTTCTCGGCGGCCATGGCGCCCCACGAGCAGATGCGTGTCGACACCGATTCGGTCCAAAGCCCGAACGTACCCACCACGAAGTCGTAAAGGCCGCCGATCAGTCCGGCCGCGGCCAGCAGTTTGGCCTGCGAGCCGCCCTTTTCGCCCGAGACGAGCACTTCGGTGGTGGCCGTCGCTTCGGGGAAGGGGTATTTGCCGTGCATCTCCTTGACGAAGTACTTGCGGAACGGAATCAGCAGCATGATGCCCAGCAGTCCGCCGAAAAGCGACGAGAGGAAGACCTGCCAGAATGCGGCGTCGAGCCCGAGGATGTAGAGCGCCGGAAGGGTGAAGATCGCTCCTGCGACGATGACGCCCGACGACGCACCGATGGATTGGATGATGACATTCTGCCCGAGCATGTTCTTCTTGCCCAGCACGTTGCCCATGCCTACGGCGATGATGGCGATGGGTATCGCCGCCTCGAAGACCTGCCCGACTTTCAGGCCGAGGAATGCCGCCGCGGCCGAGAAGACCACGGCCATGATTACGCCCATCGTCACCGAGTAGGGCGTCACTTCGCGCGGGGCCGAGGCTGCCGGCATCAGGGGCGTATATTCTTCGCCGGGCTTGAGTTCGCGGTAGGCGTTCTCCGGCAGCGAAGTAGGGTTGTTTTCTTCCATGATTGTCTCTCGAAATTAGAAATGAAAAATTAAGAATTAAAAATTGTTCATCGCATTTTAGGCGAACCGGATGTTCGATAAAGAGCCGTGTGGGAATGCCGCCTGTGCCGAGACGGGAAAACCTGCATGCCCCCTCCCGATTTTAATTTTTCATTCTTAATTATGAAATCGTCTATCGGTTGTCGCCGCTGCCCGCGATGCGGTTGCGTTCCATGCGCGAGCGGAGTTTGTCGACATTGGTCTGCGCCACTTCTTCCAGTTCGTAGCCCAGGTCGTGCGAGAGGGTCGCGCAGTACCACAGCACGTCGCCGATTTCCTTCATGATTTCGGCTTTCTTCTCCGGCGTGAATTCGCGGTGGCCGTCGCGGATGACTTTCTTGACCTTGTCGGCCACTTCGCCCGCTTCGCCCGTCAGTCCGAGCGTCGGGTAGACGATACGGCTTTCGGCCGGGTAGATGGCCGTTTCGAGTGCGTGCCGTTGGTATTCGTTGAGTGTCATAGGGTTGTTTTTTGGATTCTCGGAACAAAAATACGCAATAATTTCGGAACTGCCCGCCGCTCCTGCAAAAAATACGACGGACCGGAGGGCGGTTCGTCGTGGGTTCGTCGGGGCCTGCGGCCGGGTCAGAGCAGTTCCACCACCTTTTCCAGCCCGATTCCGTGCGAGCCTTTCAGCAGCACCAGCGCGTCGGCGACGGGGTGCGAGCGCAGGGCTTCGGCCAGCTCGGTCCGCGAGGGATAGAGGGTGGCGCGCCCGGTCTCCGCCATTGCGGACGCCGCATAGGCTTCGGCAAAGCGGGGGCCGACCAGATAGAGTTCGGCCGCGGGGTCCTGCATCGCCTGCCGCAGTACCGCGGCATGTTCTTCGGCCGACCACTCGCCCAGTTCAAGCATGTCGCCCAATATCAGGATGCGGCGCGTGCGCGGACCGGGCGCTTTGGCCAGGAAGTCGCCGACGGCGGCCCGCATGCTCGACGGATTGGCGTTGTAGCAGTCGACTACCAGCGTGTTGCGTGCGGTTTCGAGCCGCTGCGAGCGGTTGTTGTCGGGGGTGTAGCTCGCAATGGCGTGGCGCATCCGCTCCTCGTCGATGTCGAAGTAGCGGCCTATGGCCACGGCCGCCGCTATGTTGTAGCGGTTGTAGTCGCCCGCCAGCCGGCTCTCGATGCCGTCGGCCAGCCGTTCGGAGTAGGGTTCGCAGGCCAGTCCGCTGCGTTCGGCGACCATCTCCGTCAGCACCGGGTCTTCTTCGCGCACGAAGACGCGCCCGCCGTGAGCCGCCAGAAAGTCGTAGAGTTCGCCTTTGCCGCGCCGGATGCCCTCGGGGCCGCCGAAGCCCTCCAGGTGCGAGCGGCCTATGTTGGTCAGTATGCCGTAGTTGGGTTCGGCGATGGCGGCCAGCCGCGCGATTTCGCCGCAGGCGCTGGCACCCATTTCGACCACGCCGAACTGCACTTCGCGCGTCATGGAGAGCAGCGTGAGCGGTACGCCGATGTGGTTGTTCAGATTGCCCTGCGTGGCGCAGACCTCGAATCCTTCGGCCAGCACGCGGCTCACCAGTTCCTTGGTCGTGGTCTTGCCGTTGCTGCCCGCCACGGCAAGAATCGGGATGCCCAGGGCCCGCCGGTGTTCGCGCGCGAGTTCCTGCAAGGCTTCGAGCACGTTGTCGACCAGCACGATGCGTTCGTCGGCCGCGGCCGCGGGGTCGTCCACCACCGCATAGGCCGCCCCCTTGGCCAGCGCTTCGGCGGCGAATTTGTTGCCGTCGAACGTGGCGCCCCGCAGGGCGAAGAAGAGCGAGCCGGGTTCGATTCGCCGGGTGTCGGTCGCAATCCGGGGGTGTCGGCAGAAAAGGTCGTAGAGTGCCAAGGCTCAGATGTGTTTTTCGCCGTTCTTGTACTTCACTTCGTCGATGAACTTCTTGATGTTCTGTTCCTCGGCGCGGGGGCAGATCATCAGCACGTCGTCGGTGTCGACCACGATGTATTCCTTGAGCCCGCTGATGACGGCGATTTTGTCCTTGGGCAGCGAGATGATCGACGAGCGTGTGTCGTAGAGGTAGCAGCCTTCGTCGGGCGCGGCATTGGCGTAGCGGTCCTTGCGCGAATGTTGGTAGACCGAGCCCCAGGTTCCCACGTCGCTCCAGCCGAATTCGCCGCAGCGGACATAGACATTGTCGGCCTTTTCCATGATGCCGTAGTCTATCGAGATGGCGCGGCACTCCGAGAACACCATCTCCACGATGTTCCGTTCGGCATCGGTGCCGAGCGCGCGCATCAGTCCGCTGAACAGCGCGTGGTGTTCGGGCAGGTATTTCTCGAACGCTGCAACGATGTTCTTCACTTTCCAGACGAAGATGCCCGAGTTCCAGAAGAATTCGCCGCATTGCAGGAACGTCTGCGCCAGTTCGAGGTCGGGTTTCTCGGTGAAGCACTTCACTTTGCTCACGGGCTGCGCGTCCGACACCTGGATGTAGCCGTAGCCCGTGTCGGGTCGCGTGGGTTTGATGCCCACGGTCATCAGCGCGTCGTGCCTGTCTGCGAATTCGAGGCATTCGCCGATGATGGCCCGGAAGTCGTCTTCGTTGAGTATCAGGTGGTCCGACGGGGTGACGATCATCTCGGCGTCGGGGTTCTGCCCCAGCAGCGTGTAGGCCGCATAGGCGATGCACGGGGCCGTGTTGCGGCCTACGGGTTCGCACAGCACCTGCCGTTCGGTGAGCTCGGGCAGGTGTTGCAGCACCAGGTCCTTGTATTTGCGGTTGGTCACCACCAGGAAGTTTTCCGGCGGGACGATTTTCTCGAAACGTTCGTAGGTGTGGCGGATGAACGACTTCCCGGTCCCCAGGATGTCGAGGAACTGTTTGGGCATCGACTGCCGGCTCTTGGGCCAGAAGCGCGAGCCGATTCCGCCCGCCATGATGACGCAGTATCTGTTGCTTGCCATAATGCTTGCTGTTATGTCGGATTGTAACTACAAAGATAAAAATATTTTCGTAACTTTGCCGCCTACGTGGAATTAAATTTCACCTTTCCCATGCGGATAAAACTCTTTACCATACCCAATCTGCTGACCCTCTCCAACCTCCTCTGCGGGGCGTTGGGCGCCGTGGCGGCTCTCTCGCGGGGCAATCTGACGGCGGCTTTCGGGTTCATGGCCGCCGCGGCCGTCTTCGATTTCTTCGACGGGTTCGCGGCGCGTCTTCTGCGGCAGGAGGGGCCGATAGGCGGCGAGCTCGATTCGTTGGCCGACGACATTTCGTTCGGGTTCCTGCCCGCGGCGGTTCTCTATGTGCTTTACGGGCGGTCGACCGGCGGTCTATTGCCCGAGTGGGCCGGATTTTTGGTCTTCGTGTTTGCGGCGTGCGCGGCTTTGCGGCTCGCCAAGTTCAACATCGACGATTCGCAGCATACCGAGTTCTGCGGGCTTCCGTCGCCTGCCGCGGCGCTTTTCTGCGCTTCGCTGGGGCTGTTGGCCGAGCGTTACGGGCTGGAGGTTTCGCGCGAGGCGGTGGTACTCGCGGCTTGGTCCGTCGGGGCGTTGATGGTCTCGCCCGTGCGGATGTTCGCCCTCAAGTTCTCCCATTACGGGTGGAAAGGGAATGAAATACGTTATTCGTTTTTGGCGGTGAGCGCCGTGTTGCTCGCCGTGTTGCAGTTGCGGGCCATTCCGGTCGTCGTGGCGCTTTACGTGTTCGTGTCGCTGGTCCGGTGGGCCGCCTGCCGCACGCATTCGGAAAGCTGACCCCTTGTGGCCCACGAAATAGGACCGTGCGGAACACGAATGGTGTGAAACGGAAAAAGCAGGCTGAAAATTAAATCGTTATCTTTGCGGCGGATTTCCGCCTCCGGTGTATGTCGAGGTTGTCGAGAAAATTGGTTCGTACTCTGCTGGCGGGGTTGCTGACGGCGGTTCCCGCGAGCGCGCTGGCTCAGCTGGACGCCCGGGCTATCCTGCGGGCGCAGCAGCGCGGCGAGCAGACCAACCTCTACGGCAACAACCCCTACGAGACCCAGGACGAGGAGGGCGCCGAACAGCCTCAGGACACCACCAAGAAGAAAAAGCGTATCCGCAAGCCGCTCGAATCCTATTTTTTCAGCGATTCGGTCCGGGCGCTCAACAACTTCAAGTGGCACATCGACCCCGATTACAACCGCGTGGAAATCGGACCGCTGGACACCACCCTCATGGATTTCCGGATCGACTATCCGTTCTACCGCGAGGGGGTGGGCGACATGGCGCAGGGCGCCCTCGGGCAGACCTCGATGCCGCTCGACTACTTCCGGCGGCCGCAGTTCTTTGACTTCAGTTTTGCCTCTCCCTACTACGCCTATATCTACGACATGCGCAGCGTGCCGTTCTACAATACCAAGCGGCCGCTCATCCGCATGGGTTACATCGAGTCGGGCCAGAAGCGTTACCGCGAGGAGAATTTCAACATCATGCTCGCGCAGAACGTTTCGCCGTCCACGGGTTTCAACGTCGATTACAAGGCGCGCGGTACGCGGGGGTTGTACGCTTGGTCGCGGACCAAGAACCACAACCTCTCCGTCGCTTTCAGCCACACGGGCAAGCGTTATTCGGTCCACGCGGCCTACTACAACAACCACATCGAGCAGCAGGAAAACGGCGGTGTGGTCGGTATCTGGGCCATCGCCGACACTACGTTCCAGCATCCTTCGGGCGTGCCCATGAAGTTGGCCGACGCCGAGGCGAGGAACATCTACCGCAACAACGCCTTTTTCCTCACGCAGTCTTACGGCATCCCATTGCAGCGGATGACCGAAAGCGATTTTTCGATGGCGGGGCTTTCGGCGGTCTACATCGGCCATTCGTTCCAGTACAGTTCGTGGAGCAAGGTCTACACCGACCGCCGGGCCGACTACGTCAACGACCGCGACCACCGCGACGAGGAGGGTAATTTCGTCTCGGCCACGGGCAGTTACTACGACGATTGGTTCATCAACCCGGCGCAGTCGCGCGATTCGCTCTACGAGCGGGTCATTTCCAACCGCGTTTTCGTGCAGGCCCAGCCGTGGGACCGCAACGGGGTGGTCGGCACGATAGATGCGGGCGTGGGTCTGGACCTGCACGCCTATTCGCAGTTCGCGATGGACGACTACCTGACCGGAAAATACCGCAGGGTGAAGAAGACCAGCTACTTCGCCTACGGGTCGGTCGGAGGCAAAATAAAGAAGTATGTCGACTGGGATGCCAACCTCAGGTTCTACCCGTCGGGATACAGAGGCGGCGATCTCGAAATAGGCGCTCACCTGGCGCTCACGGGATTCATCCGCCGACACCCCCTGATTCTCGAAGGGCGGTTTTCGATGAACCGCCGCACGCCCTCTTACTGGCAGGAGAATCTCTTCTCGAACCACTACCGGTGGTCCGCTCCTTTGGACAAGGAGAATGAAACTCGTTTCGAGGTCCGGTTCGCCGTCCCCGATTTCGCCTTCGAGGCGGGATTGCAGCAGGGCGTTGTCGGCAGCAAGGTCTACTACGGCGCCGACAGCCGTATCGCCCAGCACGACGGTACCGTCAGCCTCACGAGCGTGTACGCCCGCAAGGATTTCCGTTTCGGCGGATTTCACTTAGACAACAGGGTATTGTTGCAGTGGAGTACCAATCAGGAAGTTGTACCCGTGCCGCTGTTGGGCGCCTACCTGTCGTATTATTACGAGTTCTGGGTGGTGCGCGACGTGCTGCGGCTGCAGATCGGGCTGGACGGCCGTTACCACACCAGGTATCGGGCTCCGAGTTACAATCCGGCCTTGTCTGCCTTCTACAACCAGCGCGAGGTCGAGGTGGGAAATTACCCTTACGTCGACGCTTTCGCGATGGCCAAGTGGAAAAGGATGCGCATTTTCTTGAAGTATCAGCATGTCAACAGGGGTTTGTTCGGCAACGGCGAGTATTTCTCCGTCGCCAATTATCCGCTCAATCCCGGCATGTTCAAGATAGGCATCTCGTGGGGTTTCTATGATTAGCGTATTGTTCTGCACGGCATAAGCTGCCCGCAAACCGTTTTTGTATGTTCAGAAAGAGCGTTCTGATTTTTTCGTGTCTGATGGTGCTGACTTCGTTCTGCGGGTTCCATACCCGCTGGACCGTTCCGGCTTTGGCTTCCGATACCATCGGGCCCGATTATTCGCTGCTCATGGAGGGCGATTACGTCATTTCGCCTTACGACGAGCTGATTCGTCATATCAGCGAGGAGGAGGGCCACGACTGGCGGCTCATTTCGGCCATGGCCTACCACGAGTCGCGTTTCCGTTCGCACCTCGTTTCGCCGCGCGGCGCGCGCGGGCTTATGCAGGTCATGCCTTCCGTGGCCCGGCAGTTCGGCGTGCCCGTCGAGTTGATCGCCGACCCTCAAATCAACGTCCGGCTCGCCAACCAGCTCTTGTCGAGTATCGTCGACGCGCTCCAGATGGCGGAGAATACTCCGGCCAGGGACCGCATGAGTATCATGTTGGCGTGTTATAACAGCGGGCTCGGTCATGTCCGCGATGCGCGGCGTCTGGCCCGCCGCGACGGCCGCAACCCCGATTCGTGGGACACGGTCCTCGATTATCTCAGTTTGAAGGCCCTGCCCGAGTATTACGAGTCCGAGCTCGTCCGCTGCGGGCGTTTCACAGGCTCCGGTATGACGCAGGCTTATGTCGACGACGTGTTGGAGTATTACCACGAATATTGCAAGAGGGCCGGGCGTTAGCCGCGGTCATCCCCAAGTCATAGCGAACCCCGCAGACCATTCATGGCCTGCGGGGTTCGTTTTGCGGTTCGGGGAGGGTTTGCGCCCGTTAGGGGGAAAGCAGCACGCAGATGCTGGACGCAGCGCACGGGGAGGCCGTTGCTCCGGTTGCCGTTGTTGAGCGGATTCACGTTGCCCGTGTGGAACCAGAAGTCGCCTGCGTTGTGATTGCCCGCAACGTAGGACGATGAGCACCAGGAACCGCCTTCCGTGCCGACGACGTTCAAGGCTCCCGTCGAGTAGAGGCGGTAGCCCGTAGCAGGTGTTGAGTAGCAATCGCTGGAATGGATGACAGAAAAAAAGAGTTTTCCGCCAGACTGGATTGAATAACTGGCGGTTGTTCGTTCCCGGCCGGACCGGAAACGCGTTGTGCCGCCAGCGGATTGCTGAATCTGCGGACCTCGCTGGCAGAAGCCGTGACCTCTGCCACTCCGGGCCGGCTGCTTTCGGGGTTATCGGTTTTCGCCGAGGTCGGCTTCGTCGTAGATCAGTTCGAGGTCGTCGAGCCACATGCCGCTTTGGGTCGACCCCGTGAAGTAGTCGCCCCAGCGCGAGGCCGAGCCCACGATTATCATATGCGTCGGCGGGGTCGTCTTGTCGCGCCAGTCTATCGGGATGGTGAACTGCGTCCATTCGCCGACGCTCTCGGTCAGAATCCGTTCGCCGTAGCCGACGACGGCTTTGGCGTTCTTGTCGAAAAGCAGCTGGTCGCTCGGTTTGGTGCGTATCTGTACGGGCGATTCTGCGGTGCCGCCGTATTCCGCCGGGGTCCATGTGCCGAGCGCTATGTAGATCGACCCTTCGTCCATGTCGTCGGTGGTCAGCGTCATGCCCGCAGGGCTGCTGCCTATCTTGTCGATTTGGCCTTGCCGGTACTTCACCCAGCCGCGCAGAGCAATGGGGTGGGTGGCGAACGGACGGCCGAAGTTGAGAATGCCGTCGGTGCCGTCGGTCTTGAAGTATTTGCCCGTGAAGATGTTGCCGGCCGCAAATTTGCCCAAGGTGCCCATGCCCACGAATTGGGAGTGCAGATAGGCCGAGGTCGTGCCGGCCGAACCGGGCCGGGGTTCGTTGGCATTGGTCGTCACGTTGACGCCCATGGTCGCCGAGCCGTGGTTTCCGGTGTCCCAGAATGCTTGGTCCTCCGACAGATAGGGGCACAGCGCTTTCTTCGGCGTGCTCCACTCTTCAAATCCGGCGTTGGGCAGCGCCAGTGCCGGTTCGGTGGTGAACTTTTGCACTTCCGAAAGATCGTCGTTCGAGTATGCCACCGCTTCGTAGGCGGTTTCGGGCACCAGTCCCTTGATTTGGGTCGAGAACGAGCCGCCGTCGAAGACGATCTGTTCCTGCGGCACTTCGATCCACTCTGCCTCCCCCTCGGGCCGGTAGCGGAAGCCCAGTTTCGTGCCGCTCAGACCGTCGGCATAGAGCCAAGCCGAGTGGGTCCACGGGGCTGCTTTCGTGAACGATACCTTGATTTCGGTGTATTCCACCACAAGCATCCAGCGTTCCTCACGGCCGTGGTAGGTCGCATAGACTTCGCGGAAGCCGCCTCTTTCGGCGAAATCGGTCAGCAGGTGGAGGTTCGTGTCGTTGAGGTCGTCCGTGAATACACACGACATGTGGGTGATGCCGCGCGGCCCCAGTTTCAGCGAGGTGACTTCGACGTGCGACAGGTCCTCGAATCCTACGTAGGCTTTGGCCCGCAGGTTGGCCGGGTCCCATTCCGTGCTGCCGACCTGTCCGGCCACGGTGAACGAGCGCTCGATGGTCTGCTGCGCTTCGATGGTCCACGGATATTCCTGATATATCGCAAGGGTCGTATAGATCGGGGTCCGCATGTCGTGCACTCCGACGATTTCTTTCGTGACCGTGGCGTTTTCGGTTATCTTGCACGATGTGATTTCCACGGCCTGGATGTCGGTCGTCTCTTCCAGCGGCAGCACGACGCGCCGCGCCGCCAGGTCGATGGCCGGGGCGCCCGACAGCCCTTCGGCCGCGATTTCCTCGATGGTGCACTCTACCAGCGGATAGGGTATGTCGTTTTCGATACACCCTGCCAGCACCAGCGCCAATATGCAGAAACCAAGTCGTTTCATAGTTTTTTGCAAGTTCGTCTATTGGAGTCTTAACGTAAATGCGGGCGAACTTATTTCGATTCTTAATTTTGAATTGTTGGTCTACGTCCTCCGGTTGCCTTTTTTCTTGTTCCACAGGTGGACCGTCATGCCGATTTTGATGTCGGCGATGTTGAGCCGGAAGTCCATCTTCGAGTAGCGGCGCGTGCCTACTTCGTTGCCTTGTTCGTCGAGTTGGCGGATATGCGTGTATTTGAAGCCGCCCAGTCCGAACGAGAGGGTCGCGCAGACGTTCGGGAACGCGTAGACCGCTATGCCCGGGCTGAAGCCCACCTTGAGGGTGGCATTTTCCGATTTGGTTTGTTTGCCGTGGTCGCCCGATTGGTAGGCGAAGAGGTTGTCGCCCATGGTGAACGCCAGCTCGAATTCGCCGAAGGCTCCGAAGCGTCCTTTTTCGTCGAGCGGTACGTAGGAGCGGTGGAACAGCCCTATCGAGTAGCGGTTGCTCGTCAGATTGAGCCACGGCACGTCGAACGAGAGCCCGTTCTGTTCGCCCAGATTGATGCCGAACGAATCCAGCTTGCCCGAGATGCGGGTGTAGCCGAAGCGCACGCCCACGCAGTTGTTGTCGCGGTAGAAGTAGCCCGCAAAGGGGTTGACCGTCGTGATGTTGCCGCGCAGACCGATGTTCTCGAAGATGGGGAACATGTCGGCGTCTTCGGTCGAGAGCGTGCCGTAGGAGATGGTCAGTCCGCAGAGTGTTTCGCCCTTGAAGACAAAGCGGTTCTTGTTGATTTCGCGGTCGATGCGGCGGCTCGTCGGCAGGAAGCGGTGTTTCAGCCGCATGCCGCCCGGCCGGGAGTTCTCCGCGGCGGCGGTTTCTTCGGCCGCAGGGGTTCCGGCTTTCGGTGTCTCGGCCTTAGCGGTTTTCTCCTGCCCGGCCGGTTTCTCGGCGGCGGTGAGAGACGGAGTTGCCAGCAGCAGCCCTGCGAGCCATAGGATATGTAGCGTTCGGTTTTTCATCGTGCGCGCGGGTCAGAGGTGGAACGAAACGCCCAGTCCGATGGAGAGGGGGTTGATGCGGAAGTTCATGTTGCTCGTGCGGATGTCGGCCGTGCTGACCTGGTTCTGCACCTGGTGGGAGTGGGTGTAGCTGATACCCATCACACCGATGTTGAGTTCGATGGCCATCGTGTTGGTCGCAAAGGCGATCAGCCCCGGCGAGACGCCCAAGGCGATGGATGTGCCCGTCTCGTAGGTGCCCCGGATCGGGGTGTCGGCGGCGAATTTGGTCTGGTGGCCTCCTAATCGCAGCGTCATTTCGTTGAACAGCGCGAAGCGTTTGTTGCGTCCCAGCGGGATGTACTGGCGCCAGAAGACGGCGGCCGAATAGGTGTGCTTGAGCGAGTAGTAGTAGTCGGCCCGGATGTGGGTGCCCGATTCTTCGTCGCCGAAGTTCAGTTCGCCCCCGTCGATGCGCAGCAGCGTGCGCGAGTAAATCAGCCGCAGGCCCACAGCCATGTTGTCGCGCAGGGCGTAGCCGATCATCGGCGTGATTTTGAACGTGTAGCCGTCGCTGTCGATTCCCTCGACGATGAGGAACGTGTAGTTGCTGTTCGTGTGGGTCGAGTAGGAGGCCGAGCCGCCGAAGATCCATTGTCCGGCCGGGACGAACACGTGTTTCACGTCGACCAGACCGCGTTTCGCGCGTATTTCGTTGATGGTCGGCCGGGCCGTCGTGTCGGCTCCGGCGGGCGCTTCGGCCCGCGCTTCGGTCCGCAGGGCCGCACACAGCACGGCGGCGGCAGTCAGTACTTTGCGTAGGAAAGTCATTCGTTCGGGTCCCCGGGTTTAGTAGAGCAGTTCTACGTCGTCGAGGTACATGACGCTCCCCGTCGAGCCGGCGAAATAGTCGCCGTACTTGCTGGCCGAGGCGGTCAGCAGCAGATAGGTCGGCACTTCGCCTTCGTATTCTTCGTTGTAGTGCAGGTCGACCGTCATCGCTGTCCATTCGGCTACGGATTCCCGGTTGGTCCACTCTCCCCATGCAATGATATGGCCGTCGGTGCGGTCGTTCTTGCTGTTCTTGCCGTTCAGCGCCGTGCAGTAGGCCATGGTCTTGCTGTTGGCCGCGAAGTTGAGGAACGTGTCCGAGTAGCGGGTGTCGACCACATGCGGGCCGTCCATCTTGCACAGGCAGATGTAGACCTGCGCCACGTCGGCATCTCCGTTGCTTACGCTTCCGCCCGCGTTGTCCACCGTGCCTACGGTTCCTTTGTACCAGAACCGGAGTGCTTTGGGCCGATAGGTGAACGGGAACGGCTTGCCGAATCCGATTACGCCGTTGGGGATGTTGGTGCCTAAGTATTTGCCGACGAAGATGTTGCCTGCCGCAAATTTGCCGATGCCCCAGACCGAAGCCTTCTGCGATGCGAGTTTGGCCGACGTCGTGCCTGCGGAGCCCGGCCGCGACGTGTTTTCGTAGGTCGTTATGTTGATACTGGCGTTTGCCGAGCCGTGGTTGCCCGTGTCCCACCATTGGTCGGCGTCGGAGGTGTAGGGCAGCAGCGGGGTGTCGCCCGACCACACCTCGAATCCCGCGTTGTAGACTTGCGGCGCCTGGGGATAGGTTGCGGTCTGGGCGGCTCCGATTGTCGTGCCGTCGACCGAGAGCCGGTATTCGTATGCGGAGCCGAATTCCGCAGGGCTCGCCGCCGCATAGGTTTGCGCTCCGTCCGGCGTCAGCGCAATGCTTTGCCAGTCGGTGTCGCCTTGCCGGCGGTATTCCATCTTCACCTCCGATGCTTCTTGCAGGACACAGCCGCGCCATATCCGGTCGTTGAACCACGGGTTGGCCGAGGTCGGCAGGGCGCCCTGCGTGCGGACGGTCGTTTCTTTCGTCTCCTCGCCGCCGTCCTTGTCGGTGGCCGTGAGGGTCAGAACGTGGTCGCCGCCGCTTAGACGGTTCATGAACCGTTCGCCCAACAGCAGTCGCAGGGCGGTCGGGTTCTCGACTTCGAGCGTTATCCCGTTCGTGTCTTCCGGATAGTCGGCCGTGGCCGGAATCGCGAAAGTCTCTTCGCCGATGCCGACCTGTATTTCTTGCATGTCGGCGATGGAGCTGATGCGGTAGGCGATTTTCCCCGTCAGGTAGGGTTGTACTTCGTCGATGTCGAAGCCGTCGCCCGCAATCTGCGGATTGGGCCGGAAGATGATCGGGTCGTAGATTTCGTCGACCGTTTCGTCCAGCAGCAGCGTGAATTCGAGTGCGCCGCCGAGGTCCGGCGAGTACTTGAGCCGCAGTTCGTAGCAGACGCCCTCTTCGGCGGTCGCGGTTTTCGAGCCCGTTTTGGTCAGTTCCAGCGGTTCGCCGTTTTTCTCGCCCCTGCCCTCGAACTGCCAGCAGAACGCCGGCGCATCTGCCGGCAGGATGAAGTAGCCTTTCTTCGTCTCTTCGTAGACCAGGTGCGGCACTTCGCCTTTGTCCACGCGTTTTTGGTCGTAGGTGTCGCCCGCCGCTACGGTCGTGCGGAACGATTCCTTGAAAGTCGCCGCAATCGTTCGATCATAAATGACTTTGACGATGGTGTTGACCAGCCGGCAGTTGACCCTCACCGAGGTGGTCGCCCCCTCGACTATCTTGAAGTCCTGCTCGCCCCGGTAGGTCGGTTCGTCGAACGTCGCTTCGGTCTTGCTGCCCGCTTCCACCGCAATGGCGTATTCCCCGGCCAGCAGCCACAGCGAGGCCGGCATTTCCGTCGGCGCGTTGTAGCGGCGAATCAGTTCCCGGCTGCGCTGGCCCGTTTCGTCGGTTACATATTTATAGACACGTATGGCACAGCGGTTCCACGGATATTGGCTTTCGTCGGCCGTGGTCGCACGGCTTTTGGGCATCGCCAGGCTGAACGCAACCGCCCCTTCGCCCGGTTTGCCCGGCAGTTCCGCCGGGTTTTCGGTGCAGGCTCCGCCCAGCAGCAGGGCCCCCAGCAGGATGACCGTATGTAGGAATTGGCGTCCCATCGTTCGTCAGTTTTGCTCCGGTACGTGAAGCATGATCGTCGCTTCGGTCGTCTGTCCGGCATTGTCGGTGGCTACCAGTCTGAAATCCGTGTCGCCCGGGAACAGGCTCAGCATGTCAATAAGCTGGGCCGATATGGAGAACGTCAGAGAGGTCTGGTTCTTCACCGCGTCGCCCGTCGGGAACCCGAATCCGTTGAGTGCCGAGGCGATCTCTCCCGGGTCGGTCAGCTCGAACTGCGACGGCATCATGTCTCCGAGCCCGGTTTCGAGGGCTCCATGGATTTCCACCCACAGCGAGCGCACGCCCTGGGGAACGCTTACAAGCAGGTTGACTTCCATGCCGTTGAACGTTTCGTAGCGGGTCCCGAGGTCGTGGTCGGGCCATACGATGCGCGGTTGGTCGCCCGTCCCGTGCTTCACGGCGATTTTCAGCTCGAACGTGCTTTTCAGCCCCGCTTCGTCGGTAATGGTCATCGTGAAGACGTGGCTGCCTTCGTAGTCGTAGAGCACCTTCATCAGATCCGACAGCGGGAACGTGCGTTGCGTCACATTCAGATTGATGGCCGGGAATCCCCACGAGCGCAGGGCCGTGCGGGCCACTCCCTCCACGGTGAACATGTCTTTCGGTTCGGTCAGTTCCGCGGCGTTGAGCAGGTTCTGGAACGCGGCGTTGTCGGTCGTCGTACCCACCAGCAGCGACGCCATCGGTGTCTTGGTCGTGATGGTGAAGTCGCACGGTTCGTTGAAGTAGCCGTTTTCGTCGAATTTCGACGCGTCGAGCGTGTAGACCTCGTCGAACGAGTGGCCGGGCCATTCGAGTTTCGGGGCGTCGGGGCTGTTTTCGTCCGGGATGCGTTCTTCGCAGAGGGCCGTCACCGCAGTCTCCTTGCAGTCGACCACGATTTCGTCGTTCTCCAGCCACGTCTCGATTTCGGCGCTGATGATAATCGTGCCGTCTTCGGCGTTCTGAAGTCCTACCGTAATGTTGCGGTATTGTCCGGCCTTGGCGTCGCGGGCCACGGTCAGCGGCTGGCGTTCGATTTTCTTTTCGTTGAACGTCGTCGTCAGATAGAGTACCAGCGGGTTGCTCTGGTCGGCCGTGGGTTTCAGATAGCCCACCAGCGTGGGTTCCTTGCCCTCGAACAGCAGCATGTTCTTTTCGCCCAGCACCACTTCGGCATGGGTGTCGGTGCTCATCGTCGCAATGAGCGTATCCTTGTAAGCCACCGTCACCTTGACCGACAGCAGGCGGCAGGTCATGTCTTGCAGCGAGGTCGTGCCTCCCTTGGTGATGGTCACCGTCTGCGTGGCTCCGTAGGTCGGGGTTTCGCCTGCATCGGGCGTCGGGGCCGAGTAGACCGACAGCGTGTAGACACCCACGGGCAGTTCGATCTGTTCCGGGCGGTTGCCGTAAAGGAAGTGCGTGTCCGTCGTGCCGTTTTTGTCGGTCACCGTTATCGGCTGGCCGTTCGCATCGAGGATTTCGACCGTGTAGGTTTCAACGTCGGTGTTGCCCGCCGCCCGGGTCGCGGCATAGGATTCGGGGTGGTGGTCGATGTCTTCGGTGCGGTCCACTACGTTCATTTCCAGCGCCTCGAACGTCAGATAGCCTACGTTGCGGTTGTCGGGTTTCTCCGGGCCGCCCTCGAAGCGCGAGGTCTCCTTGATGCAGGAGACCGCCAGCAGCAGTCCGGAGAGCAGTACGGTCAGATATTGGGGGAAACGTCTTTTCATGGCTTCGTTTCTTCGTTGTCGTTTAGTTTGCCGGGTCGGGTTTGGCGTCATCGTTGAGTTCTTCGTCGACGGTTTCGGTGCGGATCGGGTTGTCGTTCAGTATGAAGGTCTCTTCGCCCGTGTTGTCCGTGTCGCCCGCTCCCGCCACGTCGAACGTGTAGGTGTAGAGCGTGCCGGCTTTCGGCGCGGCGTTCACCGTCTCCGCAAAGCGGATAGTCTGCGCGGGTTGGGTCGCCGAGGGTTTTTGCTTGGTCGCTTCGCCCGTTATGGAGAATTCGGCCGGGCGGACGAAGTACCATTTTTCCGCTTTTTCCGCTTTTTCCGGGGTTTCGCCGGGGTCATAGCCCGCCTCGAATTCGTTGCCCGCTTCGGTCGTCAGCTTGAATTTCGCTCCGTTGCCGAAGTAGCCCCGGAAGCGTTCGGTGAAGCGGATGCGCACAGCCGTGTTGGCCAGCCGGGCCGTTATGCGGATTTTCGTCGTTCCGCGGCCTACCGAGACCAGCGTCGTCTGCGAGCCCTCGAAGTAGGGCTGGCCGATTCCCTCGGGCGACTGCCCGGCTCCTACGTATTCCGTTCCGGAGAAAAGCGTAATCTTGTAGTGCGTCGCCCACAGAAAGTCGTTTTCGCTGTCGTAGTCATCCAGCGAGGGCCACACTTGCGTGAATTCGTATTCCGGGTCGGCGCTTTCCACCAGCAGGCCCAGTTCGTTCGCCGTGGGAATCAGTTCCGCAGGCAGTTCGGCCTGCGCTCGGGTCGCAGCTGCCACAGCGTTCGTGCATTCGGCCGTCAGGGCCAGCGTGCCGTAGCCTTCCGCCAGTGCGCCGTTTTCTTCTTTCGCACATCCCGCGGCCGCCAGCGCCATTAGGGTCAGTATCGCATATCTCTTCATTGCCGTCAGCCTTTTTAGTGCGCAATCGTTACGCGGATGTTGTCCATCCACATGCTCGTGTAGCCCGAAATCCAGGCGGTAGAACTTTTCTTGGCATATTGCCACGACAGGCAGGTCGTGGCCGCGCAGTCGGTGACCGTGAACGTGTATTCGTCGACAATGCCTTCCGTGAACGAGGCGTTCGAGCGCTCCGCAATGGTAAGCGTCGCAATGCTGTTAGGCAGGTTGTCGCTGCCTTTGAATCCGCCGCCGCCCTGGCTCGTGCCTACGTTGCAGCGGCAGTCGCCTGCTTTCGCGCCGTTGGCATTGGCGTTAAAAAGCACCCGGACGCTTATTTGCCGTCCCGGTTTGATGTACGACAGCGGGCGGGTGTCGATTCGGGCCGGGTAGTAGACCATGCCGTTGCTGTTGCAGCAGATGCGGATGGCCTGCCCGGCTTCTCCCTGCGCCCGTGCGGCATACCATTGTTCCAGGTTGTAGTCGGCCAGCGACTGAGCATAGGCTCCGCCTATGCCTTTGTCGGCATCGGCGTTGAACGATGTTATTTCGCTGAAATCCTCGAAGAACAGATAGGGGGCCATGACCGTGCAGCCCTCGGCCGTGGCGTTCGTTACTTCGCATTTCCGGCCGTAGACGCCCTCGGTGTTTTCCGAGCCGACGCCTATGGCCACCTGCATTCCGGCGCCCAGGGCATTTGCCTGGTCGCTGAATATGCGGGTCGAGAAGGTCCCGTCGCCGTTCGGCGTGATGGTCCGGGTCGTGGCGCTCAGTTCGAGGGTCGGGAATTCATAGCCCGCGGGCATCGTCAGCGAGTCGATCTCGGTCACCGGTTCGCCCAGGTTCGTCGGGTCGACCGTCAGTTTGTATGCTTGTTGCGGCCGCGGTTGGTCGATGGTCAGCCTCACCGGCGTCATGCGGCCTGCGGCGCAGTCGCGGAAGTTCCACGCCGACAGCGGCCATGAGTATTCCGTGCCGTCGGTCGCCGTGAAGCGCACTTGTCCGCCCGTCAGGTCGGCCGGGGCGATGAAGACCCAGAACGTGTCGCCCTCGTCGACGGGCGTCGCGAAGTCGAGCGTCACGGCTCGGGCCGTCGCCGCCGTCTCGGGGGCCGCTTCGGGGTGCGCGAGGTCCCACGTCATGCGGCCCGCAACGGGCTGCGGGAATTCGATGCGGAGTTTCTCGATGGGCCGTCCCAGCAGGTTGCGCCCCTCGGGGATGGTTATCTTCAGCGCGTGGACCTTGTGGTGGAACCGCAGGGTTATTTCGTTGAGTATCTCCTCTTTGAGTTCAGCACCCTGCGTCGCCGCAAGCATGATGTCCAAGTCGCCGTTCCACGTGCCGTCCTGCACGGTCGGAATCGTGTAGCTCACTTTCGTTCCTTCGGCCGCTTCGGGTGTGGGGTAGGAGGCATAGTAGTCGTAGGTCCCGGCGTTCATGCCGTCGATTTCGCCCGTGAAAAGTCCCTGTTCGGGGTCTTCGCGCGGGTACCACAGCGTGAACGGGACGTTGGCGAACGCGGCCGTCCCGCCGGCATAGGCCCACAGGGCGATCCGGTCGCCGCGTATCCAGCGGGCCGTCAGTCCGTCTTCGCACAGCGCCGTGCGGGTGGAGGGGGCGTTGATCGAAACTTCGATCCGGCGTCCGGTATCGGGCGTCAGCCAGTCGGCGCCGTCGTGGCACGAAACGGCCGCCGCCGCGAGGGCCGCGAGCGTCGGCAGGATGGCTAACTGTTTGATAATCCTCATATATTCCTCTTTGAAGACACGGCAAAAATACGTAACAAATCCTCCGAAAAGAAATATTTTCAACGAAATCGGTGATTTTCATCATGAAATCCCGGTTTTCGGGGCAAACGCCAAGAAGAAAGCGGCAGGTTTCCCCGCCGCTTCCCGCTGTCTTATTCTTGTTTCACATACTTGTCCAGCCAGCCGAAGAATTCGCGGTTCCACACCAGCGAGTTCTGCGGTTTGAACACCTGGTGCGCTTCGTCCTCGAATTCCACCAGCCGCGCCGGAATGCCGCGTACGCGCGCCGCCGTGAATGCTTCCAGCGATTGGGTGTAGGGGATGCGGTAGTCCTTTTCGCCCGTGACGATAAGTATCGGCGTGTCCCACTTGGCCGCCGATTTGTGGGGCGAATTGGCGTAGGAGCGTTGCGCCGTCGCGTTTTTCGGGTCCCAGTAGGGGCCTCCGTAGTCGTTGTTCACGAACCACAGTTCCTCCGTCTCGCCGTACATCGAGTCGAAGTCGTAGATGCCGCAGTGGGCGATGAACGCCTTGAACCTCTTTTCGTGGCAGCCCGCCAGGTAGTAGACCGAGTAGCCGCCGTACGACGCGCCCGCACAGCCCATTCGGTCCGCATCGGCCCACGGTTCGCGCGCCACGTCGTCGATGGCCGACAGGTAGTCGCGGATGTTCTGGCCCGAGTAGTCGCCCGAAATCTGGTCGAGCCACTCCTGCCCGAACGAGGGCAGGCCGCGGCGGTTGGGCGCTACCACCACGTAGCCTTGGGCCGCCATCAGCTGGAAGTTCCAGCGGTAGCTCCAGAACTGCGACACCACGCTCTGCGGGCCGCCCTGGCAGTAGAGCAGCACCGGGTATTTCTTCGTCGCGTCGAAGTCGGGCGGCAGAATCACCCACGTCAGCATTTGTTTGCCGTCGGTGGTGCGGACCCAGCGTTTTTGCACTTCGCCCATCTTCACCGCGTCGTAGACCGGGCGGTTGATTTCCGATATGCGTTTCATCGCGCCGTCGGCCGGGTTTATTTCGTAGAATTCGGTCGCCATCGAAATCGTGCACACTTCCGCCACGATGCGTCCGCCCGCCATCGTGAAGGCGTTGATGTCGTGGTCGCCGCGCGTCAGCACTTCGGCTTCGCCGTCGGTCAGCGCTGTCCGGCAGAGCTGGTGCGTGGCTTCGATGGGAGCTATGAAGTAGAGTTCGCCGTTGCCGTCCCACACTACGTTCATCGCGTTGTAGTCGAAATCTTCCGTCAGGTCTTCCGTCGCGCCCGTCGTGCAGTCATAGACCAGCAGGCGTTCTTTGTCCGATTCGTTGCCCGCACGGCGCATCGAGCGGAACGCTATCTTCTCTCCGTCGGGCGACCAGACCGGATATTTGTCGTAGCCCGGCATTTCGTCCGGCAGGTCGCGCACCTCGCCTGCTTCGCCCGCGCATTCGCCTTTGGGGGCCGTCCGCGGTTTGCAGATGTTTTCGGTCGCGCCCGTCGCTACGTCGTACACGAATATGTCCGAATCCGTCGAGACGGCGTATGCGGTGCCCGTCAGCGGTTTGCACGTGTAGGCCAGTTTGGTCCCGGCAGGGTTCCACGCTATCTCGGCCATGTCGAAATAGGGGGCCAGCGGGGCGTCCCACGCCGCCTCGGCGCCGATGATGTCCTTGCCGCCCGTCACCAGGCCGTCGCCCAGTTCGGCTACGAAGATGTGGCGGTAGTCGCCCTCATCCCAGTAGTCCCAGTGGCGGACCATCAGATCGTCGTAGATGCGGGCTTTCGATTCGGGCAGGTCGTTGTGGACGTCCGACGATTTGCGTGCCGCCACATGGACGGTCTGCACCCACCAGATGTGTTTTTCGTCGGGCGCCACGCCGAATCCCTCCACGTCGGGGATTCCCTCGCCGCCGCCTGCGCCCGTAATCTGCCGCGCGTGCGTCCCGTCGGTCGCCATCCGCCATACCTGCATCGAGCCGCTGCGGTCCGAGAGGAACCATACCGACTGCCCGTCGGCCGACCATTGCGGCGCCGCGCTGTTCGATGTGCCGTCGGTCAGCTGCCGGCATTTCCCCGTGGCGATTTCTTCCGTCCACACGGTCGTCACGCCGCGGTTTTCGGCCATGTTGTAGTCCGTCAGCGTGTAGAGCAGCCGCGTGCCGTCGGGCGAGAGCGACGACGAGCCTGCGCGGCGCATCTTCCACATCACTTCGGGCGTGAGCCGTCCGGCGGCGATTTCGTCGGCCGTCAGGGCGTTGTCGATTTTCAGCGGTGCGGGCCGCCTGTCGCACCCGCTCAGTCCCGCAGCTGCCATAGCCATAAGGAGGATGATTTTTTTCATTTCGGTTGAGGTTTTCCAATATCTGTTTCGGGCCGTCCCCGTCATCTTTGATTCCCGTTATTTCGTATAAAGTCCCTTGCCGTTCCTGGCGAGCTCCCTCCCTTGCCATTCCGAACGAGCCCCTTTTCTGTCATTCCGAGCGCAGCGAAGAATCTTCCCTTTGCCCCATTGTGTAGTTATTACATCATTCTTTGCCGTCTCCGGATGCCGGGTTGCAGATGACAGTTTCGTTGCGTATCTTTGCATCCGTTATGGATCTTACCGTTTTCTTCGCCGACAAGTCGGTGGTTTTCGCCCGGGAGCTTCCCCGCGAGGGGGCGTTTTGCTTCCGGCCCGCCGATTGCGGCGAGGTCGGCCGTGACAAGATAGTGAATTTTCTCCGAACGCACAATTCCGTGGCGGTTCTGACACCCGACCCCGAAGCCGCTTTTGCGCGTTTTGCCCAAGATTTCGTCGGGGTCGAAGCCGCGGGCGGTGTCGTTGAGAATCCGCAGGGCGAGCGGTTGATGATTCGTCGCAACGGCCGTTGGGACTTGCCCAAGGGGCATGTCGAGCCGGGCGAATCGGTCGAAGTTTGCGCCGCGCGCGAGATTCTGGAGGAGACGGGCGTCCGGGCCGAGGTCGTGGCGCCGCTCTGCGCAACGTGGCACGCCTATTGGTTCCCTAAGACGGAGCGGTGGGAGCTCAAGCGGACCCATTGGTTTCTGCTCCGCACTTCCGCCGCCGCATCTTTGGTTCCGCAGACCGAGGAGGGAATCGAGCAGGTCGCCTGGTGTTCGCCCGCCGCGTTCGCCGCCCGTCTGCAAGATGCCTTCCCTACTATCCGCCGCGTCGCGGAAGCGCTGGCCGCAATGAAGAATTAAGAATGAAAAATTAAAAATCGAAACTTCGGTCCGCCCGGAAGCCGGGGTTTGGCGAATGGTATCCCGTCGCCTCTTTTCGCCGAACAGGATTTTTAATTCTTAATTTTTCATTTTTAATTTAGAACTGCCCGTTCATCGCCTTGGCGATTCCCTCGGCTATCTGGTCGACGGCTCCTTGGAGTTTGCTGCCTATCATCATCTTCATCATCATGTTCAGTTCGGCGTGCAGGACAATCCGCAGGCGCGTGTCTGCGGCCGATACTTCGTGCAGCTGAATCCAGAATGCAAAGTCGACCGGTACGCCCCCTTCGTCGCCCACGATTTTCACGTGCTTGGCTTCCACGCGTTCTTCCATCCGGAGTTTTACGGTGAAGCCTTTCGCCTTGAACGAGCAGCGTTCCTCGTCGGCCTGCCACTCTTCCACCCGGTCCGCCAGCGCCGGCGTCAGGTTGTCGAAGCGGCTGATGGCCGCATAGATTTGTTCCGCAGGGCGCAGAATCTGTTGTTGTTTGGAGATGTATTCTTGCATAATTCGGAGTAGTTCGCAGCCGCAGTCCCGTGTTTGTCGCAGAACGGCGATTTTTAATTTTTCATTCTCGATTTTTAATTTGAAACGTCATTCGATTTCAAAGGTCCGGGCCGTGGGGCTGTCGACCGTTATGCGTACTTCGACGGTGTCGTCGGGCAGCAGGGGTTCGATTTTTTCGGGCCATTCCACCAAGCAGATGTCGCCCGAGTAGAAGTATTCTTCGTAGCCGAAGTCGTAGGCTTCGCGGACATCTTCGATGCGGTAGAAGTCGAAATGGCAGATGCGGCGGCCGTCCCGCCCTTCGTATTGGTTCACTATGGCGAACGTCGGGCTCGTCACCGTGTCCGCGGCGCCCAGCTGCGCCGCTATTTCGCGGATGAGGGTCGTCTTGCCCGCGCCCATTTCGCCGCGCAGCGCCACCACCGTGCGGGGGCCCAGCAGTCCGACGATCGCTTCGGCCACTTCGGGCAGTTCTTCCTGCGAGGCGATACGAATGGTCTTCATCGTTTGGGTTTGAGTATTAAATAAGGTACTAGCATCTCTTCCATCGAGATTCCGCCGTGTTGGAACGTGTTGCGGTAGTAGCGGATGTGGCGGTTGGCGTCGTTGTTGTAAATCAGGAAGTCGGTGTTGTAGGCGAATATGTAGCTCGACGTCAGGTTGCCCGAGGGCAGCTGGATGTCTTCCGGGCGGTGTACTTCGTAGACTTCGCGCGAGTTGTACGAAAGGTTGCGGCCCGTCTTGTAGCGCAGGTTCGCCGAGGTTTCGCGGTCGCCCGTCACCTTCACCGGATTGTCTACACGGATGGTTCCGTGGTCCGAGGTGATGATGACCGTGTGGCCTTTCTCCGAGAGCAGCCGCAGGATGGTGTAGAGGTCCGAGTGCTCGAACCACGAGCGGGTCAGCGAGCGGAACGCCGCTTCGTCTTCGGTCAGTTCGCGGATGATGTCCGTCTCGGTCCGCGCATGCGAAAGGATGTCCAGGAAGTTGTAGACGATTACCGAGAAGTCGGCGTCGTAGACTTTTTGGATGTTGTCCACCAGGCGCCGTCCTTGTTCGGGCCGCACCAGTTTGTCGAACGAGAATTTCCATTGCTTGCCGTTCTGGGCCATCAGCCGGCGCAGGAATTCTTCTTCGTATTGGTTCTTGCCGCCCTCCTCGTTGTCGTTGAGCCATTTGTCGGGCATCAGACGGTCGATGGCCAGCGGCATCAGACCTGCAAAAATGGCGTTGCGGGCATATTGCGTCGCCGTCGGCAGAATCGCGCAGTAGAAGTCTTCCGTCGCCACGTCGTAGTAGCCCCTCAGCAGCGACGAGATGGCCCGCCATTGGTCGTAGCGGAAGTTGTCGATGAGCAGCAGGGTCGTCTTTGCGTTTTCGTCGGCTACCGGGAAAATCTTCGAGCGCATCAGCGTGTGCGACATCACCGGGCTGTCGTCCGTGCGTTTGTTGATCCAGTCGTAGTAGTTGCGGCGCACGAATTTCGAGAACGCCTGGTTGGCTTCGCCCTTTTGGTAGGTCAGCACTTCTTTGATGCTGCGGTCGGTCGAATCTTCCAGTTCGATTTCCCACGACGTGAGCCGTCGGTAGAGCGAGCACCAGTCTGTAAAGGTGTCGGCCATCTGGAGCGATTGGGTGATGCGGCCGAATTCCGAGCGGTAGTCGGCCGTGGTCTGTTCGGTGACGAGCTGCTGCGAGTGGACGTGTTTCTTGATCGAGAGCAGTACCTGGTTGGGGTTCACGGGTTTTATCAGGTAGTCGGCTATCTTCGAGCCCACGGCCTTGTCCATGATGTTCTCTTCTTCGCTCTTGGTCACCATGATGACCGGGGTCGTCGGGCGCACCTCCTTGATTTTCGGAAGCGTCTCCAGCCCCGTCATTCCCGGCATCATTTCGTCCAGGATGATCAGGTCGTAGGCGCCTTCCGCCGCCATGTCGATGGCGTCGTAGCCGTTGTTGCAGGTCTCCACTTCGTAGCCTTTCCCTCGCAGGAACAGCACATGGGGCTTGAGCAGTTCGACTTCATCGTCGACCCAGAGTATCTTTACCATAGCGTCGTTTCGTTTTGCAAAATTAGTGTTTTTTACTCCTAAACGCAAAAAGCGGGGAATTATTGGGCAATTAAGAATGTCTGCCGCTAATCTCCGGTTTGTCATTCTGTCATCCTGAGCTCCTCTATGTCTTTCTGAGCGTAGCGAAGAATCTAAATCAATGTCATTCCGAGCGAGCCGTAAGGCGACGAGGAATCTATTTCTGCGGTCTCGCGGGCCCGGCTGGGGCGGTCGCGCTGTATGCGCGAGCCGGGTCCCGCGCAGAAGAATTGTCCGGCTATTCTGAGTGTTTTCCTCTGTCATTTTGAGCGTAGCGAAGAATCTAACCCCGTCCTGATTACCCTCCCCATTCCTCTTCCTCGGCCATGAATTTTTCGTTTTTTTCATTTTTTGTCTTCGTTTTCCGCAGTTTTGCCCGATATTTGTTTATCGGCTTGTGTCAGTGGCAGGTAGGACGCTGCTTCCAAAAAGTCCGTTTTTTTTCGGCGGTTTGTTGGCGGTTATGCAAATAAAGCGTATATTTGCGGTCCGGATTCCCTTTGAAGAACTTAATTTTTAACATCATAAACCATTATGACAAAAGCAGACATCGTGAGCGAAATCGCCAGGAATACCGGTGCCGAAAAGGTGCAGGTGCAGGCTATCGTCGAGGCTTTCATGGAGAGCATCAAGACGTCGTTGACCCATAAGAACAACGTCTATCTTCGCGGCTTCGGCAGTTTCATCGTGAAGAAGCGCGCCAAGAAGGTGGCCCGTAATATCTCCAAGAACACCACCATCACCATTCCCGCGCACAACATTCCCGCTTTCAAGCCGGCCAAGAGTTTCGCTGCCAAGGTTAAATAGCTTCGTCGAATCAAGAACCTCTAAATATTTCAAACTATGCCAAACGGAAAGAAGCATAAGCGTCACAAGATGGCTACCCACAAGCGCAAGAAGCGTCTTCGCAAGAATCGTCACAAGAAGAAGTAGGGTAGCGACGTCTATGAACGGTTAAAGCTAAAGGGGCCCCGGGTCCTTTTAGCTTTACCTGTTTTTTTGATTCACGTTCCGCCGTCTCCGGCGGAGCCCTTTCGCAGGGTGTTTCGCGCCCGTTCGCGTTCAGATTTTGGAGTTCGCCGCCCCTCCATTCCAACAGGCGGTCCCTTACTAATTTCAACCTTCCGCGTCTTCGCGGCGCGTATAAGATAAATGAACAGAGAGTTAATCGTAAACGTCAGCCCGGCCGAGATTTCCATCGCCTTGTGCGAGGACAAGGTCTTGGTCGAGCTTTCCAAAGAGCAGTGCCAGACCGGGTTCGCCGTCGGCGACATCTACCTCGGCAAGGTCCGTAAAATCATGCCGGGGCTCAACGCGGCATTCGTCAACATAGGTCACGAGAAGGACGCCTTCATCCATTACCTCGACCTCGGGAGCCATTTTTCGTCTTTGCAGAAGCTCATTTCGTCGTACGTTCCCGGTAAGCGGGGCTTGCGCATCGAGTCCATGAAGTTGGAGGAGCCCATCGAGAAGGGAGGTAAAATCGGCGATTATTTGCAGGTCGGGCAGCAGATCATGGTGCAGATTGCCAAGGAGGCCATTTCCACCAAGGGGCCCCGGCTCACGGCCGATATTTCGCTCGCCGGGCGCAACGTCGTTCTCGTGCCGTTTTCGTCCAAGGTCTTCCTTTCGCAGAAGATCCGGTCCGCCGAGGCGAAGAAGCGTTTGAAGCGCATCGCCGCCGGGGTCTTGCCCAAGAATTTCGGCGTCATCATCCGCACCGCCGCCATGGAGGCCCGCGACGAGGACATCGAGCAGGACATCCGCAACCAGGTCGAGCGGTGGCGCAAGACCGTTTCGGCCATCCGCAAGCATTCCGCGCCCGCTCAGATCATGAGCGAGATGAACCGGGCCAATACCATCATCCGCGATTCGTTGAACGGTTCGTTTTCGCAGATCGCCGTCGACGACCAGGCCATGTTCAACGAGATTCGCAATTACATCCGGCAAATCGAGCCCGAGAAGGAGAAGATCGTCAAGTTCTACCGCGGCAGCGTGCCCATCTTCGACAATTTCGATATTTCCAAGCAGATCAAGTCGCTCTTCGCCAAGTACGTTTCGCTCAAGCGCGGGGCTTACCTCATCATCGAGCGGACCGAGGCCATGAACGTCATCGACGTCAATTCCGGCAACCGTACCAAGGCCGAGGACAACCAGGAGCAGACCGCCATGGATGTCAACCTCGCCGCCGCCAAGGAGATCGCCCGGCAGTTGCGTCTGCGCGACCTCGGGGGTATCGTCATCATCGACTTCATCGACTTGCATAAGGCGCAGAACAGGCAGGCCCTGTTCGACGAGATGGTCAAGTTCATGGCCAACGACAAGGCCAAGCATACCGTCCTGCCCCTCACCAAGTTCGGTCTGATGCAGATTACGCGTCAGAGGGTGCGGCCCGTCGCCGTCGAGAGCGTCTCCGACGTTTGCCCCACTTGCAGCGGGTCCGGCAAAATCGAGCCTACGGTCATCTTGGATAAGAAAATCGAGAATCAGATTTCGTTCCTCACCGAGGACCGCGGGCATAAGTTCATCCGTTTGGTCGTCAGTCCTTACGTCGCCTTGTTCCTCAAGAAGGGTTTCTGGTCGCTCAGGCGGCAGTGGGAGTGGAAGTACAAGGTCCGTATCGACATCGTCGAGGACCAGTCCGTCGGCATCGTCGAGGTCCATTACCACGACAGGCAGGGCAACGATTTGATTAAGAAATAAATCCATAATTAAAAATGAAAAATTAAAAATCGCGGAGTATTTTCCCGGTTCCCGATTTTTCGTCGTTCTTGCCCGATATTTCATGCCGGCCGGTCTCGTTCCGGTCTCGTGGGAGCAGATGCCGATTTTTAATTTTTAATTCTTAATTTTTAATTTCCAGCAGTGTCTCCTCGCGAACAGTTGGGGCGGTTCGCCGCCGGGTCGAAGGCTTTCGGGCAGTTGTGCCGGGCATACAGGGAGTGCGGCGCCACGGTCCACCTCGGGGAGTTGGTCGGCGGGGCTCTGTCGTTCTACGCCGCCGCCGCCGTCTCCAAGGTCGGGGGCGTGCATGTCTTCGTCGCCGAGGACCGCGATGCCGCCGCTTACCTCCTCAATGATTTCTACGCGTTGCTCGACGAGAAGCACGTCTTCTTCTTCCCCTCTGCTTGGAAGCGGTCCGCCGCTTATGGCGCCGAGGATGCGCAGGGCGTTGTCCAGCGTACCGCGGCGTTGAACGCCCTCCGGAATTTCGACGGTTCGGGTTACCGCGTCCTCTGTACTTATCCCGAGGCTTTGGCCGAGCGGGTCGCCGATGCACAGGCGTTGCAGCAGGGGTTGATCCAGGTCCGTGTCGGCGACAGGCTGTCCATCGGCAGTTTCGAGCAGGCGCTCATCGACGCCGCTTTCTCGCGCGTCGACTTCGTCTACGAGCCCGGGCAGTATTCCGTTCGCGGCGGTATCGTCGACGTCTTTTCCTTTTCCGAGAGCAAGCCCTACCGCGTCGATTTCTTCGGCGACGAGGTCGATTCCATCCGGCGTTTCGAGATTTCGAGCCAGCTTTCGTCCGAGAAGCTCTCCGAAATCGCCGTCATCCCCGATTTGAACGCCGCCGCCGATGCCGCGCGCGTTTCGTTGGCCGCGTTCGTCGGCCGCGATGCCGCTTTTTGGTTCTACGACCCCGATTTCGTCTTGCGCAAGGTCAACGACGTCCGGCGCCGAACCCTCGCCGATTTGGAGCAGCCCGAGCGTATCGACACGCTCATGACCAGCCGCAGCGGGTTGCTCGCCGACCTCGCCCAGAGCAGGCTCTTCATGCTCCGCAACAGCCTCCCCGAGCGGCCCGCTTCCGTCGAGGTGCGTTTCGCCACCGCTCCGCAGCCCAAGTTCAACAAGAATTTCGAGATGCTCGCCGACGATATGATTCGCAACGCCTTGCGGGGTTTCGAGACTTACATCCTCTCCGAGAACAAGGTGCAGGTCGAGCGGCTCGTCAATATCTTCCACCAGATCGGGCGCGGGCAGGCCGTTGTCCGGGCGTTGGGCGTCACGCTCCACGAAGGGTTCGTCGACAGCGAGCTCAGGCTGTGCCTTTATACCGACCACCAGATTTTCGACCGTTACCAGCGTTACCGTATCAACGGCGAAATCAAGCGCGACGAGCAGATGACCGTCGCCGAGCTCAACCAGTTGCGGCCCGGCGATTACGTCGTCCACATCGACCACGGCGTCGGGCGGTTCGACGGGTTGGTCCGTATCAACGAGAACGGGAAGCAGCACGAGGCCATCAAGCTCGTCTATAAGGACGGCGACGTGTTGTTCGTCAACGTCCATTCGCTCCACCGTATTTCGCGTTACAAGGCCGGCGACGGCGAGCCTCCCAAGGTCTACAAGCTCGGTAGCGGGGCTTGGCAGAAGCTCAAGAGCGCTGCTAAAAAGGCCGTCAAGGATATTTCGCGCGAGCTCATCGCCCTTTACGCCAAGCGCAAGGCTTCCAAGGGCTTCGCTTTCTCGGCCGACAGTTACCTTCAGCACGAGCTCGAAGCGTCGTTCCGGTGGGAGGATACGCCCGACCAGCAGGCCGCCATCGCCGCCGTCAAGAAGGATATGGAGTCCGACCAGCCCATGGACAGGCTCGTGTGCGGCGACGTCGGGTTCGGCAAGACCGAGGTCGCCATCCGCGCCGCGTTCAAGGCCGCGACCGACGGGAAGCAGGTCGCGGTCCTCGTGCCTACTACCATCCTCGCCTTGCAGCATTTCCGGTCGTTTTCCGAGCGTCTGCGCGAGTTTCCCGTCCGCATCGAGTACCTCAACCGCACCAAGTCCGCGCGCGAGGTCGCACAGATTCGCGACGATTTGGCCGCCGGGCGCATCGACATCCTCATCGGCACCCATAAGATGCTCGGCAAGCAGATCGTCTTCCGCGACCTCGGGCTGCTCATCATCGACGAGGAGCAGAAGTTCGGCGTCGCCGCCAAGGAGAAGCTCACCCAGTTGAGCGTTTCGGTCGATACGCTCACCCTGACCGCCACTCCTATCCCGCGTACGCTTCAGTTTTCGCTCATGGGGTCGCGCGACCTCTCCGTCATCTCCACGCCCCCGCCCAACCGCCAGCCCATCGTCACCGAGTCGCACGCTTTCTCCGAGGAGATTGTCCGCGACGCTGTCGAGGCCGAGCTCGCGCGTGGCGGGCAGGTCTATTTCGTCCACAACCGCGTCGAGGATTTGCCCGCCGTCCAGGGGATGATAGCCCGGGTTTGTCCCAAGGCCCGGGTCGGCGTCGGCCACGGCAAGATGCCCGCCGAGCAGTTGGAAAAGCTCATCATGGATTTCATCTACGGCGAGTTCGACGTCCTGCTCTCTACGACCATCGTCGAGAACGGCATCGACATCCCTAACGCCAACACCATCCTCATCGACCACGCCGAGTGCTTCGGGCTCAGCGATTTGCACCAGTTGCGCGGCCGCGTCGGGCGTTCCGACCGCAAGGCTTATTGCTACCTCCTTTCGCCGCCCGACGAGTTGTTGTCGTCCGACGCCCGGCGGCGTCTGAGGGCTATCGAGGAGTTTTCCGACCTCGGGTCCGGGTTCAACATCGCCATGCAGGACCTCGACATCCGCGGCGCCGGCAACCTCCTGGGGGCCGAGCAGAGCGGGTTCATCGCCGACATCGGGTTCGAGACTTACCAGAAAATCATGAACGAGGCCATCGCCGAGCTGCGGGCCGAAGGGTTGCAGGTCGCCGGGCTCTCGGCGGGCGAGCAGCAGGTCGTCGACGGGATGCGGTTCATCGACGACGCCCACATCGACGTCGAGCTCGAAGCCGCCTTGCCCGATTCCTACGTCTCGCAGCAGGCCGAGCGGCTCAAGCTCTACCGCGAGCTCGATTCGGCCAAGGACGAGGAGGCCTTGCAGGCTTTCGCCGCCCGGCTCGCCGACCGTTTCGGGCCTTTGCCGCGGCCCGCTCAGGAGTTGCTCGACGTCGTGCGTCTGCGGTGGGAGGCCATCCGCCTGGGTATGGAGCGCGTCAAGGTCAAGAACGGTTTGATGATCGTCCATTTCGTCGGCGAGGAGGATTCGCCTTATTACAAGAGCGATACTTTCATGGAGCTCTTGAAGCGCGTCACGCAGCATCCCGAGCGTTTCGTGCTCAAGCAGCACAATAATCGTCTGGCCATGACCGTTAGGAATATCAAGGATGTGGAGGCCGCTTACAAAACCTTGCGCGAATTGTGAATCTCGTAGTCGATATTGGTAATTCCCGGGTCAAGCTGGCCGTCATGGAAAGCGGGCGATGCGTTGCTGAGCGGGTTGCCGAACGGTTTTCGGCGGCTGTTCTCGGGGAGCTGACCGCGGCTTTTCCTGTTCGCAGGGCCATCGTCTCCTCTACCCGGGGCGATGCCGCCGATGTCGCCGCCGCCGTTCGGGCCCAGGGGATTCCTTGCTTGGAGTTCACTCCGCAGACGCCTGTTCCCATCGCCAGCGATTACCTCACGCCCCATACGTTGGGGCGCGACAGGCTCGCCGCCGCGGTCGGGGTCACGGTTCTTTGGCCCGGGCGCGACGTCCTGGTCGTCGATTGCGGCACGGCCGTCACCATCGACCTTGTCACGGCCGACGGTACTTTCCGCGGCGGGTCCATTTCGCCCGGCTTGCGTATGCGGTTCCGCGCCTTGCACGAGTTCACCGCTGCGTTGCCGTTGTGCGACGTTCCCGATTCCGACGGGTTGTTCGGGCGTTCCACTTCCGGGGCCATCGGCGCCGGCGTCCTGAATTCGCTCGTCTTCGAGATCGAGGGTTACATCGGGCGGCTTCGGCGGCAAATCGACGGTTTGTGCGTAATTTTTACCGGCGGCGACGCAAAATATTTGACGAAGCGAATTAAAAATGCGATATTTGCAGATCGTAATCCGGTCTTTTGCGGACTGGACCGAATTTTAGAGTTCAATGCAAGTGAAGAAGACCTTCCGTAGCCTGTTCGGCGCGGCGGTGCTGTCGTGTCTCGCGGCGGGTGCCGCGGCCCAGACCAGCAGTATCAACGCCTTTTCGCCCTATACCATGTACGGTATCGGCGAGCTCTCGACGCCCGGGACGCTTTCGATGCGTTCGATGGGCGGCGTGGGGGTCGCCGTGCGCAATCCCGGCGTGGCCAACATGCTCAATCCCGCCGCTTTCAGCGCCGCTCCCCGGAAGACGTTCCTCTTCAGTTTCGGTATCGAGGGGCAGAATTATTACAATTCGCAGTCCGTCGACAACACTTCCAAGAAGTCCGCGTACAATACGTTCAATTTCCACGACATCGCGTTCCAGATTCCCATCGCCAAGAAGGTCGGGTTGGGTTTCAGCCTCGCGCCTTACAGTTCCGTCGGTTACAGAACCCAATATTACCGCGAGTATAGGCCCAACGACCCCGTGTGGGGCAATATCGGGCCCATGCAGTATACTTACCAGGGCGAGGGCGACCTCTCCGAGGTCAAGTTGGGGGTCGGCTGGGAGCCGTTCAAGAATTTTTCCGTCGGCATCGCCGCCCAGTATTATTGGGGCAGAATCGACCGTACCTACGTCGCCGTTCCCGCCGCCGTAGTCGGCGACGGCAATTTCAATTCCATCGTCGGTACGGGCAGTTACAGCATTTCGCAGTTCAAGGGGCAGGTCGGCCTTCAGTGGAACGCCATCTTCTCGCCGCGCCGGGCGTTGACTTTCGGTGCTACGTTCGATTTCGGCGGTGATTTGCGGCCCCGCAGCGAGGAGCGCATCTATACTTCCGACAGCAGCAGCACTCCCGTCAAGGGCGATACCACCAACCTCAAGCTCGTCCTGCCAAGGCAGTTGGCCGTCGGGGCTTATTACCAGACTTCCCGGTGGGCCGTCGGGCTCGATTACGTCTACCAGAATTGGGGCGGCCGCAACAAGGGCATCGCCCGCACGGCCGTGGCCAACGGCGGTAGTTTCGACATCGCCTACACCGATACCCATACCGTCAAGTTCGGCGTCGAGTTCACTCCCAGCCGGTACGACGCGCGCAATTTCTTCAAGCGCTGGTCCTATCGCGCCGGGCTTCGTTACGGCAATTACAACCAGACTTTCGGCGGCCACGGGCTCGACCAGTATGCCGTCACCCTCGGGTTCGGCATTCCCGTGCGGTTCTTCGGCACTTCCGCCATCGACGTCGGCGTCGAGTACGGTTCCCGCGGGTTCAACGTCTCCAGGCAGACAGGGCTCATCCGGCAGCGTTATTTCAAGTTCGCCGTCGGCTTCTCGCTCTTCGCCGGTAGCGAGAACGGCGAGTATTGGTTCGTCCGGCCCAAGTACGATTAACTTAAAATATCAAATAATTAGGTATCATGAAAAAGGTTCAGTATCTGTTCGTTGCCGCCGCTTTGCTCTTCTGCGGCGCAGTCCGGGCCCAGCAGGATTTCAGCGGGCCGCAGTACGCCAAGTGGGGCGATACGGTCGAGGAGCGTCAGAAGAACATCCTCAGCAGCAACTTCCTCAAGGAGGCTTGCGACAACAAGGATTACAACGCTGCCGCCCAGCATTTTATGGAGTTGGTCCAGAACGCTCCCTCCGCTTCGGAGAATACCTACGTCCGCGGTGCCCTGCTCTATAAGAACAAGATCAACCGCGCCAAAAGCCTGGCCGAGAAAGAGGCCCTTGTCGATTCTTTGTTGTGGACCTACGATCTGCGCGTCCAGTACTTCGGCGGGCATCCTACCCGCGGCAGGGCTTATATCCTCGACCGCAAGGCCCGCGAGTATCTGACTTACAGGCCCAACGACCGCGCCGGTATCCGCCGCGCGTTCCGCGATGCCATCGAGGCGGGCGGTGCCGCCACCGATCCTTCTACGTTGGTCGCTTACTTCAGCAACCTTTGCGCCGATTACAAGGATACCGACGAGATCATGCCCGACGAGGTCATCTCCGAGTACGAGCGTCTCACTCCTTTCTTCGGCGCCGATGCCGCCGAGTTCCGGTCGCAGTTCGACATGGCGTTCGGTATGAGCAACGCCGCCAGCTGCGAGAACCTCGAAAAGCTCTTCCGTGCTAAGTTGGAGACGGCTCCCGAGGACGAGGCCGTGCTCGCGCAGGCCGTCGCGCTCATGTCGCGCGCCAAGTGCGACAGCGAGTTCTACTTCGCCATCGCCGAGAAATATTACGAGGTGAAGCCGTCGTCCGAGACCGCCATGTTCCTCGCGCAGGCTTTCCAGAACAAGGGTGATTACGCCAAGGCTTCCAAGTATCTCAACGAGGCGTTGGAGGTCGAGACCGACCCCGCCGAGCAGCAGAAGCTCTACGTGCGCATCGCCTTGGTCGAGCTCGCCGCCAACCACATCCCCGGCGCCGCCGCGGCCGCCCGTTCGGCCCGCGACCTCAACCCCGAGGACGGCGTGCCTTACTTCGTTCTGGCTCAGTGCTACGGCGTTTCGGCCGGGCAGTGCGGCGGGTTCGCCGGGCAGGCCGCTTTTTGGGTTGCTTACGATACCATGGCCCGCGCCATCGAGCTGCTGCCTTCCGATTCCGAGTACCTCGACCACGCGCGTACTTCGCTCTCTTTGTTCCGCAACCGTTTCCCGACTTCCGAGGAGTGTTTCTTCAACGAGGCCACGGAGGGTTCGCGTTACACCGTTTCGTGCGGTACGGCGGCAGGCTTGGCCACTACGGTCCGTTTCCGTTAAACGTTTCCTGCAATTCCGGCTATGCCCCTGCGCATGACCCGATACTTTTCGGTAGCACTTCCCCTCGTGGGAAGTGCTATCTTGCTGTTTTCGTGCGAGCGCGGGGTTCCCGCCGCCGCTCCGGCCGAGGAGCTCCGCATGACCGAGTACAGCGAGAACCTTTCCATCGTCAATTCGCAGAACGGGCGGCGTTCCTACCATTTCGTCACGCCCCTCATGGAGGGTTATTCGCAGGCCGCCGAGCCTTACCGCGAGTTCCGCAAGGGGGTCAGCATCACTACTTATAAGGACGATTCGCTGTCGACGGTCGACGCCGTTCTCACCGCCAATTACGCCATTTATTACGAGAAGCGGCGGTTGTGGGAGGCCAAGGGCGATGTCGTCGTCGAGAAGTCCGACGGCAAGAAGCTCTTCACCCAGCAGTTGTTCTGGAACGAGCGGACCAAGCGGATTTATTCCAACGTCGATTCCAAAATCGTCCAGTCCGGCGGTACGGACGTCTTCATCGGCGAGGGTTTCGAGTCCGACGAGGAGTTCAAGGATTGGCGGTTCCGGCGTATGAAAGGGCGCATGGAGGTCGATGTCGTGCCCGGTTCGCAGGCCGATTCCGCTGCCAAGCCCGTTGCTTCCGCCGAGAAAAAGCCCGCTCCAAAAGTGTCTGCCGAAAAAGCACCCGTTCAAAAAGCGCCCGCCGCCAGCCCGGACAAGAAAGGGTCCGGTTTCCGGCAGCCCGTCGAGGTCGCGCCCTCCGGAAGCGTTTCTTTGCAGCGGCACGCACGGCCCTTCTCCGCCGAGCCCGACACCCGTAGTTCCGAGTTCCGCGACCGTTAATTTTTCCGTCATGCTCACTTCCGTCATTCTGATTCTCTCGATGCTCCTGCTCTCCGCCTTTTTCTCGGGCATGGAGATCGCCTTCACCAGCAAGAACCGGCTCAAGTTGGAGATCGACCGCAAGCAGAGCCGCATGTTCGACCGCATCGCCGAGATTTTCGCCCGCCATCCCGGGCAGTACATCACCACCATTCTCGTCGGCAACAACATCGCGTTGGTCATCTATTCGCTCTACATGTCCGTTCTCCTGCGGACGTTGTTCTTCGCGTTGGGGTGGGAGAGTATCGCCAGCCAGGGGTCTGTCGCTATCGAGACGGGCGTTTCCACGCTCATCATCATCTTCGTCGCCGAGTTCCTGCCCAAGTCCGTCTTCCGCAACAACCCCAATTTCTATTACCGGGCCCTCGCTCCCGTCATCTTCTTTTTCTACCTCCTGCTCTTTCCCATCGCACGGCTCACTACGCTCGTCTCCCACGGTATTCTCCGTCTGTTCGGGCGGCCCGTCGTCCGGCAGAGCGCGCAGCCCACTTTCAGCCGCGACGATTTGGCCGCCTTGCTCGATTCCAACGGTTCCGACCCCGGGCCCGAGCCCGACAACGAGCTCAAGCTCTTTCAGAACGCCCTCGATTTCGCCGACCTGCGCGTGCGCGACTGCATGGTTCCCCGCGTCGACATCGAGGCCGTCGACGCCGATTCCACCTCTGTCGAACAGCTCACCGCCCGTTTCGCCGATACCATGTATTCGCGGATTTTCGTTTGGCGCGGCAACATCGACAACATCATCGGTTACGTCAATTCCAAAAGTCTCTTCACCCGGCCCGCCACCATCGGCGAGGTCATCATGGAGGTCAGCTTCGTTCCCGAGACCATGCCTTTGCAGCTCGTCCTCCAGAATTTCATCAAGCACCGCTCCAACGTCGCCGTCGTCATCGACGAGTTCGGCGGGACCGCAGGTATCATTTCTTTGGAGGACGTGCTGGAGCAGATTTTCGGCGAGATCGAGGACGAGCACGACGTGCCCGATCTGACCGAGAAGCAGGTCGCTCCCGACGAGTTCGTCTTCTCTTGCAGGCTCGAGGTCAAGTATCTCAACGAGAAATACGGTCTCGGTATCGAGGAGAGCAAGGAGTACGATACGCTCGCCGGGTTCATCATCTGTCATTACGAGGGTATCCCCACCGCGGGCGAAACGCTCCTCGTCGGCGATCTCCAGCTGCGGATGCTCCGTACCACCCGTTCGCGCATCGAGTTGGCCCGGGTGAAAAAAATGGCCTGATACAGCGGTTTTTCCGATTAATTTTCCTATATTTGTTCGTTTATTTCCGCAAACAACAATAATTTACATTCCAATATGGCAAGTTTGAATACTTTACGCACCAAGTTCGGCGTCGTGCTTTCGGTCATCATCGCCCTCGCCCTCTTGGCTTTCATTCTCTCGTTGAGGGACGACATGGGTTTTTCGGGCAACGACCCCAAGGTCGGTGAAATCGACGGCTCGAAGGTCGCCTATTCCGAGTATTACGACATCTACGAGCAGGTCCGCGAGCAGTCCGGCGCCCAGGAGAGCGACGAGCAGCAGTCCGCTTTGCTCGCCAATACCGCCTGGCAGACCCTCGTCGCCCGGCGGGTCCTCGCGCCCGGTTTCGAGAAGGCCGGTCTGTGGGTTTCCGAGCAGGAGCGGCAGGCCATGATCGCCGGCAAGGAGTATTCGCCCGTCTTCTACCAGGCTTTCGCCGACCCTCGTACAGGGGTTTATAACGTCGCCGTCGTCAGCCGTTTCCTCGCCGACGCCGAGGCCAATCCGCAGGCCATGCTTACTTGGAAGCAGCTCAACGAGCAGGCACGTCTCGAGCGTGCTACCCGCAAGTTCGCCGCTTTGGTGCGCGGCGGTGCCTTCGCTAATTCGCTCGAGGTCGCCAGCGGCGTCAAGGCTGCCAACGACAAGTTCTCCGGCAGGTGGTTCGGCAAGCAGTATGCGTCGGTCCCCGATTCGCTCATCCATATTTCCAACAGCGACATCAAGGCTTATTATAAGAAGCATAAGAACGCATTCAGGCAGTTGCCGTCGCGTACGTTCTCGTACGTCGTCTTCGAGGTCGAGCCTACCGACGACGACTTGCTCGCTTTGGAGCAGAACGTGCAGGAGGTCGGGGCGCAGTTCGTCGGGACTTCTGAGTTGAAGTCTTTCGTGCGGGCCAACCGCAACGGCCATATCGCCGAGAATTACGTTTCGGCCGCTCAGCTCACCGATGAGGAGGCTGCCGCGCTTTTGGCTGGCAAAACTTACGGGCCTGTCCTCAAGAACAACGAGTGGACTATGGCGCGCGTGCTCGATTCCAAGGTCGTGCCCGATTCGCTCGGTATCCGTCACATCGTCCTTCCGTATTCCGAGGAGGAGCTGGCCGACAGCCTTTTGACCGTCATCCGCCGCGGCGGTAACTTCGCCGAGCTCGCGGCCCGTTATTCCGTTTACGATCAGACCGCGGCCAACGGCGGCGAGGTCGGGGTTCTGCCTTTCTCGTCGTTCACGGGTGAGTTCGCTTCTGCGCTCTCCGGTGTCAAGACGGGCGACGTCGTCAAGGTCGCTTCCGGCGACGCCATCCAGTTGTTGCAGGTTTACCGTGCCGGGCGTCCCGTCAAGCACGTGCAGGTCGCTTCCATCGTCTATCCCGTCGAGGCTTCGGCCGCTACCGTGCGCGACGCCCATAACCAGGCCCTTTCGTTCACCGTCAACGCCAAGGGTTCCGCCGAGGCTTTCAGCGAGGCCGCTTCTGCCGCCGCGCTCACTCCGCGCGTCGCTACCCTCACGCAGGGCGAGCGTACCGTTCGTGGGTTGGAGGATTCGCGTGACGTCGCACGTTGGGCTTACGACGCTGACGAGGGTGATTTGTCCGAGATTTTCAAGGTCGGCAAGGATTATGTCGTGGCGCTTCTGACCGACATCGACAACGACGAGTATATGCCCGTCAAGGAGGTGGCTCCGCAGATTCGCGCACAGTTGCTCCGCGACAAGAAGTTCGACGCCATCCGTAAGGAGCTTTCGGGCGCTTCGCTCGACGAGCAGGCCGCCAGTCTCGGTGCGCAGGTGCAGGATTTCAGCAACGTCGCTTACAATGTTTATTACTTCGACGGCGCAGGTACCGAGCCGCGGCTCATCGGGGCCATCGCTTCCGCCACCGAGACCGGGGCCATCTCCGAGCCCGTCAAGGGTTTCAGCGGGCTCTACGTCTTCCAGGTCGATAATATCGAGCATGGCGACGCCCAGTCTGCCGACGGCGAGAAGGTCCGCGCTCAGGCTTTGGCCGAGAGCCGGGTGGCTCAGTTGGTCTTCCCCGCCGTCCAGCAGCTCGCCGACATCAAGGATTTGCGCGGCAAGTATTTTTAGTCGCGTTTTCGTCATAGGTTATAAAAAAGAGCCGGGAAGAACCCGGCTCTTTTCTTTCCTCCCTTCCCCGATTTGCCGAGTTAATAAGGAATAGTGGATAATCAGTTCGCGACAATATTTTGCAGCATAGGTTAATTATTCATTGTTTTGTCATTCTGAGCGTCAGCGAAGAATCTATTATACTCCCGTCCTTGCGAGCGAGTGCAGCGGGTGTGTTCGTATGCAATTAGTAAGGGCCTTTCCCGGATTCGGGAAAGGCCCTCGCTGCGTTTGGATTCGGTCGCGTTTATTCTTCCAGCAAGATTTCAAGTATCTTGATGGCGGCCGTCGCAATCGGAGTGCCCGGGCCGAAGATGGCCGCCGCTCCGTCGCGGTAGAGTTCATCGTAGTCTTGCGCCGGGATTACTCCGCCCACGATTACAATGATGTCTTCGCGGCCCAGTTTCTTCAGTTCCGCAATGATTTGCGGTACCAGCGTCAGGTGTCCGGCGGCCAGCGACGATACGCCCACTACATGGACGTCGTTTTCGACGGCTTGGCGCGCCGCTTCTTCCGGCGTCTGGAACAGCGGGCCCATGTCCACGTCGAATCCGATGTCGGCATAGCCCGTCGCTACCACTTTCGCTCCGCGGTCATGGCCGTCCTGGCCCAACTTGGCTATCATCACACGGGGTTGACGGCCTTCTTTCTTGGCAAATTCGGCGCACAGTTCCTTCGCGCGCTCGAACGACTGGTCTTTTTTCACTTCCGAACTGTAAACTCCCGATATGGAGCGGATTACTGCTTTGTAGCGGCCTACGACTTCTTCGCAGGCGTCCGATATTTCGCCCAGCGTCGCGCGGACCTTGGCCGCTTCTACGGCCAGTTCCAGCAGGTTGCCCTGCTTGGTCTTCACGCATTCCGTGATGGCCGCCAGCGCTTTCTTCACGGCCGCTTCGTCGCGGTTCGCGCGCAGTTCTTGCAGGCGTTTCACCTGGCTTTCGCGTACCGCCGTGTTGTCCACCGCAAGAATGTCTATCGGCGCTTCCTTCTCCAGGCGGTATTCGTTCACACCGATGATCTTCTGTTCGCCCGAGTCGATGCGGGCCTGGGTGCGGGCCGACGATTCTTCGATGCGCATCTTCGGGATGCCCGTCTCGATGGCTTTGGCCATGCCGCCCAGTTTCTCGATTTCCTCGATGTGTTCCCACGCCTTGCGGGCGATTTCGTTGGTCAGCGTCTCCACATAGTAGGAGCCTGCCCACGGGTCCACCTCACGGCATACCGAGGTCTCCTCCTGGATGTAGATTTGCGTGTTGCGCGCGATTCGGGCCGAGAAGTCCGTCGGCAGGGCGATGGCTTCGTCCAGTGCGTTGGTGTGCAGCGACTGGGTGTGGCCCAGCGCGGCGCCCATCGCTTCGATGGCCGTGCGGGCTACGTTGTTGAACGGGTCTTGTTCCGTCAGCGACCAGCCCGAGGTCTGCGAGTGGGTGCGCAGCGCCAGCGACTTGGGGTTCTTCGGGTCGAATTGCTTCACGATTTTGGCCCACAGCATGCGGGCCGCGCGCATCTTGGCGATTTCCATGAAGTGGTTCATGCCGATGGCCCAGAAGAACGACAGGCGCGGTGCGAACGCGTCGATCGACATGCCGGCGTTGACGCCCGCGCGCAGGTATTCCAGACCGTCGGCCAGCGTGTAGGCCAGTTCGATGTCGGCCGTCGCTCCGGCTTCCTGCATGTGGTAGCCCGAAATCGAGATGGAGTTGAACTTGGGCATGTGCTTCGAGGTGTACTCGAAGATGTCGGCGATGATGCGCATCGAGAATTCGGGCGGATAGATATAGGTGTTGCGCACCATGAATTCTTTCAGAATGTCGTTCTGAATCGTTCCCGACAGCTGGTCGAGCGTGCAGCCCTGTTCCAGACCCGTCACGATGTAGAACGCCAGCACCGGAAGCACGGCGCCGTTCATCGTCATCGACACCGACATGCGGTCCAGCGGAATGCCGTTGAACAGCACCTTCATGTCTTCTACCGAGCAGATCGACACGCCCGCTTTGCCTACGTCGCCCACCACGCGCGGGTGGTCGGCATCATAGCCGCGGTGCGTCGCCAGGTCGAACGCTACCGACAGGCCTTTCTGTCCGGCCGCCAGGTTGCGGCGGTAGAAGGCGTTCGATTCTTCGGCCGTCGAGAATCCGGCGTACTGGCGGATCGTCCACGGGCGCATCACGTACATCGTCGAGTAGGGGCCGCGCAGGAACGGGGCGATGCCCGCCGCGTAGTTCAGGTGTTCCATGCCCTCCAGGTCCTCGGCCGTGTAGGTGCCTTTGACCGGGATGCGTTCGGAGGTCAGCCACGGTTCCACCTGGCCGCATTTCTTCGTGGCGCAGCAGTTTTTCTGTGCGGCCGCGTCGTATTTCAGTTCCGAAAATTTAGCTCTCATAGTCAGATTCCCATTTCTTTAAGGTAGAACTTCAGTGTTTCGAGCACGTTCGACTTCACGTTGATGAAGTTCGTGATGCCCTGCGCTTCCAGTTCGGGTGCGCAGGCCGGAGCTCCGGCCACCACCAGGATGGCCTTGCCGCCAAGCAGTTCCTTGATTTTCGGCGTTGCTTCGGCGTAGTCGTCGTCCGAGGCGCAGACTACCACGATTTCGGCTTTCGATTCGAGGGCCGCGGCAACGCCGTCTTCGAGCGATTTGAAGAACGTGTTGTCCTGTACCCGGATTCCGGCGCATGCAAAGAAGTTGCACGAGAACTGCGCACGGGCACGGGCCATCGCCAGGTTGCCGCACGTGAGCATGAACGCCTTGGGCTGCTTGCCCGAGCGGTCCACATGCAGACGCATCTCCTCGAACGCCATCGCACCTCGGTAGGGGGTCAGTACGTTGCCTTCGGCGGCGGCACGCGTTACCGTGTCGGCCGTGATTTCGGCGGGCGCCACTTCCGTGAAGTTGGGGAATTGGTTGGCGCCTAAGAGAATCTGACGGCGCGTAGCGATGTTCTTGTCCTTGTTGGCGGCCGAAGCCTTGACTTTCTCGACGATGACGCCGGCTTTGTAGGCCGCTGTGTAGCCGCCCTTTTCCTCGATTTCAAGGAAGAGTTTCCACGCTTCGTCGGCGATGGACTGCGTGAGGTTCTCGATGTAGTACGAGCCGCCCGCCGGGTCGACTACCTGGTCGAAGTGCGATTCGTGCTTGAGCAGCAGTTCCACGTTGCGGGCAATGCGCTTGGCGAATTCGGTCGGCGCCTCGAACGCACGGTCGAACGGCGTCACTTCCAGCGAGTGCACCCCGCCGATGGCCGCCGACATGGCTTCCGTCGTGCCGCGCAGCATGTTGACATAGGGGTCGTAGACGGTCTGGTTCCAGCGCGAGGTCTCGGCGTGGATCAGCATCTTGCCTGCGCAGTTCTTCTCGGGGTTGTAACCCTTGACGATGTTGGCCCACAGCATGCGGGCGGCGCGCAGTTTGGCGATTTCGAGGAAATAGTTGGACGAAACGCTGAACGAAAAGCGCATCTTGCGCGCTACTTCGTCGACGGTCAGCCCGGCCTCCGTCAGCCGCACTAAGTAGTCATGACCGGCCGAGAGGGCGAACGCCAGTTCCTCGACGATGGTCGAACCCGAGTTGCCGAAAATCTGCGCCGAGACGTTGATGACGCGGATGTGCTTGTAGTCCTTGGTCTTGCGGAGCAGTTCGGCGATACGGTCGAAGCACTCCTTGCCGTCGGGCGAGCAGAAGTCGCCCTTGGACGAAAGGTTCTTGACCAGCGGGTCGATGACGAACATGATGCGGGCGTCTTCCTTGGCTATGCCCTCCTTTTCGAGTTTGGCCAGCACCAGGTCGGCGAAGCGCCCCATCTTCTCGCCGCAGAATACGAGGTCGACGGCAGGCAGGTGGATGTCGCGCAGGAGCGTGTCGAGCTCGGCTGCCGAGAAGTCGGCCTTGGCGATGTGGAAGCCCAGCGAGTCGACGCCCGAACCCAAGAGCTGCAACGCTTCGGCGTTGGCTGTCGAAGCGTCGGCGACGGTCACCGTCTGGTGTACGCGCCAGCGGTTGTGGGCGTGCGTGCCGCGCACGTAGGGGAACTCGCCCGCCTGCGAGCCCAGGAAGCGCAGACCTTCGAGGTTCTCGGCGCGGTAGTAGGGCCGCACGTTGAATCCTTCGCCCGTGCGCCATACCAGTTTGCGTTCGTAGTCAGCACCTTTCAGGTCGGCCGTAATCGCCTCTTCCCACTGTGCGGTCGGCACGGCCGGGAATTCGGCGAACAGCTTTTCTTGTTTGGTATTTGCCATAACTATTTTGAGATTAGTTGAATGTGCTTTCAAATTGCACGTAAAGGTATAAAATAATTGGTGAATAATAAATAAGGAATAATTAATAATTGATGTTCATTGTCATTTTGAGGAGCGGCGCGACGAAAAATCTTCGGCATCGCTATTCGTGTGTATTATGCGTTATTTATTCCAAAATTATCCTATAATACTTCAAAATTCCGGAAAATCGAAAATCGGAGTTTTCGGAAGAATCGCTTGAAAATTCACCATGTTTTCGGAAAAATGACCCGAAAAATCGGCGCATATGCGAAAAATCATACCTATTTTTCGGAAAAATGATGAAAAATTACGCGTTTTTGCGAAAAAGTGCGATTTTCGGAAAACAACGAAAACGAAAAGTTTTTACCTTTGTCCGCAGATCCGGCGGCGAGCGAACGCCGGGCGAAAACTGCAAATCCCAAAATCGGAAAATCATGTCGTTACTCAGGTTCAAGATGGTCGATGCGGCCATCAACCACACGGCCGCCGAGGTGAAGATTCCCGCCGGCCGGCCCTCGGACTATTTCGGCGCCAAGGTCTTCGGCCGCGATGCCATGCGCAAGTACTTGGACAAAAGCACGTTCAACGCGCTTGTCAACACCATGGAGAACGGCACGCCGCTGCCCTTCGACATCGCCGACAGCGTGGCTGCCGGCATGCGCCAGTGGGCGTTGGAGCACGGCGCCGACCACTATACCCACTGGTTCCAGCCGCTGACGGGCGGTACGGCCGAGAAGCACGACGCGTTCGCCGAGCCGGACAACTGCGGCGGGGTGCTGGAGGCGTTTTCGGGCAAGCTGCTCGTGCAGCAGGAGCCCGACGCCTCGTCGTTCCCCAACGGCGGTATCCGCAATACCTTCGAGGCGCGCGGTTATTCGGCGTGGGACCCTGCGTCGCCCGCTTTCATCGTCGACACGACGCTCTGCGTCCCGACCGTCTTCATCGCCTATACGGGCGAGGCGCTCGACTACAAGGTGCCCCTGCTGCGTTCGCTGACCGCCGTCGACAAGGCCGCTACGGAGGTATGCCATTACTTCGACAAGAACGTCGAAAAGGTCGTGTCGTATTTGGGCTGGGAGCAGGAGTATTTCCTGGTCGACGAAAGTTTGTGGGCCATCCGCCCCGACCTGGTGCTGACGGGCCGCACGCTCATGGGTCACGAATCGGCCAAGAACCAGCAGCTCGAAGACCACTATTTCGGGGCCATCCCCACGCGCGTCATGTCGTTCATGAAAGAGTTGGAATACGAATGTCTGTTGCTGGGCATCCCCGTCAAGACACGTCATAACGAGGTGGCGCCCAACCAGTTCGAACTGGCCCCCGTCTACGAGGAAGCCAACCTTGCCAACGACCACAACCAGCTGCTGATGACCATCATGGACAAGATAGCCCGCCGCCATCGGTTCCGTGTGCTGCTGCACGAAAAGCCGTTCAAGGGCATCAACGGTTCGGGCAAGCACAACAACTGGTCGCTGGGCACCGACACGGGGGTGAACCTGCTCGGCCCGGGCAAAACGGCGTCGGAGAATCTGCAGTTCATTACGTTCCTGGTCAACGTCGTCTCGGCGGTCTACAAGCATAACGGCCTGCTGAAAGCCTCCATCATGAGTGCGACGAACGCCCACCGTCTGGGCGCCAACGAAGCGCCCCCGGCCATCATTTCGACGTTCCTCGGGTCGCAGGTCTCGGCCGTTTTAGACAAATTGGCCGCGTCCAAGGGCGACGACGCCATCCGCTTCGATGCCAAGAACGTCTTCAAGATGAGCGGCATTTCGCATATCCCGACGCTGCTCTTGGACAACACCGACCGCAACCGCACCTCGCCGTTCGCCTTCACGGGCAACCGCTTCGAGTTCCGCGCCGTGGGTTCGTCGGACAACTGCGCCGAGGCGATGATTACGCTCAACACGGCCGTGGCCGACGAACTCACGCACTTCAAGCAGGCCGTCGACGCCAAAATCGAAGCCGGGGCCAAGAAAGAAAAGGCCATCTACGAAGTCTTGAAGAAGATGATCAAGGAGTGCCGCGCCGTCCGCTTCGACGGCAACGGCTATTCGGACGAATGGAAGGCCGAAGCCGCGAAGCGCGGGCTCGACTGCGAGACTTCCACGCCGCTGGTTTTCGACCGCTACCTCGACAAGGAGTCGCTGCGGATGTTCGGCCAGATGGGGGTTTACACCCGGGTCGAACTCGAAGCCCGCACCGAGGTGAAGTGGGAGACCTACACCAAGAAGATTCAGATCGAGGGCCGTGTGCTGGGCGACCTGGCGATGAACCACATCGTTCCTATCGCGTCGAAGTACGAAGCGCTGTTGTTGGACAAGGTCTACAAGCTCCAGCAGATTCCCGAACTGAAGTCGACGGCCGACATCGCCCTTATCAAGAAGATACAGGACCACACGACGGCGATTCAGAGACTGACCGACGAGATGACCGAAGCGCGCAAGAAGGCCAACCGCATCGAGGACCAGCGCGAAAAGGCCGTCGCCTACCACGACACCGTGGCGGTCTTCTTCGACGAAATCCGCCACCATATCGACAAGCTCGAAGAGATCGTCGACGACCAGATATGGCCCCTGCCCAAGTACCGCGAGCTGCTCTTTATCCGGTAGGCGCGCCAACGGTCCGCATTTTCCGCTCCCTGTCGCAGTTGTTTCGGCAGGGAGCTTTTTGTGCGCTCCGCTCTGTGGTCCCGGAGCCGCGACGGGCCGCAATGACATTTTTAATTCCTAATGTTTAATTCTTAATTCGGTTTTCCCTATCTTTGCACGTATGATCGACCGGGAGACAGTAGACCGCATCTATGCCGCCGCCAATATCGTGGATATTGTCGGCGACTTCGTCACGCTCAAGCGCAAAGGCGTGAACTACCAGGCGTGCTGTCCGTTCCACAACGAGAAGACCCCGTCGTTCGTCGTTTCGCCCTCCAAGGGCGTCTACAAGTGTTTCGGCTGCGGCAAGGGCGGCAACGCCGTGACGTTCCTGATGGAACACGAGAACGTCACCTATCCCGAAGCGCTCAAGATGGTGGCCAAGCGCTACGGCATCGAGGTCAAGGAGAAGGAGCTCACCCCCGAGGAGGAGCGGCGCAACAACGACCGCGAATCCATGTTTGCGCTCAATGGTTGGGCGGCCGACTACTTCGCCGACTATCTGCACCACGAGAGCGAGGGGATGAGCGTCGGCATGGCCTATTTCCGCCAGACGCGCGGCATGACCGACGCCACGATTCAGAAATTCGGTCTCGGTTTCTGCCCGGCCAAGGGCGACAAGATGTCCAAGGACGCGCTGGCCGCCGGGTACAAGGAGGAATTCCTCCTCTCGACGGGTCTGTCGCTCAAGCGCGAGAGCGACGGTTCGCTCTTCGACCGTTTCCACGACCGGGTGATGTTCCCGGTCCACAATATTTCGGGCCGTATCGTGGCGTTCGGCGGCCGTACGCTCCGCACCGACAAGAAAGTCGCCAAGTACCAGAATTCGCCCGAGAGCGAGATATACAGCAAGAAGCGCGAACTCTACGGTCTCTATTTCGCCAAGAAAGCCATCCAGCAGCAGGACTTCGCCATCATGGTGGAGGGCTACACCGACGTCATTTCGATGCACCAGGCCGGGGTCGAGAACGTCGTCGCGTCGTCCGGTACGTCGCTCACGACGGAGCAGATACGCCTGCTGAACCGCTTTACGAAGAACATCACGGTCATCTACGACGGCGATTCGGCGGGTATCCATGCGTCGCTGCGCGGTATCGACATGATCCTCAAGGAGGGCATGAACGTGCGCGTCGTGCTGCTGCCCGAGCCCGAGGACCCCGATTCGTTCGCCCGGAGCCACACGGCGGCCGAACTGCAGGAGTATATCCGCACCAACGAACAGGATTTCCTGGCGTTCAAGGCCAAGCTGCTGTTGGAGGACGCGCAGGGCGACCCCATCAAGAAGGCGTCGCTTATCGGCGACATGGTGCAGTCCGTCGCGCAGATTCCCGATTCCATCCAGCGGGCCGTCTACATCAAGGAGTGCGCCCGCATCATGGAGATCGACGAACAGATTCTCATCTCCGAGGTGGCGCGCAAGCGGCTTTCGACCACGGGCGACCGCGAGACCGACGAATTTGTGCGGCGGCAGACGACCCTGCGCCGCGAGACGCCGCGCGAACCCGAGGTGGAGTACGTGCGCGAGGTCGAGGCCGGTAGCAGCACCGATGCGCTGGAACGCGAGCTGTGCAAATACCTGCTCAAGTACGGGCATTGTTCGTTCGACTTCAAGGAGGGGCGCACCATGGTGGCGTGCAACGTGGCCGAGGTCATCTTCGACGAGCTGGCCGACGGCGGGCTGACGTTCCGCAATCCCCAGTACGACAAGATACGCGCGGCCTACTGCGAGCAATGGCAGCAGTCGGGCGTCGGGGTCGAGGTTCCGGCGCATCTGTTCACCAACCACAGCGACCCCGAGGTGTGCAACGTGTCGGTCGACTTGCTTTTTTCGGACGACAACTATGTGCCCAGCGAGCTCTGGAAGCGCAAGGACGTGCATGTGGAGAGCGACGCCGAGATGTTGGCCGTGGGGGTGCCCAAGGCCGTGGCGCTCTACAAGACCAAGGTCATCGAGGGGTTGATAAAGGAGTGCCAGGCCAAGCTCGGCGACGAACTCACCGACGAACAGGTGACCGAAATCATGCAGCGGCTCGCCGCCCTGAACCGCGCCAAGGTGACCATGGCCCGGAAACTGCAAAGACTTATATTATAAGGTGGAAATTAAAAAGAGGGCGGGCTTCGGGTCGTACACGCATCGCTGCGCATACCGTGTGCAAACAGAAAATAAACAGAAAGATGTGTAAAACATATCTGAAAAGATAAAGAAATTGGTTACCTTAAACCGATTCCCGCCCTCTGCGACCATACGTTGCAATTCGCGTGCCGTTTTGGCCGATGCGGGGGCACGGACGGGACATCGGCCGGAAAACCGCAGACAAGGCAATGAGCGAACAGAAAAAAATCAATATCCGGAACAAGCGGGCCACCTTCGATTACGAAATTCTCGAGGAGTGGACCGCAGGCATCGTGCTGGTCGGCACCGAAATCAAGTCGGTGCGTGCCGGAAAGGCTTCGATGACCGATTCCTACTGCTATTTCGACAAGGGCGAGGTGTGGATACGCGGGGTCAACATCGCCGAATACGATTGGGGTACTTGTAACAACCACGCGCCGCGCCGCGACCGCAAACTCCTGCTGACGGCCCGCGAAATCGCCAAGCTCCAGCGCCTTGCGCAGGACAAGGGGCTGACCGTCGTGGGGCTGCGGCTCTTTCTCAACGACCGCGGTTTGGCCAAGGTCGTCATCGGGCTGGCCCGCGGCCGCAAGTCCTACGACAAGCGCGAGTACCTCAAGGAGAACGACGCGAAGCGCGAGATGGACAAGGCACTGAAAAACTTCAGGCGATGATTCGGGCGCTCTTTTTCGACGTCGACGGTACGCTCGTGAGTTTCGCGACCCACCGGGTGCCCGACTCTACGCGCGAAGCGTTGGCGGCGGCCCACGGGCGCGGCGTGCGGATTTTCATCGCCACGGGCCGGGCCGCGGGAGACCTGGGGCTCATAGCCGGGATTCCGCGCGATGGGGTGGTGGCGCTCAACGGGGCCGAATGCCGGCTCTCCGACGGCGAGTGCATCGCCTGCCGCCCGATTCCGCAGGCCGATTTCGAGCGCAGCATGGAGTTGGCCGAGGAGCTGGGATTCGCCGTGGCGCTGGAGTTCGACGACGGGATTTTCGTGGACCGCGTGACCCCCGAAGTGGTGCGGATGGCGTACTCGATAGCCCACCCCGTGCCGGAAGCCGTGGACCTGCGGGCGCTGTTCGCCCGACGCACCTGTTGCCAGATGTGCTTTTTCTGCAACGAGGAAACCCAGCGGCGCATCATGCCGCAGCTGCCCGGACTGGCAGCCAACCGTTGGTGCCCGATTTTCACCGACATCAACGCCTGCGGGACCGACAAGGCCAAAGGCGTGGCGGCAATGGCGGCCCGGTTCGGATTGGCGGCCGACGAAATCATGGCGTTCGGCGACGGTGGCAACGACATACCCATGCTGCGGGCCGCAGGCGTCGGCGTGGCGATGGGCGAGGCGGGGCCGGAGGTGCAGGCCGCGGCGGATTATGTCACGGCTTCGGTCGACGACGACGGAATCCGCAAGGCGCTGATTCGTTTCGGCGTAATCGGTAGCGAAAATTAAAAATGAAAAATTAAGAATTAAAAATTGATCCGACGGTCTCTGTTTATGCTTACGGGGCAATGACTTTGCGCGGGGCCCGGCTCGCGCTTACAGCGCGACCGCCCCAGCCGGGCCCGCGAGCGGTTGAATGACAAAAAGCACTCTCTGCCTTCGCTTATTCGCAAAATGTTTGATTTTGCTTGCGCTCGGCATAGCCTGCAAGCACTCTCTGCCCTCGCTTACTCGTAAAATTCACCTTTCACTTTTCACCTCTGAAAAACATGTCTCTGATTCTTTGTATCGAAACCGGCACCGACATCTGTTCGGTGGGGATTGCCCGCGACGGCGAGCTGGTCTCTCTGCGCGAAAGCGACGAGGGCCGCGACCACGCCCGCAAGGTGGGGCTTTTCGTCGACGAGCTGCTGCGCGAAACGGGCATTGCGCCCGACGAGCTCGACGCGGTGGCCGTGGGCAAGGGGCCCGGTTCCTACACGGGGCTGCGCATCGGCGTGTCGTTCGCCAAAGGGCTCTGCTACGGCTTGGGCAAACCGCTGTTGGCGGTCGGGTCGCTCGACGCGCTGGCCGAAGTGGCGCGCGAGGACCACGAGGCCGGGATTCTCGCGGTCGGCGACTGGGACCGGGCGCTGTTGTGCCCGATGGTCGATGCCCGGCGTATGGAAGTCTATGCGCAGGTGTTCGACAGCGCAGGCGCGGCGCAGTCGGAGGTGGTGGCCGAGGTGGTCGGCGCGGAGAGTTTCGCGGCGTTCCGGGCGGAGGGCCGTCCGTTCGTCATCTTCGGCAACGGTGCCCGCAAGTGCGCCGGGGTGCTGCCCGACGCGCAGTTGGTCGAGGTGGCGCCGTCGGCCCGCGGGCTGGCGCGGCTGGCTCAGCAGGCGCTCGACGAGGGCCGCACGGAAGACGTCGCGTACTTCGAGCCGTTCTATCTCAAGGATTTCGTCGTCACGACGGCGAAGAAAAAACTCTTCTAATCGTTCTCCTCCTCGCTGCCGGCGAGTTCGAGCGTGCGGGGATCGTGCTGCCGCCTGGCTTGGAGCCGGGCGGTTTTGCGCAGGCGTTCGCCCACGCGGATGATGTTGTCGTTGCCGGTGCAGAGGCGTTTGTGGGCGTCGTCGTAGGCGTCGCGGGCCTTGCCCAGCGCCGTGCCGACGCTTTCGAGCGAGGAGGTAAAAGCCACCAGCTGTTCGTAGAGTTTCAGTCCGCAGGCGGCTATCTCCTTGGTGTTCTTGTCCTGGTCGTTGTATTTCCAGAGGTCGGCCACCAGCTTCAGCAGCGCGAACAGGTTGGTCGGCGACGAGACGATGACTTTCTTTTCGTAGGCGTCGGCCCAGATGGCCGGGTCGTTCTGCAAGGCCGCGAGAAAGGCCGGTTCGTTGGGGACGAACATGATGACGAAGTCGGGCGAATCCAAAAGCCGCTGGTACTCCTTGCGTCCCAGTTCGCTGACGTGCTGGCGCACCGACGCCACGTGGGCGGCCAGCTGGCGGCGCCGTTCCTCCTCGTCTTCGGCCGCCGTGTAGCCCAGAAAGGCCGTCAGCGAAACTTTCGAGTCGATGACGATGTGCTTCTTCTCCGGCAGGTGCAGCACCACGTCGGGCCGCAGGTTGCGTCCCTCGGCATCTTTGATGTTGTACTGCGTTTCGTAATGGATGCCTTTCAGCAGCGACGAGTTGTCGAGGATGGTTTCCAGGAGCATCTCGCCCCAGTCGCCCTGCACCTTGGAGTTGCCTTTGAGGGCGTTGGTAAGGTTCTGCGCCTCGGCCGAAATCGAACGGTTGAGCTCCATGAGCCGTTGCAGTTCGTTTTTCAGTTCGCCGCGCTGCGAAGTCTGCGTGGTGTAGATTTCTTCGACGCGTTTGCGGAAGTCGGCGATGTTGTCCTTGAAAGGCTTGAGCAGCAGGTCGATGGATTCCTGGCTCGTTTGCCGGAAGCGCTGCGACTGCTCGCCGAGGATTTCGGTCGCTAAGTTGCGGAATTGGAGCCGCAGGGTCTCCTCCTCCTTTTCGCGGCGCTGTTTCTCCGCTTCGCGTTCCTCGGCCGTGCGGCGTTGCAGGGCCGCAAGTTCGGCTTCGGCGCGTGTGCGCAGGGCGTCGCTCTCGGCGCGGGCCGCCGCGAGGATGCGCAAATCTTCCTGAGCGGCGGTTTTCTCTGCCGCAAGCCGCCGGGCTTCGCGCCGTTGCAGGATGCAGAGGGCTGCAAGGGCTGCGGCAAGCGCCCCGAGGAGGACCAGGGCGATGATAAGGGTCGTATTCATACGCACGAAGGTAGTAAATAATTTCGAGCTGTGCAGGTCTGCGCACCGAATTTATGGGGCGGGGGCGTTGCGGCCTGCGATTTGTTTTGTATTTTTGTGAAAAATCCCGCCTATGCCCCGTATAGTAGCCCCCTCGATGCTTTCGGCCGACTTCGGCCACCTCGACCGCGACACCCGCATGGTCCACCGCAGTGCCGCCGAATGGATTCATATCGACGTGATGGACGGCGTGTTCGTGCCCAACATCTCGTTCGGATTCCCGGTGCTGAAAGCCATCCGCAAGGCGTCGGACAAATGTCTGGACGTCCATCTGATGATTGTCGGGCCGGAACGCTACGTCGGGCGTTTCGCCGAAGCCGGGGCTGACATTCTTACGTTCCACTACGAAGCCACGGCCGACGTGAGGGCGTGCATCGGTTTGATTCGCAAGGCCGGGGCGCGGGTGGGTATTTCCGTCAAGCCCGCCACTCCGGTCGAGGTGCTGCGCGACATCCTGCCGTTGGTCGACATGGTGCTGATAATGAGCGTCGAGCCCGGTTTCGGCGGGCAGGCGTTCATCCCCGAAGCGTTGCAGAAAATCGCCGACTTGCGGGCGATGACCCGCCAGCAGGGGCTCGACACCCTTATCGAGGTCGACGGCGGTATTTCGGCCCGCAATGCAGGCGAAATCTACGCCGCCGGGGCCGACGTCTTGGTGGCGGGCAGCAGCGTGTTCGGCGCCGCCGACCCCCAAGCCGAAATCGTCCGGATGCTCGAAGCTTGAATTCCCGGCCGGCAATGGGGCGATTGTCGCGATAAATCGCTACCTTTGTCGCTATGATTTCATTGGACAACCTGACGGTCAGCTACGGCGGCTGGACCCTTTTCGACAATATCTCGTTTCTGATAAACCCCAAGGACCGCATCGGGCTCGTGGGCAAGAACGGCGCGGGCAAGACTACGCTGCTGCGCATCATCACCGGCGAGCAGCAGCCCACGTCGGGCGCCGTGACGGTCAACGGCGAGTGTACCATCGGTTACCTGCCGCAGACCATGCGCGTGGCCGATACCACGACCCTGGCCGACGAGACGGCCAAGGCGTTCGAGGAGGTGTTGCGCATAGAGGCCGAAATCGAGCGGCTGACGCGCGAGATCGCCGAGCGCACCGACTACGAGAGCGCCGACTACGAGCAGTTGCTTCATCGGCTCAACGACGCGCAGGACCACTACCATATTCTTGGCGGCGAGACGCGCGACGCCGACATCGAGAAGACGCTCTTGGGGCTGGGTTTCAAGCGCGAGGACTTCGGCCGTGCGACGAGCGAGTTTTCGGGCGGCTGGCGCATGCGCATCGAGCTGGCCAAGCTGCTGTTGCGCCGTCCCTCGATTTTTCTGCTCGACGAGCCGACCAACCACCTCGACATCGAATCCATCCAGTGGCTGGAGGAGTACCTGCGCAATTACAGCGGCGCCGTGCTGCTGATTTCGCACGACCGGGCTTTTCTGGACAACGTGACCAACCGCACCGTCGAGCTGTCGTTGGGCAAGGTGACCGACTACAAGGTTTCCTACTCCAAATATGTGGTCCTGCGGGCCGAACGGCGGGCGCAGCAGCTGGCTGCCTACGAGAACCAGCAGCGGATGATCGAGAAGACCGAGGAGTTCATCGAGAAGTTCCGCTACAAGCCTACGAAGTCCAACCAGGTGCAGTCGCGCATCAAGCAGCTCGAACGCCTCGACCGGCTGGAGGTCGAGGAGGAAGACCTGGCGACGCTCAACATCAAGTTCCCGCCCGCGCCGCGTTCGGGGCAGGTGGTGGCCGAAATCAAGGACGCCGGGATGTCGTTCGGCGCGAAACGCGTGTTCGGCGGCGCGAACTTCACCATCGGCAAGGGCGACCGCATCGCGCTGGTGGGCCGCAACGGCGAGGGCAAGACGACCCTTGCACGGATGCTCATCGGCCAGCTGACCCCCACCGAGGGGTCGGTCCGGCTGGGGGCCAACGTCAACATAGGTTACTATGCGCAGAACCAGGACGACCTGATGGACGGCGAATTCACGGTCTACGATACGCTCGACCGCGTGGCTGTGGGCGACATCCGCACGCGCCTGCGCGACATCCTGGGGGCGTTCCTGTTCCGCGGCGAGGAGATCGACAAGAAGGTGAAGGTGCTCTCGGGCGGTGAACGGGCCCGGCTGGCGATGGCCCGCATGATGCTCGAACCGCGCAACCTGCTGGTGCTCGACGAGCCCACCAACCATATGGACATGCGCTCGAAAGACATTCTCAAGAGCGCCATCATGAAGTACGACGGCACGGTGGTGGTCGTGTCGCACGACCGCGAATTCCTCGACGGCATGGTCGACAAGGTCTACGAGTTCCGCGACGGCGCGGTCAAGGAGTATTTGGGCGGCATCTACTATTTCCTGGAAAAGCGCAAACTCGAATCGTTGCAGGAAATCGAGCGGCACGACGCTCCCGAGAGGTCCAAAGGCGTCCCCGAGAAATCCGGCGCCGCTTCCGGCAAACTCTCCTACGAGCAGAAAAAGGAGCAGGAGAAGTTGGTGCGCAAGCTCCGCAAGGCGGTCGAGACCATCGAAGCCGGGCTGGCCGACATCGAGCGGCAGATTGCCGATTACGACACGAAATTCGCCGCGGCGACCGAGTACAACGAAGCCGATTACAAGGCTTACAACGAGCTCAAGGCCCGTTACGACCACCAGATGCACGAGTGGGAGAAGGCTTCCTACGAATTGGAAATAACGGAAGAACAATAATATGAACAATAATCTTATTTTCGGTATCCGCCCCGTGGCCGAAGCCATCGAGGCGGGCAAGCAAATCGAACGTCTCTACCTGCGCAAGGGGGCCGAGGGGCAATTGATGCAGGAGTTGAAGGACCTCTGCGCGCGGCACCGCCTGCGTTATCAGGAGGTGCCTGTCGAGAAGCTGAACCGCCTGACGCGCGGCAACCACCAGGGTGCTGTGGCGCAGATTGCCGCTATCGAGTACGTGGAGTTGGCCGACATTCTGGAACGGGTGCCCGAAGACGAAACGCCCCTCGTGGTGCTTTTCGACGGGGTGACCGACGTCCGTAACTTCGGCGCCATCGCCCGTTCGGCCGAATGCGCCGGGGCCCACGGTTTGATTGCGCCGCTCAAGAACTCCGCTCCGGTCAACGCCGAAGCGATCCGCTCGTCGGCCGGGGCGCTGACGACGATTCCGGTGTGCCGCGTGGGTTCGGTGCGCAACACACTCAAGGCGCTGCAAGCCGAAGGATTCCAAGTGGTCGCCGCGACCGAAAAGAGCCGCAAGCTACTCTACGACGCCGATTTCCGCAAACCGACGGTCCTTGTCATGGGAGCCGAGGATACGGGCATCTCGAAAGAAGTGCTGAAGATGTGCGACGAGCAGCTGGCCATTCCGCTTATCGGCCATATCGAATCGCTGAACGTCTCGGCCGCGGCTGCGGTGATGCTGTTCGAGGTCGTGCGGCAACGAATCAATGAATCGTGAATAATTAATAATGAATAGTTTTGGCCGGGTGCTCGCCTCTATTCGATAAAATCCTATGAAATTCAATCCGAAACATTATTGGCGCATCTTCCGCGAGGGGATGGTGCAGGTGGCGCGGAATTATCCGGTCGAGTTGCTGTTGGCCGTGTATGCGTGCGTGGTGTGGCTGGTGGCCTACGAGGCCGATTGGTCGCAGGGCTTCTGTCGGGCGGCGGTCGTGCCGCTCTTCTTCGTGTTGGCGTTGGCCGTCAGCCGGTTAGCGGGCCGCGGGCCGTGGCGCAAGGTTTATTGGGTGGTGTGGATGCCCTTGGTTCCGCTGTCGCTGTGGAGCGGGCTGAACGACTGGGTCGGCGAGACGCAGTATCTTGTCAGCCTGCTGATTCTTGCGCCGCTGGCCCTGCTGATGTGTCGCCGCGAAGCCCGCAACGAATGTTTCGTGAGCGACGCCATCGTGTGGCTGCGGTCACTGCTGCTGGCTGAATTGTTCGCCAATGTGGCGCTGGGGCTTTTCGCCGCTATTCTCTTTTCGACGACCTACATCTTCGGCCTGCACGGCAGGTGGATCGACCACGTTTGGACCTATGCGGCGATTCTCTCCGAATCGTTGGCTGCGCCGTGCCTGTTTCTGATGATGGCCGAGCGGTGGCGCGACGCTCAGGTCAAGGCCAACCGGATTCTGGCGGTTCTGCTCGACTACATCGTGACCCCGGCGCTGCTGGTCTATACGGCCATCCTCTACCTCTATGCGGTCAAAATCGTGGTCGCGTGGTCGCTGCCCGCGGGCGGCGTGGCCTACCTGGTTTTCGGATTCACTATCACGGCGTTGGTCGTCAAGGCGTTGCAGTTAGTGTTGGCGGAGCGCCGTTACGACTGGTTTTTCGACCGTTTCAGCCTGGTGTCGCTACCGCTGCTGGTGCTTTTCTGGGTCGGCGTGGGGCGCCGCGTGGGCGAATACGGACTGACCGAGCCGCGCGTGTGGTTGGTGGCCTGCGGAGGGTTGATGACCCTTTGCGTGCTGTTGTTCCTTATGCGGCGGACGGCTCGTTACCACTGGGTCTGCGCCGCTGGTTTCGTGCTCTTTGCGGCGCTGGCCTATGTGCCTGCGCTCGAACCCGAGCGCGTGGCCGTGCGTTCGCAGTTGCATCGTGCCGTGAGGATTGCCGGGGAGCTGGAGCTGCTCGACGGGGAGGGAGCTTTGCAGCTGGATGCTTTCCGGCAGATCGACAGCGCGAGCAAACCCCGGTTCCGCAATTTTTACGAAGCGGCGGACTACGTGGCCGACCGCGATACGGTGGCTTTCCGTCGCTTCGGCGTGCCGATGCGCGAAATCCGGAACGCGGTTCCGGCAGAATATTCCAATTATGTGCTCTACGGCTGGAATTCGGCGGCCGACACAGTGGAGGTGGTCGAGACGTTCTGGAGTGCGGAGACGCAACGGGGATTCCGTGTGGACGGAATCGGCGGCTATTCGGCGCTTTATACGGAGTGGCGGAGTTGGAATTCGGGGCAATATCCTTATTATGAATTGACCGACAGCACGTTGAACCTCCATTTTGCCGGGTTGCATCCCGATGTCGCCGTTCCGGCGGAGGAGCTTCTCGGCAATCTGCTGCGGCAGGCGGGCCTCGCTCCGGGGAGCGTGCCGGACGAAGCGGCGATTCGGGAGAAAAACGACGAGCTGCTGGTTTACAGAAGCAAGGAACTGGCCGTCGTCTTTTCCGAAGTGTGGTTCGAGCGGAGCGATTCGGCGCTGCGGGTCGATAAGGTCTCGGTCGACGTCGTGCTGACCCGATGATTTCCGTCTTCGACCATCCGCGGCTGGGCGAGGTCGTGCTGTCGCAGTCGCCGCGGGCCCGGCGCGTCTCGATTCGGGTGCGGCCGTCGGGTGCCGTGCGGGTCTCGTATCCGCGCGGGGTGTCGCAGCGCCGGGCCCTGGCTTTCCTGGACGAAAAGGCCGGTTGGGTCGAAACGGCCCGTCAGCGCCTTGCGGCCCGCCGGGCAGCGCTGGCTCCTGCGCTTCCGCCCGAGGAAGAAAAGGCCCGTATCGAGGAGCTGCGCCGGGCGGCCAAGGCCGACCTGCCGGAACGCGCGGCCCGGCTCTCGCGGCAGACGGGACTGAGGTACGAAAAGCTCACCGTCCGTGCGGCCCGCACCAAGTGGGGGAGTTGCTCGGCAAAGGGCAGCATCTCGCTGAGCCTCTTTCTGATGACCCTGCCCGAGCACCTGCGCGATTTCGTCATCATCCACGAGCTCTGCCATACCGTCCACCACGACCATTCGCCGCGGTTCCACGCGCTGGTCGACCGGCTCACGGGCGGGCATGAAAAAGCCCTCTCGCGTGAGCTGAGGGCTTTTTCGATTCGCTGAAAAGCGATTACAACTTCTTGTCGAGCAGTTTGCCGCTCTCGGAGAAAGTCAGCATCTGGTTGCTGTTCTGTCCGTGGATGTCGGCTTCGTAGTAGGTCGAACCGCGGCGCACGAGCTTGCGGGCTTCCTTGACCTGGAAACCGGGGAACTGCTTGGCGATGTAGGCGTTGGCGGCTGCGGGCAGCTGCACGGCGGCGATTTCGTTGGTCGAGTTGATGAGTGTGCCTTCGGGCGAGATGTCAAGGCTGTAGTTGGCGCCGTCGATCTTGAACTCGGCGTTGTAGTAGTTGCCTTTCTCCTCGTAGTTCCACTCCACGGGCGAAACGCGCGGGTAGCTCTTCAACACGTAGCTTTTCACGACGGCCGGAACCGACGATTCCTTGATGTTGCCTGCGAAGACGCCTGCCGTAGCGAACAGAGCGACTGCCAGTGTGGCGAATGTTTTTTTCATAGCGAAAAAGATAATAAATTGGTGAAATACTCCTTGCGAGGTTTCTCAATCCATTATCAGTTGCAGGGTCAGCAGGTCGCGGAAGCCTTCCGGGGTGAGGGTCCAGTCGCGTTTGCAGCCGGTGCGGACGTATCCGGCCCGGCCGAACAGGCGCAGGCTCGCTGCGTTGGCGGCGTCCACCTCGCACCAGAGCTGATGAAGCCCAAGCGTGCGGCGGGCATAGCCTTCGAGCAGGCCGAGCGCTTCGGAAGCGTAGCCCCGGCACCGTTCGGACTTGTCGTAGACCAGTATGCCCACGCCCGCCCGGCGGTTGAGGGGGTCGAGCTCGAAGAGGTCGAGCGTGCCCGCGGCCTTTCCCTCGGGGTTCTCGATAATCAGTCGCAGCTGCCGCGTCAGATAGACGTCGGAGTGCTGCTCCTCGACGAATTTCATGAGCGCATGCCGCGAAAATGGTGCCAAAGTCCCGCTCACGCGCCATACCTCCGGGTCGTTTTCCCAAAGGTACATGATTTCCACGTCGTCCGGTTCCACGGCCCGCAGCCGCACCGTGGGGCCCTGCAATGCCGTCCGAGCCATCCGTTCTGCGATTTTCCGTTCCGGAGGGTTACACCAGGCCGATTACCTTGTTGCGGATAAGCATCGCCACGCCCCAGGCGTTGGCGTTTTCGCTCATCTTCGAGACGCGGAACTTGGTGTCCTTATATACAAGATTGAGCGAATATTTGTTGGTCGCCGACTTGAGCGGCAGCATGATGTAGTCGCCCGCGGCCGCCAGGTTGCCGCCCACGATGACCGTCTCGGGGTTGAACGTGTTGATCAGGAACGCCACGGCCTTGCCCACTTTTTCGCCCGCTTCCTCGATAAGTTCGATGGAGAGATTGTCGTCGTTCTTCGCCGCGGCGATGATGTCGTCGATGTGGATGGTTTTCTGTTGGTCGTATTGTTCCCGCAGGATGGTGTTGACCCCTTTTTCGATCATCCGGCACATCTTGTCTTCGATGGCTATGCCCGACACTTCGGTTTCCAGGCAGCCTTTCTTGCCGCACGAGCAGATAATTTCGTTGTCGAAGAACGGGATATGGCCGAATTCGCCCGCAAAGCCGCTCTTGCCGCGGTAGAGTTGGCCGTCGACCACGATGCCGATGGCTACGCCGCGGCCCATGTGGAGGTAGAGTACGTTGCGGTCGTCCTTGGATTTGCCGCAGGTGTATTCCGCATAGCAGCGCGCGCGGGTGTCGTTTTCAAGCAGCACCCGGATGCCGACGCGTTCTTCGAGCAGGTCGCGCAGCGACTGTTCCGACGAGGTGAAGTATTTGTAGCTGCGGCCCGTTTCGGGGTTGACGCGGCCCGTCATGCAGACGCCCAGGCCCAGAATCTTGCCGCGGTCGATGCCGCAGTTGGCTATGAATTCTTCGATGCTGGTGCAGATGCGTTCCATGCACTGCGGGCGGTCCTGCAGCTCGAACGTGAAGTCGTTTTCCTCTTTGATGATGTTGTTCTGCAGGTCGGTAATCAGAAACCGCATGTTGTCGCGGCCCACGTTGACGCCTGCGAAGTAGATGGCCGAATTGGCCAGTCCGAAGACGTTGGGGCGGCGTCCGCCCGGGGTTTCGACCTTGCCCAGGTCGGAAACGATGTTTTCGTCGACCAGTTCCTGCACCAGTTTGGTGATGGTCGGGACGCTGATGTGCAGTTCCTTGGTCAGCTCCGAGAGCGTGCACTCGCCGTTGATGGCCATGTGCGCGATGATGTTGCGCTTGATAAGGCTGTTCTTGTGGGAGATGCCTTTGAGGGTTTCGTCTTCGTGCTTGTTGAAAAATTCGGTCAGCGATGTCATTCTCTGTATGTTTTGTTGCGAACGGTGCAAATATAACGAATTATTTTAGAAACGGCGATTGTTTTTAATCAATTTTAATAATCTTCGCCCGACCCGACCGCATATAAAAAGGAAGACTTCGGTTGCGAAGTCTTCCTTTCGGTGTGTGTGAGGCGGTTGCCTACAGCGTCGATTTCGATTCGACGGCCGCTTCGGCGTCGACTTTGCGGATGAGTCCTTGCAGTACGGTGCCGGGGCCCAGTTCGGTGAATTCGGTCACTCCGTCGGAAAGCATCTCCTTGACGATGTAGGTCCAGCGGACCGGAGCTGTCAGCTGCGCAATCAGATTGGCCTTGATTTGTGCAGGGTCGGTGTAGGGTTTGGCGTCCACGTTCTGGTAGATGGGGCACGTCGGGGTCTGGAACGGTGCTTCGGCAATGGCCTTTTCGAGTTCCTGCTTGGCGGGTTCCATGAGCGGCGAGTGGAACGCTCCGCCCACAGGCAGACGCAGGGCGCGGCGTGCTCCGGCGGCCTTGGCTTTCTCGCAGGCGGCGTCCACAGCTTCCACGGCACCCGAGATGACAAGCTGGCCCGGGCAGTTGTAGTTGGCCGCCACCACGACGCCGTCGACCGACGCGCAGATTTCCTCGACCGTCTTGTCGTCCAGACCCAGTACGGCGGCCATCGTGCCGGGCTGTGCCTCGCATGCGGCCTGCATGGCCTGCGCACGCTTCGACACAAGCCGCAGACCGTCCTCGAACGAGAGGGCGCCGCTGACTACCAGGGCCGAGAATTCGCCCAGCGAGTGTCCGGCTACGGCGTCGGGCTTCACGCCCAGTGCCTTGGCCATGATGACCGAGTGGAGGAAGACGGCAGGCTGCGTGACCTTGGTCTGTTTCAGTTCCTCGTCCGTCCCGGCGAACATGATGTCGGTGATGCGGAAGCCGAGGATTTCGTTGGCTTTCTCGAACAGCTCCTTGGCTGCGGGTACGTTGTCGTAGAGGTCCTTGCCCATGCCGACGGCCTGGGCGCCCTGACCCGGAAATACGTATGCGTGTTTCATAAGTTTGCGGTTTTTATTCGTTTGCGGAGGCAAAGATACGGAAAATAAGGTGAAATTTGAAAAGTGAAAGGTCAAAGGTGCTTGTTCGCCCTATTCATTCTCCTTGACGGGGCGCAGTTCCAGGAAAAGTTCGTCCAGCTGCGCCGGGTCTATCTGCGACGGAGCGTCGAGCATGACGTCGCGGCCCGCGTTGTTCTTCGGGAAAGCGATGTAGTCGCGGATCGACTCGCTGCCGCCGAAGAGCGAGCACAGGCGGTCGAAGCCGAACGCCAGTCCGCCGTGGGGCGGGGCGCCGAATTTGAAGGCGTTCATCAGGAAGCCGAACTGTTCCTGCGCTTTCTCTGGCGTGAAGCCCAGGCATTTGAAAATCGTGGCCTGGAGCTTGGCGTCGTGGATTCGGATGGAGCCGCCGCCGATTTCGGTGCCGTTGCACACGAAGTCGTAGGCGTTGGCGCGCACGCGGCCGGGGTCGCTCTCAAGATACTGGATGTCTTCGGGTTTGGGCGAGGTGAACGGGTGGTGCATGGCGTAGAAGCGCTGCGTCTCGTCGTCCCACTCGAACATCGGGAAGTCGACGACCCACAGCGGCGCGAATTTCTTGGGGTCGCGCAAGCCCAGCTGCTGGGCCACCTCCAGACGCAGGGCGCAGAGCTGCGTCAGCGCCTTGAATTTCTTGCCGCAGAGGATGAAAACCATGTCGCCCGCCTTGGCGCCGCAGCGTTCGGCCATCGCGCGCACCTCGTCGGGCGAGTAGAATTTGTCGACGGAGGACTTCACACCGCCCTCCTCCATGCGGATCCAGACAAGGCCCTTGGCGCCGACCTGCGGGCGCTTGACGAATTCGGTGAGGGCGTCGATTTGTTTGCGGGTGTAGGCCGCGCAGCCCGGGGCGGCGAATCCGGTGACGTACTCCGCATCGTCGAAGACGCTGAAACCGTGGCCTTGGGCCAGGTCGGTCAGGTCGGTGAATTCCATGCCGAAGCGCAGGTCGGGCTTGTCCGAACCGTATTTCTCCATCGCCTCGATCCACGGCATGCGGCGCAGCGGTTCTGTGAATTCGACGTTCATGACCGTGCGGAACATGTGCTTGGCCCAGCGCTCGAATACTTCGAGGATGTCTTCCTGTTCGACGAACGCCATTTCGCAGTCGATCTGCGTGAACTCGGGCTGGCGGTCGGCGCGCAGGTCCTCGTCGCGGAAGCAGCGCACGATCTGGAAATAGCGGTCGTAGCCGGCCACCATCAGAAGTTGCTTGAGCGTCTGCGGCGACTGGGGCAGGGCGTAGAACTGGTTGGGGTTCATGCGGCTGGGCACCACGAAGTCGCGCGCCCCCTCGGGTGTGGAACCTACCAGGTAGGGCGTTTCGATTTCGAGGAATCCCTCGCTGTCCAGAAAACGGCGGATTTCCTGCGCCATCTTGTGCCGCAGAATCATGTTGCGCTGAAGCGGCGCGCGCCGCAGGTCGAGGTAGCGGTATTTCATGCGCAGGTCGTCGCCGCCGTCGGAATTCTCCTCGATGGTGAAAGGCGGGGTCTGCGCTTCGTTGAGCACTTCGATGCGCTCGGCCGTCACTTCGATGTCGCCCGTCGGCATCTTGGGGTTCTTCGATTCGCGTTCGATGACACGGCCCGTGACTTGCAGCACCCATTCGCGTCCCACGCGGGCCGCCGTCTCGCGCGCCTCGGCGGGGCTGTGTTCTTCGACGACAATCTGCGTCAGACCGTAGCGGTCGCGCAGGTCGATGAAGGTCATGGCTCCGAGGTTTCTTACTTTCTGCACCCATCCCGCCAGGGTGACGGTCTGGTTGACGTTGTCGGCCCTGAGGGCGCCGCACGTATGGGTTCTGTACATATATAAAAGGTGTTTTTGTTTGCTTCTTGCAATTTACAAAGGTAGATAAAATTCATAATTCATAATTCACAATTCGCAATTTTTTCGCGCAGGCATAGGCCGGTCGGGCGATTTTCGTTAATTTTGGGCGCACATTACGATTCATTGACGATGGAGAACCAGCAGCAGACCGACGAAAAATTCATGCGGCAGGCACTAAGCGAGGCCCGCAAAGCGTTCGACCAGCAGGAGGTGCCTGTCGGGGCGGTGGTCGTCGGCGAGGGGCGTGTCATCGGGCGGGGCCACAACCTCGTCGAGACGCTGGCCGACCCGACGGCCCATGCCGAGATGCAGGCCCTCACGGCCGCGGCGTCGACTTTGGGCGGCAAATACTTGCAGCAGTGTACGTTGTACGTGACGGTCGAGCCGTGCATCATGTGCGCCGGGGCCATCGGTTGGGCGCAGGTCGGGCGCGTGGTGTGGGGCGCCGACGACCCCAAAAAGGGGTATCGGTGTTATTCCGACCAGGTCTTCCACCCCAAGACCACCGTCGCCCGGGGTGTCCTGCGCGAGGAGTGCGAGGAGTTGATGGGCGCGTTTTTTGCGTCGCTGCGCCAATAAGCGGGCGCCGCGTTTTGAAAAAAAGGAAATTATTTTATACTTTTGTCTCCATCGTTGCTGCGAAAGGCACGAAAAACCGCAATTCTAAAAAATTACGTATAAGATGAAAAAGTTGTTTGTTTCGGCAATCGCGCTGCTGGCGACGGTATCGCTCTCGGCGCAGGATGTAACTCCCATCTACAACGAAGCTGCGGCCGCCTACAGCGCCAAGGATTTCGCCACGGCCGCCGCCAAGTTCGAGCAGGTCATCGACCAGGGCATGGACCTCGACGAAGCCGCTTCGATGGTCGCCACGGCCAAGTCGGCGCTTCCCAAGTGCTACTTCCAGCTGGGCGGTGCCGCTGCCATGCGCAACAAGGACTACGCTACGGCGCTGACCCATTTCATCAAGGCGGCCGAGTTGGCCGAGCTCTACGGTGACATGCAGTATTTGGCCAGGGCCAACGGCTGGGTGGCCAAGATGTACCATATCCAGGGCGGCGAAGCCTTCAACAACAAGGACTACGCTACGGCGGCCGAGATCTTCGCCAAGGGCTACAAGGCCGACCCCGACAACACGGGCATGGCGCTCAACCTTGCCATGAGCTACTGCGAGATGGGCAACTACGCCGAGGGCATGGAGATTTACGAGGCCATCGCCGCCAAGACCCATCCCAAGTATGCCGAGGACGTCGCCAAGGCCAAGGAAATGATGGCCCTCTATACCAACAACAAGGTGGCCGCGATGCAGCAGGCCGGTGATTTCGACGGTATCATCGCCATGGCCGACGCGCAGTTGGAGAAGAATCCCGAAAGCGCGCTGTTCCAGAACGTGCGTTTGCAGGCTTACGCCAACAAGAAGGACTACGCCAAAGTGATCGAGCTGGGCGAAGCCGCTGCGGCCGCTCAGACCGACGAAGCCGACAAGTCGCTGATGTACTACCTGTTGGGTGCCGCTTACAATGCCCGCGACATGAAGCCCCAGGCTATCGAGGCGTTCAAGCAGGTGACCGCAGGTCCCGCCGCTCAGAACGCCGCCGCCGCATTGGCCGAGCTCTCCAAGTAGGGGCGGTTCCGTTCGCTGTTCCTTGCCGTTCCGGACAAACCCGGAACGGCTTTTTTCGTGCCGTCGTTGAAATAAAAAGCAGCCGAAGCTGCTTTTTATTTTAGTCGTCCGTTTTGCCCGATGTTCCGCTGTATGCGCTGCAGCCCGCTGCGAGTGAGGGGCGTATGGCCGAATCGGGCGGTGAATTGTTCTTCGGTCATCGCGAGCCAGTCGGCGGGCGTCATGGCGGCCGGGTCGAACAGCGGTCCGAAAGCCGGATTGGCGTGCAGGGGTGCCCGGCGGTTGTAGGGGCAGCAGCTCTGGCAGCCGTCGCAGCCGAAAATCCAGCCGTCGAGGTCCAGGGTTCCGGACGTTTCGCGTTCGATGGTGCGGCACGAGATGCAGCGGCGGGCGTCGATGGTGCGGTTCTCCGCTACGGCGCCCGTGGGGCAGGCGTCGATGCAGTTGCGGCACTCGCCGCAGCGCGGGCCGCCGAACGGCGTGTCGTAGCTCTCCGTCTCGTCGCACAGAATCAGTTCGCCCAATAATATATAGGTGCCGTGCCGGGGCGTGACCAGCAGCGACTGCCGCCCGAGCCAGCCGAGCCCCGCATCGACGGCCAGCTGCTTCTCGGCCAGCGGCGCCGTGTCGACGAACATGCGTCCGCCGAGGGTGGGGCGGTCGGCTTTCAGTGCCCCGAACAGCCGGGCCAGCATCTCCTTGATGGTGGCGTGGTAGTCGCGGGTGCAGGCGTACGACGCAATTTTGGCGCGGTGGTCGGCGGGGTAGCCCTCGCTCGTGAGGTTCTTGTAGCTCACGGCACAGACCACCGCTGTGCGGGCCCCCTCGACCAGCAGCCGCGGGTCGAACCGCTTCTCGGCGTTGCGTTCCAGGTAGCTCAGCGAAGCCTGCCGGCCTTGGGCCAGCCACTCGCGGAAACGCCGTTCGCCGTCGTCCAGATGGCGGCACGGGGCCACTCCGCAGAGGTCGAACCCCGCTTCGGCGGCAAGTTTTTTGATGGTCGAACGGTCGAGCATGGCGATATTTTGCCCCAAAAATAGGGATTTTCGGCCGGAAATTCGTAAGTTTGTACCGAATTCTGCCTGACCGAAAGGCTGTTAAACCGAATTTTATATGGCATTCAATACACTTTGCGAGCTGGTGCGCCACAGCGTCGACCGTTTCGCTTCGCGCGTGGCCTTTTCGATGTTCGAGGGCGACGACGTGACCTACGCCGAGGCGGGCCGCCGCATCGAAAAAGTCCAGCGGATACTCACCGAAGCGGGCCTTTCGGCCGGCGACAAGGTGGCGCTGCTGAGCAGCAGCATGCCCAACTGGGGCGTCTGTTATTTTGCCGTCACGGCCGCCGGCATGGTCGTCGTGCCCATCCTGCCCGACTTCTCGGGCGAGGAGCTCGACATGATTATCGAGCACTCCGAAGCCAAGGCGCTGCTCGTGTCGGACAAACTTTTCACCAAGCTCTCCAAGGAGACCATCGGGCGGCTCAACGTCGTCGTGCGCACGAAGAATCTGGGCATCATCGCCCAGCGCGTCTGCGGCGCCGGGTCGGTCGGCGAGCCCAAGCCCGAGGACCTGGCCGCTATCATCTACACTTCGGGCACCACCTCGAAGCCCAAGGGCGTCATGCTCACCCACGCGGCGCTCTGCGCGCAGGTTACCTTGTCTTCGTCGATTTTCCCGGTGCAGGCCGACGATGTCTTCCTCTCGGTGCTGCCGCTGTCGCATACCTACGAATGTTCTATCGGCCTGATTTATCCCTTTTCGATGGGGGCGCGGGTCGTCTACATGGACCGTCCGCCCACGGCTTCGGCCCTGATGCCCGCCCTGCGCGCGGTGCGGCCGACCGTCATGTTGATAGTGCCGCTTATCATCGAGAAAATCTACCGCCACCAGGTGCTGGCCAAATTCAACTCCACGCGCTTCTGGCGGATGCTCTACCGCATCGGCTTCACGCGCCGCTACCTGCATCGGGTCGCCGGCAAGAAGCTGATGAAGCTCTTCGGGCGTCGGCTCCGGTTCCTGGGCATCGGCGGCTCGAAGCTGGACGGCGAGGCCGAGAAGTTCCTGCTCGAATCGGGCGTGCCCTACGCCATCGGCTACGGGCTGACCGAGACGGCGCCGCTGTTGGCGGGTGCCGCCCCTTCGCAGGTGCGGCTCGGTTCGACGGGTCCGCAGGCGCCGGGCGTGACGCTGCGGCTGGAAAACGTCAACCCCGAAACCCGGCAGGGCGAAATCGTGGCCAAGACCCCGAGCATCATGTTGGGTTACTACAAGAATCCCGAAGCCACGGCCGAGGTGTTCACCCCCGACGGCTGGTTCCGCACGGGCGACCTGGGCGAATTCGACAAGGACGGCTGGCTCTATATCAAAGGCCGTCTGAAGAACATGATTGTCGGCCCGGGCGGCGAAAACATCTATCCCGAGGACATCGAAAGCGTGCTGAATTCGCACGTCTGCATCGCCGATTCGATTGTCACCGAACAGGAAGGGCGCTTGGTGGCCCTCGTCCACTTCAACCGCGACGAAATCGAAGCGATGATCGACGACTGGCGCGAGGAATGGAACACCAAGAAAGAAGCCTGGGAAGCCAAGACCGAACAGCTCAAGAAGGAAATCATGGACTTCGTGAACGCCAAGGTCAGCCGTTTTTCGCGCATTTCCGAGGTCGTCGAGGAGAAAGAAGAGTTTGTCAAGACCCCCACGCAGAAAATCCGCCGCTTCCTCTACAACCGCAAGAAAGGCGACGAAACGCCCAAAACCGAATAGGGCGTTTCTGAAAAAAAAGCCGGATTTTCACCTCAATAAAGGGGGCAGCTTCGGCCCGGAATGACGAAGGCCACGGTTTTCGTCAGCGCGGCCCGTAGATTCAGCAGTCCGCTGGCGGCGACTACCGGATGTTAAAACGTTTTAGCAAACAGTTGAAACGTTCCTTTTCAGGCAGGTTTTCTCGCTTCGGCATAGCTCAGGTAAACTTGGCTTTGCCCTCGGCTCATCGAAAACGTTCCGGATGCGCTGCCAGTTGTACATCCCAGTCTGACAGAAAACTTGGGTTAATGAATAATTAACAATGAATAGTGAATAATTTTCGCCTGTCTTTCCCAATTATTCCTTATTAACTATTCATTATTCATTTTTCTGTCATTCATTCCAGCGACTGCTTCGACCGCCTGCTGCGGGCTTCCGCAACCGTGAGACGGGAGCCTTGGGCGGCATCGGCGTCG
>NZ_CASQFS010000003.1:0-169205 GCF_949428155.1 Alistipes sp. UBA6068 | reverse complement strand
CGCGGCAATCGGCGATGCGACGCATCGACCGCGCGACGTTCGACCCCCGCAGCGGCCGTCTCGCCGAGATCACCCGTTATGAAGAGAGGCCCCGCCAGCAGCGCCTCCGCGGCTGGTTCTATGCGTTCCACACGGGTACGTGGGGCGGCATCTGGACGAAAATCCTCTATTTCCTCGCCGCACTTATCGGTGCCTCACTTCCCCTGACGGGTTATTGGTTGTGGTGGAGGCGGTGCATGAACAAACGTAAATGACGACACGGTATTCGTTTTTGCGGGATGCCTTTTCGACCTTTACGGGCACTCTGTTTTTCTCGTATAATCGGAATTCGTATGAATGGCAGTGCTCACGCCGGAGTTATCCGATTTCGATTCGTTCGCAGTGCGACGCCGATCAAAAGCGCCGACTTCGGAGGTGCGATTTTTCTCGTTAGAGACAGGGCTTTTGAGTAACTCAAAAGGTATCGAGTAACTCGATACACACCTTGCTGTCAGCCAATGCTGACAAAAAAAGTTTGATGATTACACGATTATCCATTGACTTATTGTCATGCTAATTGAAATATGTATCCGCAGATTGGTCGGTACGTTACAACATTTTTCTTGTAATGTGCGGCGACATATTCTTTCAGATACCGCAGCACCCGATGATATTTGTTCGCTGTCAGTTGAGTAATACGCACGCCGACCTCTGTCTGCCGTTTGTTGCAGTATTTTTCCAATTCTGCAACAAACATAATCGAAAGAGTGGAGGGATTTTGCAACCGCTCTTTGATTTGGATGCAGTTCCCTTCGTAGCCTTTGGCGATTAGTTCCTGACGCACAGCGAGAATCCTTGCGCGGTATTCGTCCAAATAAGAATTGACCTGCTGACATAATTTGTCCTTGCCGGTCGCCCGCTCTTTGGATTGGTTCCATTTATCGGCAGGAACCGAACATTGGATGTAGATCTCTTTTGAGATGCCATTGGTGGTGATGCGGGCCAGAATAGGAGTTAAGCCAGCCTTGTTGGTGCGTGCCTTGCGCAGAAAGTAAGTCACGCCGAATCGTTTTCTTTCCATCGTCCGAATACGTTTTGAGTTTGACAATCATACGATTGAAAAGCCCGGAACGTTCGATGCAAACCAATGTAATTCAACGCACTGCCGAAAAAGTGTGGTACATTTCTACCGCTCACACCCATGTACCACGATTCGGCACAAGGAAAGGATGCTTTCGCCTGCTGCCTTTTGCTATGCACGAAAACGAAACGATCCCGCATATCGTTCATTTTCATGCAGGTTTTCTCGCCTCGGCATAGCTCAAGCAAAGCTTGGCTCTGCACTCGGCTTATCGAAAACGTTGATATACAGAATTGTTTGCTTCGAATTGCGCAACCTTGCCCAACAAAAAAGGTCCTTCGAAAAGGACCTCGTGAGCGGAAAACGAGACTCGAACTCGCGACCCTCAGCTTGGGAAGCTGATGCTCTACCAACTGAGCTATTTCCGCAATGCGAGCGCAAAGATACGCGGAAAAAACGGAGAAATCAAATTTCGGGCGAAAAAAAATTGCAGGCGCATTTGTGAACGCTCCTACCCTATTCTCTCTCCACTAATCGGAACGCTTGCAAAGACTACATGGCCGAATTGCACGAATTGCGGGGAGAAATCCGGGAATAATACGTCTTTGTGCTGCTCGAAGCGAGGTCAATCCATTTTCAACACGGCGAGGAACGCGGACTGGGGCACCTCGACGTTACCGATCTGGCGCATGCGCTTTTTACCCTTTTTCTGCTTTTCGAGCAGTTTGCGCTTACGCGAAATATCGCCGCCGTAACACTTGGCCGTCACGTCCTTACGCACGGCCTTGACCGTTTCGCGGGCGATAATCTTGGCGCCGATAGCCGCCTGGATGGCGATGTCGAACTGCTGGCGCGGGATGAGCTCCTTGAGCTTCTCGCACATTTTGCGCCCGAAGTCGTAGGCGTGGTCGGCGTAGATGAGCGACGAAAGGGCGTCGACCGGCTCGCTGTTGAGCAGGATGTCGAGCTTGACGAGCTTGGAGAGCTGGTAACCCGTGCGGTGGTAGTCGAACGAGGCGTAGCCCTTGGAGATGCTTTTGAGCTTGTCGTAGAAGTCGAAGACGATTTCCGAAAGCGGCATGTCGAAATTGACCTCCACACGGTCCTGCGTGATGAAAGTCTGGTTCTTCATGACGCCGCGCTTGTCGATGCAGAGCTTGATGACGTTGCCGAGGAATTCGGACTTGGTGATGATTTGCGCCAGAATATAGGGCTCCTCGATTTTGGCTATTTTCGTAATTTCGGGCAGTCCCGAGGGGTTGTGGACTTCCAGCGTGTCGCCCTGCGTGGTGGTGATGCGGTACGACACGTTCGGCACGGTGGTGATGACGTCCATGTTGAACTCGCGGTAAAGGCGTTCCTGGATGATTTCCATGTGCAGCAGCCCGAGGAACCCGCAGCGGAAACCGAATCCCAGGGCCAACGAACTCTCGGGCTCGAAAGTCAGCGACGCATCGTTGAGCTGCAGCTTTTCGAGCGAAGCGCGCAAGTCCTCGTATTGGTCGGCCTCGACGGGATAGACGCCTGCGAAGACCATCGGCTTCACGTCCTCGAATCCGGCGATGGCTTCGGGAGCCGGGCGGTCGACGGCCGTGATCGTATCGCCCACCTTGACGTCGGCCGAAGTCTTGATACCCGAGCAGATATACCCCACGTCGCCGGCCTTGATCTCCTGGCGCGGCTGCATCTTGAGCTTCAGCACGCCGATCTCGTCGGCGTCGTACTCGCTGCCGGTGTTGAAGAACTTCACGTGGTCGCCCTTGCGGAGCGTGCCGTTGAAGACGCGGTAATAGGCGATGATGCCGCGGAACGGGTTGAAGACCGAATCGAAAATCAACGCCTGCAGAGGGCCGTTTTCGTCGCCTTTCGGTGCCGGGATGCGCTGCACGATGGCTTCGAGCACCTCCTCGACGCCGAGGCCCGTTTTGCCGGATGCCAGCAGGATGTCCTCCTCCTTGCAGCCGATAAGGTCGATGACCTGGTCCTTCACCTCGTCGATCATGGCCGAATCCATGTCGATCTTGTTGAGCACGGGGATGATCTCCAAGTCGTGGCCGACGGCGAGGTAGAGGTTCGAGATGGTCTGTGCCTGAATACCTTGCGTAGCGTCGACCACCAAAAGGGCCCCCTCGCACGAAGCGATGGCGCGCGAGACCTCGTAGGAGAAATCGACGTGTCCCGGGGTGTCGATGAGGTTGAGCACGTAGCGCTGGCCGTCGCGGGCCGTGTATTCCATCTGGATGGCGTGGCTCTTGATGGTGATGCCCTTTTCGCGCTCGAGGTCCATGTCGTCGAGCACCTGCGCCTGCATTTCGCGCTGGTTGAGCGTGTTGGTCTTTTCCAACAGACGGTCGGCGAGCGTACTTTTCCCGTGGTCGATGTGGGCTATGATGCAGAAGTTACGGATGTTTTTCATAGAAAAACCGCTGGCTGAGCGGCAGTTTATTTTTCGGCAAAGATAATGTAAGCCGGGCCGAGAACCAAAAAAAATTGATAGAGAAGACAGGCGGGACCTCGGCAAAAGCAACCGAGCTTGCTTTTGCCCTCGGCTTGCACTATATTTGCGGCCTAAAATCGACGGAAGATGTGGCTGACCCTTGCTTTCACTTCGGCGGCGCTGCTCGGACTGTATGACGCGGCCAAGAAAAAGGCACTCACGGAGAATGCCGTGTTGCCTGTACTGCTGCTGAATACGCTTTTTTCCACCTTGATTTTCCTGCCCACGATTCTCTCGGCCGAGGGCGGCTGGGGCTGGTTCGACGGCACGGTGCTCGCGTCGGCGACCGGTACGGCCGAAGCCCACGGACTGGTGCTGCTCAAGTCGGCCATCGTGCTGACGTCGTGGATATTCGGCTATTTCGGCATCAAGCACCTGCCGATTACGATTGTCGGGCCCATCAATGCCACGCGGCCCGTGATGGTGCTCGTGGGGGCCATGCTGGTCTTCGGCGAACGGCTCAACCTCTGTCAATGGGTCGGCGTCGGACTGGCGCTGCTGTCGCTTTTCATGCTCAGCCGCTCCAGCCGCCGCGAAGGGGTCGATTTCGCCCACAATATCTGGATTGTTTTCGTCGCTTTGTCAGCCGTGACGGGGGCGGTCAGCGGACTTTACGACAAGTTCATCATGACGCGGCTCGATGCGGTTTTCGTGCAGGGCTGGTACAACCTCTATCAGTTTCTGATGATGGCCGTCGTCGTCGCAGTCCTGTGGTGGCCGCGGCGCCGTACCACCACCCCATTCCATTGGAGCTGGGCGATTCCGCTGATTTCCGTATTCCTGTCGCTGGCCGATTTCGCCTATTTGATGGCCCTGCGCGATTCGGATGCGATGATTTCCGTCGTCTCGATGATTCGGCGCGGTTCGGTCGTGGTGTCGTTCCTGTGCGGAGCGGTGCTTTTCCACGAACGCAACCTGCGCTCGAAAGCCGTGGACCTGGCTTTCATCCTGGCGGGCATGGTCTTTCTGTGGCTCGGGTCGCGGTAGCCGCCGGCAGAAATTCACAATTCATAATTCACAATTCATAATTATTGCCTATCTTTGCGAATGCCGAAATTACCGATAATTTAATTCGCTTTTACCATGAATATCTCCTATAACTGGCTCAAACGCTATGTCGACACCGGCCTTTCGGCCGAGGAGACGGCGGCCGTGCTCACGGACATCGGGCTCGAAGTCGAGGGCTTCGAGAAAATCGAGACCGTCAAGGGCGGGCTTCGGGGCGTGGTGGTCGCCGAGGTGCTGACCTGCACCGACCACCCCGATTCCGACCACCTGCACATTACGACCGTCGATGTCGGAGCTGCCGAGCCTTTGCAGATAGTCTGCGGTGCGGCCAACTGCCGGGCCGGGCTCAAAGTGCTGTGCGCGACCGTCGGCGCCGTGCTCTATCCGGACGGAGGCGACGAGGAGTTCAAAATCAAGCGCAGCAAAATCCGCGGCGTAGAATCACTGGGCATGCTTTGCGCCGAGGACGAACTGGGCATCGGAGCGTCGCACGACGGAATCATGGAACTGCCTGCCGATGCGCCCGTGGGGATGCCTGCCGGCGAATACCTCCGAATCGAGGACGACTATCTGATTGAAATCGGGCTGACGCCCAACCGCGTGGATGCGGCGTCGCATATCGGCGTGGCGCGCGACCTGGCCGCCTATCTGACCAGCCGCGGCCGGAAGACCGAGGTCCGGATGCCCGACGTGTCGGCGTTCGCCCCCGACAACCACGATTTGAACATCAAAATCCGTGTGGAGAACACCGAAGCGGCGCCCCGCTATGCCGGAGTGACCGTTACGGGCTGCAAGATAGGTCCGTCGCCCGAGTGGATGCAGAACTGCCTGCGTGCCGCGGGAATCAATCCCAAGAACAACCTGGTGGATATTACCAATTTCGTCCTTTTCGAGCTGGGCCAGCCGCTGCATGCGTTCGATGCCCGCAAGATAGAGGGCGGCGAAGTGGTGGTCCGCACGTGTGCCGAGGGAACGCCGTTCGTGACGCTCGACGGCGTAGAACGCAAACTCACGGCCGATGACCTGATGATATGTTCGGCCGAACGGCCCATGTGCATAGCCGGAGTTTTCGGCGGGCTGGATTCGGGCATCGGCGACGAGACGGCGGACGTCTTCATCGAGAGTGCCTATTTCAACCCGGTGTGGGTGCGCAAGACCGCCAAGCGTTTCGGGCTGAACACCGATTCCTCGTTCCGTTTCGAGCGCGGCGCCGACCCCAACATGCAGGTCTATGCGGCCAAGCGGGCGGCTCTGCTGATGAAGGAACTGGCCGGCGGCAAGATTTCGAGCGACATCACGGACATCTGCCCCGCCCCGATTGCCGACTTCGTTTTCGACCTGTCGTTCGCGCGGGTCAATGCGCTGATAGGCAAGGAAATCCCCGAAGAGACTGTGCGTGCCATCCTCGCGGCGCTCGAAGTGAAGATACTCGGCGAAAAGGAGGGTGTGCTGACCGTGGCCGTGCCGCCCTATCGGGTCGACGTGCAGCGCGAAGCCGACCTTATCGAAGACATTCTGCGCATCTACGGTTACAATAACGTGGAGATTCCCACCCGTGTGCGTTCGACCCTCTCCTATGCGCCGCGGCCGGACCGCAGCAAGCTGATGAACATGGCGGCCGATTTTCTGACGGCCAACGGCTTCACGGAAATCATGTCGAACTCCCTGACCAGGGGCGCCTACTACGAGGGGCTGACCTCCTGCCCGGCGGAACGCTGCGTGCGGATACTCAATCCGCTGAGCGCCGACCTTAACGTCATGCGGCAGACGCTGCTTTTCAACATGCTGGAGGCCGTGGAGCTCAACGCCAACCGCAAGAACAGCGACCTGCAGCTTTACGAATTCGGCAACTGCTATTTCTACGATGCGGAGAAGCGCACCGACGAAAACCCGCTGGCCGCCTATTCGGAGGAGTACCGGCTGGCCGTAGCCGTGACGGGGCTGGCCGTGCCGCAGTCGTGGAACGCCAAGCCCGAAAAGGCGTCGTTCTTCACGCTGCGGGCCGTGGCCGAAAAGCTGCTGCGCCGCTTCGGGGTGGACATCTATGCCCTCAAAACCGAGAGCTTGCAGAGCGACCTCTACGGCGAGGGGCTTTCGATGTCGCTCGGCAACAGGGAGCTGCTGCAAATCGGTACGGTGAGCGGCCGCATCCGCCGGATGCTCGACGTCAAGCAGGAGGTTTATTTCATGGAAGTGAGCTTCGATGCGCTCGTTCGTTCGACCAAGAAACACAAGATTGCCGCCGAGGAACTCTCGAAGTTCCCCGAAGTGAAACGCGACCTGGCCCTGCTGGTCGACAAGCAGGTGACGTTCTCGGCCCTGCGCGATGTTGCTTTCGCTACGGAGCGCAAGCTGTTGAAGAGCGTGGCGCTGTTCGACGTCTACGAGGGCGACAAGCTGCCTGCGGGCAAGAAGTCCTACGCTTTGAGTTTCATCCTCGAAGACAAGAGCCGCACGCTCGACGAGAAGACTATCGAACGCGTCATGGCCAACCTCGCGGCGCAGTTCGAGAGCCGCTGCGGCGCTACGGTGCGCAGTTAGGCGGCCGATACGTGCAAAAAGAACCCCGCAGGCTTCTGACAGGCTTGCGGGGTTTTCGTTTTACAGAACCGGCTTGATTCGCGGGGGCTGGATGGTCACGTAGGGCGTGCCGTTGCCGTGGCAGGTGGAGACGAGACGTACGGCCTTGATTTTCCGGTCGGGCCGCAGCGTGATGCTGCCGTTCTCCAGTTCGCCGATATGCACGAAGTTTTGCCCGTCGTAGGAAACTTCAGCGTAGCCGGTCGTTATCTGCGTTTTGGGCAGCTGTTCGTGTCCGGTCTGGAGGAAGATTTCGCGGCATGACATCGGCTTTGCGAAGGTGTAGAGTACCCAGTCGCCCCGGCGGCAGGCGCGCCGCGTGCGCGCCGGAGCTTTGTAGGCGGCGGCCTTGGCGAAGGGGACGCGGGGATTTTCGGCCATCGAGGAGGTGACGGTCAGCGCGGGGGCGATGACTCTATAATAGGAGTTGTCCGCCACCTGCGGGCTGCGGCCCGTCTTGTAGCGGGTGAAGAAGCGGTAGCGGTGCGGCTCAGCCGTTCGCAGGGGCTTGGTGTAGCGCTTCGGGCGGCCGTCGTCGACGGTGTAGCAGATTTCCGAATTGTCGTCGGCCGTGGCGGTGAACGTTCCGTTTGCGTAGCGGAGCTGCGGCGGGAAAAGCCGGAAGCCGATGCCCATGGCGGCCATCCGGTCGTAGTGGTCGGTGACCAGCTCGCGGTAGTAACTCTCCCACCCCTCGTCGTTGCCGCTCCATGCCAGGCGCGCCAGGGCGCAGATTCGCGGAAAACACATGTAATCCATGTAGTCGGGCTTTTCGGGCTCGTGCGAAGTGTAGATTTCGGTCCAGAACGCCCCCTCGAAACCCTCCACGTGGCGCAGCTGTCTGTCCGAGAAGCCGCGCGCGGCCGGGTCGAATTCGTAGGTCCGGCGGGCGTCGAAAATCGAAGCCCAGCTGTGGCCCTCCTCGCGGAGCGTCTGGCGCATGTCGAAGTAGAAGCACTCGCTCGGCATGATGACCGTGCGGTAGCCCTTGGCGGTTGCGGCATGGCAGGCGCCGACGCTCGTCCACCCGTGCACGCGGCTTGCGCGGGTGAACGTACCGCTGGCGGCCGCTTCGTTCCACACGGCCGGACGCTTGCCGCGGGCGGCCAGCATGGCGGCGAGCCGCTCCATGAAATAGTCTTGCAGCCGGTGCGGGTTGACGGTTCCGAGTCGCTTCATCATCGCCCGGCAGTCGGGACACTTCTTCCATTGCGCCACCTCCACCTCGTCGCCGCCGATATGGATGTAGGGCGAGGGGAACAACTCGCAGATTTCGCCGAGGATCTCTTCGAGCAGGGCGTAGTTTTCCTCGCGTGCGACGCACCACGCCGAGCGGTAGTCGGTCCCGGCCGTCGTGACGGTGTCGGGCGGATAGTTGCAGCGGATTTCCGGACGGACCGAACCGATGCAGCGGCTGTGGCCCGGGAGGTCGATTTCGGGGATGATTTCGATGTTGCGCAAGGCGGCGTACTCGATCAGCGAGCGCATTTCGTCCTGCGTGTAATAACCGCCGTACTTTTCCGACCATTTGCCGTAGACGGGCGCCACGGGCGAATCGCCGCCGCGGAAACCGCCGACTTCGGCCAGCTCAGGGTGCGACTTGATTTGGATGCGCCACCCGTCGTCGTCGGCCAGGTGGAGGTGGAGTTTGTTGATGTTGTGGTAGGAAAGCAGGTTGATAAAACGTTTTAGCATGGGCACTTCCACCCAGGTGCGCGCCACGTCGAGCATCATGCCGCGGTAGCTGTATTTCGGCCGGTCGGCTGCGATGCCGCAGGCGAGCGCCGTTCCGTCGGGGATGCCCTGCTGTGCGTAGACCTCGGGCGGCAGCAGCCGGAAAAGGGCCTGCAATCCGTTGAACGCTCCGCCGGGGCTGGTGGCGCCGATGCGGATGTAGTCGGGGGCGATTTCGAGCCGGTACGCTTCCGAGGGCTCGCCGGGTTCGAGGGTCAGCACGACGGCGCCCGTACCCGTCATCTGCTGCCGGACGGGACGCCCCAGGTATTCGGCCGCATAATGGGCCAGCGGCAGGAGCGCTTCGTCGGCCGCGAGGGCCGTTGCCGGACCGAAGACGAAGGCACCCTCGCGGGGGATCATCGGGCCGGGAGCGGGCTGTGCCGCCGCCGAAAAGGCGAGAAACGACAAAAGAAGGAGCAGCGGGGATTTCATCGGCTGGGGAATTTGTTTTTTGCAAAGTTACTTTTTTCCGGGCGATTTGCTTACCTTTGCGGCAAAGAAATACCTTATATATCTTATGGAACAGGATAAAAGGCTTGCGGCCACGGCGCGGCTTCTGGAGGTGATGAACACCCTGCGCCGCGAATGTCCGTGGGACCGCGAACAGACCTTCGAGTCGCTGCGCAGCAACACCATCGAGGAGACCTACGAACTGGCCGACGCCATTACCGACCGCAACATGGAGGGAATCAAGGAGGAGCTGGGCGACCTGCTGCTGCATGTGGTTTTCTACTCCAAGCTGGGTGAGGAAGAGGGCCTTTTCGACTATGCCGATGTGGCCGATTCGCTCTGCGACAAACTGATATACCGCCATCCGCACGTCTACGGCGACATCCACGCCAATACCCCCGACCAGGTGAAGGAGAACTGGGAAGCGCTCAAACTGCGGAAGAAAAACCGCAAGAGCGGCACGCTGGGCGGGGTTCCGCGCTCGCTCCCGGCGATGGTCAAGGCCTACCGCGTGGGCGAAAAGGCGGCCGCTACGGGCTTCGACTGGCAGCGGCGCGAGGAGGTATGGGACAAGGTGCGCGAGGAAGCGGCCGAAGTGGAGGCCGAAATGAAATCGGGGACGCAGGCCGACCTCGAAGCGGAATTCGGCGACCTGCTCTTTGCGCTGGTCAACGCCTGCCGTCTCTACGGCGTGGACCCCGAATCGGCCTTGGAGCGAACCAACAAGAAATTCATCCGCCGTTTCAACTGCATGGAGGAACAGGCCGCGGCGCAGGGACATGCGCTGCACGAACTTACGCCGGAGCGGATGGAAGAACTTTGGCAGGAAGCAAAAAAGAGAGAATAAGATGGCGCTTATCCGAAAAATCCGCGGGCACGAACCCGTCGTAGGAGAAAATACCTTTCTGGCCGAAACGGCGGTGCTGCTGGGCGACGTGACCGTGGGCCGCGACTGCTCGATCTGGTACAACGCCGTGCTGCGCGGCGACGTCAACAAAATCGTGGTCGGCGACCGCACCAACATCCAGGACGGAGCGGTGCTCCACACCATCTATGACGGAGCCAAGCACCCGTCGCAGACCATCATCGGCAACGACGTGTCGATAGGCCACAATGCGGTGGTCCACGGCGCACGCATCGGCGACAACTGCCTGATAGGCATGGGGTCGATACTGCTGGACAATGCGGTGATTCCGTCGGGCTGCATCATCGCTGCGGGGGCGCTGGTGCTCTCCAATGCCCAGCTGGAACCCAATTCGGTCTATGCGGGCGTTCCGGCCAAAAAGGTCAAGGAGGTGACGCCCGAACAGCGCGACGAAATCATCCGCCGCACGGCGCACGACTACATGCTCTACGCTTCGTGGTTCAAGGAGGAGTAGGCCGATGCGCTGGCGGACCGAATATCCTGTGCTGCTGAACCTGCTGGTCGCCCTGGCGGTCAGCCTGGTCGTGAATTTCTCGTACCTGCTGCTGCTGTTGGTCGACCCGAACACCCCTGCCCCGCCGCCCGAGGAGGTGCCGGCGGCCGAAGAATACGAAGCGGGACTGCTGTGGGTGTCGCCCGACGGTCACGGCTATCTGATCGGCGAAAACGGCGACAGCGTGTACGCGGCCATGTCGCGAATCCGGCGGTTGGGGCTTGCGGACGGCGATAGTCTGACGGTGAGCGTCTCGGCTCCGGCATCGGAAGCCGCCCACCCCGTACTGAAAAAGGTGGTGCGGCGCAACGGCGAGGAATTCGACTACGGAGCGCTTTTCAAACGCCCGTCGGAAAGCGCTGTGCTGACCCTGCAGCTGATTTACTATCTGCTGCTTTCGTTCATCCTGCTGTCGGTCGTCACCCCGGTGCGGTACGACTATTCGCGGCGGCGCTTCATCGTGCGCGGCTGCTGGGCCGTGGCTGTGGCCGCGGGGCTCTATTTCCTGGCCCCTGTGACCGAGTGGCGCACGGGCAGGCTGCTGCCTAATTTCATGGCGCCCCGGATGCTGGACTATGTGCTGCTGCTCAAGTGCTCGTTCGCCGTGGTGGTTTCGCTGCTTTACAGCTGGATATATGTGCAGATTTCGCAGCAGCAGGCCGTGGCGATGGAAAACGAACGGCTCAAGAACGAAAATCTGACGACGCGCTACAACATGCTCGTCGGGCAGATCAACCCCCACTTCTTTTTCAACTCGCTCAACTCGCTGTCGATGCTCGTGCGCGAGAAACTCGACGACAAGGCGCTCACCTATATAGACCAGCTCTCCTACACGTTCCGCTATATCATTCAGAACGGGCAGAGCACGCTGCTTTCGCTCGGCGAGGAACTCGATTTCCTCGAAGCCTACGGCTATCTGTTCAAAATCCGCTATGCCGACAAGCTGTTCTTCGACATCGACGTGCCGAAAGAATACCGTTCGTGGCTGCTGCCCGCGCTGTCGCTGCAACCGCTGGTGGGCAACGCGGTGAAACATAACGCCATAACCAAGGCCCATCCGCTCCATATCAGCGTGCGTGTGGCGGTCGGCTGGCTGGAAGTGTCGAATCCCAAGGCGCCCAAACTGGAACCCGAGCCCTCGACGGGCATCGGGCTGGAGAACCTGCGCAGCCGGGTGCGGCTGATTACGGGGTGCGAAATAGAAATCGTCGACACCGGGACGGTATTCACCGTGCGGGTGCCGCTTCAGAAACCCGAGACATGCTCCGTGCGCTGATTATCGAAGACGAGACCGCGGCGGCGGTCAACCTGCGGGCCGTTCTGCGCGAGACGGCGCCGGACGTGGAGGTGACGGGGGTGCTCGAAAGCGTGGCCGAGAGCGTGGAATATTTTCGGAACCATCCGCAGCCCGACCTGCTTTTCATGGACATCCATCTGGCCGACGGCGATTCGTTCCGGATTTTCGACGAAGTGGAAATCGCGGCTCCGGTCATCTTCACGACCGCTTACGACCGCTATGCGCTCGAAGCCTTCAAGGTCAACAGCATCGACTACCTGCTCAAACCGCTCAAAAGCGCCGACGTGCAGCGGGCCCTTGAAAAACTCCGCCGGCTGACGGGCAGCGAGAGCCGGGCCTACGGTGCGCGGGTCAAGGCGATGGCGGCCGAACGGCAGGAGACCTTTCTGGTTCATGTGCGCGACCGGATCATTCCGCTGCACCGCGACAAAATCGCCTACTGCTACACCTCCGACGAGAAAGTGACGGCCTGCGGCTTCGACGGCGAAATCTATCCGCTCGACCGGACGCTGGAAGCATTGCAGGCGCTGCTGCCCGAAGCCGACTTCTTCCGCGCCAACCGCCAGTTCATCGTTTCGCGCCGTGCCGTCAAAGAAATCGTGGTGTGGTTCGGCAGCCGCCTGTCGCTGTCGCTGCAAGTCGCGACGCCCGAACGGATCGTCGTTTCCAAAGCCCGCGCACCCGAATTCAAAGCCTGGCTGCGGTCGGCTCAGCCTGCCGAATAGGCGGTTGACCCGCCGTTCGTGCCGTTTGACCCGGGGTGCCGCCCCGGGTTTTGCGTTTGGCCCTACCTTTGCATCGGAGAACCATAACTTAAAATTCATCAGAGCTATGAAACAACGTATTATTGCAGTTGCCGCAGCGCTTTGCCTGCTGGCAGGGTCGGCCGCCTCGGCGCAGAACAACAATCCGAAAAACGGGCGGATGCAGCCCAAGGAACGCCCCACCGTCGAACAGATGGCACAGCGTCAGACCGAACGGATGACCCGAGAACTGGGGCTGGACGAGGCGCAGGCCAAGCAAGTCTATGCGCTCAATCTGAAACGGATTCAGCGGATGGAAGCCATGCACGCCGAAATGCGCAAGAACCGCCAGGCCGAAGCCGAGCAGATGAAATCGCTGCTGACGACCGACCAGTTCGTGAAGTGGTCGCAGATGCAGGGCCCCATGCCCGGAGCGCACCGCGGCAAGATGCAGAAGGAGTGCTGCAAGCAGAACAAAGACTGCAAGAGAGCGGACAGACCCTGCGACAATAGCCAGCGGGCCCGATAGCGATACGAACCGGCACTTGACGTCCGGCCGCGGCTTCCGAATCTGCCGAAAAGCAGCCAGGGGGCCGCGGCGTTTGTGCCCGGCGGTGGCGGGCGGTTGACCCCTCTTTTTGGGCGATTCGCCCTGCCGCCGCTGGAAGTCCGGCCAAAATAAGTTAACTTCGCGCTGCGAAAATTGCGTTACCCGATTCAAGATGAGAAAAATACTGCTTACTACCCTGCTTACGCTGGCGGCCGCGGCGGCTTCCGCCCAACGCAAAGGCGCCGTCACGGCTACGGTCCTCGACGCCGAAACGGGCGACATGGTACCCGGTGCCGTGCTGACGGTGGCGCCCGTGGCCGCACCGGACAAACAGCAACATTTCATGTCGGCCTACAAAGGGGCCGTTTCGATGCCGTCGCTCGCCTACGGTGAATATACGCTGTCGGTGTCGTTCCTCGGCTACAACAACTACGAAACGACCTTCACGGTAGCGGCTCCCCGGCAGAATCTGGGCGAAATACGGCTCAGGCCCGGTGTGGAAATCGAAGCCGTGGTCAAGGAAGCCAAGACGCTGCGTACCTCGCAGAAAGGCGACACGGTGAGCTACAACGCCGGGGCGTTCAAGGTGGTGGCCGACGCCGATGTGGAGGGACTGCTGAAGAAGATGCCGGGCATCACGATTACGGACGGAGCGGTCGAAGCGCAGGGCGAGGAGGTGAAGAAAATCTTCGTCGACGGCAAGGAATTCTTCGGCGAAGATGTCACGACGGCCATCAAGTCGCTGCCTGCGCAGGCGGTGGACCGCATCGAAGTCTACAACAAGCTGAGCGATGCCGCGGAATTTTCGGGCATGGACGACGGCGAGGGCTACAAAGCCATCAATATCGTCACGCACAAGAACATGCGGCAGGGGCAGTTCGGCAAGTTCTACGCCGGACTGGGCTACGACGCCGACACCAAGACCGGGGACCGCTTCAAGTATCTGGCGGGCGGCAATGCCAACATTTTCAGCGGCGACAGCCGCATATCGGTCATCGGGCTCTTCAACAACGTCAACCAGCAGAATTTCTCGTTCGAGGACATTCTGGGCGTCTCGGGCAATACGGGCGGCGGACGCCGCGGCGGCGTGGGCCAGTACATGGTGCGGCCGCAGAGCGGTGTGGCGACGGTCAACGCCGTCGGAGTGAACTATTCCGACACGTGGGGCAAGAGGGACCAGGTGACTTTCCAGGGCAGCTATTTCTTCAACAACACCCACACGGAAAACGAATCGACCGTGGAGAAGTGGTACGAAACCCCCAGCATCGACACCCTGTCGACCCGCGGAAGTTCCGACACGCAGGCTTACAACCACCGCTTCAATGCGCGGCTGGAATGGAAAATATCGCCGAACCACAATCTGATGATCCGGCCGGGATTCAGCTTCCAGTCCAACGACCCGCTGAGCCGGACGACAGGCTGGCAGTACGGCGAGAGCGGCTACTCCCCGACCGACACCTTCAGCAAGAGCGCCCGCTCGGGCTACAACGTCCGGACGAACGCCATCTATCGCGCCAAGCTGGGCAAACCAGGCCGGACGATAACCGTCGACGGGATGTTCCGCTATTCGGACTTCACCAACAACTCGAACTCGTATTCCAACGTGGCGCCCGTATTGCCATTGCGTCCCGATGGCGCCGATGCACCGTGGGGATGGGATGCGGACTCCTACACGCAGCTGCGCTACCTGCGCAGCATGGCCCCCTCGTCCACGCTGGCGCTGCGCGGCGAGTTCACCTATACGGAACCCGTGAGCAAGTTTGCGCAGCTCTCGTTCCAATATCGGGCGGCCTACGAACACCAGGAGCGCGACAAGAAAAGCTATGAAACGGGCGCCGACTTTTCCATCGCCGGAATCGCCCCGATGCCTGCGCTTTCCAACACCTACGAAAGCAACTACCTGACCCAGCGCGTCGGACCGGGCTTCCGCTACTCCAAGGAACGCAATACGTTCGTGGCCAACGTCTACTATCAGCGCTCGTCGCTCGACGGCCAGGTGATGCAGACCGATGCGGAGAAAATCAGGCACAACTACGACAACGTGCTCTATTTTATGATGGGACAGCTCAATATCAACCGCGAAAACTCGCTGCGCCTTTTCGTATCGTCCTACACGAACAATCCGGAAGTCACCCAGCTGCAAAGCATTTTCGACATATCCGATGCGCAATATATTTCGAGCGGTAATCCCGGCTTGAATCCGTCGTACAACCACCGGGTCAACTTCCACTACACCAATTCCAACGTGGAGAAAGGCCGCACGTTCATGTGGATGTTCTCGATGCAGGCGGCGTCGAACTACATCACCAACGATGTGCGCTACAACGGGACGGTGGAGATTCCGGGTGTCGATGCCAACTACTCCTACCTCCAGTATTCGCGTCCGGTCAACATGAGCGGCTACTGGAACCTGATGACCCACGTGAGCTACGGTTTCCCGATAGGCTTTCTGAAGAGCAACTTCAACGTCATGGCGGGCATCATCTACTCGCTGACCCCCAGCCGGATAGACGGCAAGCGCAACGAAACGGGCAACATGGGCTATAATTTCCGGGCCGTGCTGGGCAGCAACATTTCGGAGAACGTAGACTTCACCCTTTCGTGGAACGGCACCTACAACGAAGCCAAGAACTCGCTGGATGCGGTGGCCGGCAAGAACCGCTATTTCAACCACTCGGCGCAGGGCAATCTGAAAGTGGTCTTCCCGCTGGGCTTCACCCTCACGGCGAGCGCCGCCTACACGCAGTATGTCGGCTTCACGAACAACTACAACGACGACTATCTGCTTTGCAACGCATGGATCGGCAAAAAGGTGTTCCGCAACCAGCGCGGCGAAATCATGATCGGTGTCAACGACATCTTCAACCAGAACAAGTCGTTCGTCCGCACGGTCGGCTCGGGCTGGACGCAGAACGCCACCAACAGCGTGGTGGGCCGCTACTATATGGTGCAGTTCACCTATAACCTGCGCCACTTCGGCAAGAGAGGTTCCCGCGACATCAAGGATTACGACGGCATGGCCCAGCCGACCCGGCGCGGGGCAGGTCCCGGTGCGGGCGGTCCTCCTCCGGGTGCGTTCCACGGTCCGAGATAACGTGCTGCGAGAAAACCCCGCCTGCCAGGCGGGGTTTTTCTATGGAGGGAAAGGTGCTTTACTTTTCCGGAGCGCTGCACGCGCAGCCGCCCTCGCGGCGGATGACCAGGTGGGTGCCGATGCACGCCAGCCCGCCGTAGATGACGGCCAGGATGACCAGCGCCTTGATTTCGGCGAAGACCTCCGAGAGCGAGGCCCCCATGGTCTGGATGCGGATGAACGCGTTGACGCCGTGGCTGCTGGGAAATAGCTGTCCGAACTGGAAAAGCCAGTCGGGAATGCCCTCGCGCGGATACGACACACCGCTGAGCATCAGCAGCGGAATGGAAGTCCACAGCAGGAACAGCAGCGAATTCTCGCGGTAGCGGAACAACGTCGACACGGCGATGCTCAAGCCGATGCACGCGGCCATGTAGACGGCCATGAACAGCAGAATCGTGCCCGTGGCGCCGTTCATCGGATAATGGAACAGCCGATAGTGCAGCCCGAGGATGTAGAAACACGTCACGGCGTAGAGCGACGCGTAGACCAGTCCGCGTCCCAGCACGATGGGCAGCGTCGACATGTGCCGCCGCCCCGCCGGACAGAGTTTGTGGTAGAGCCCGTGTTCGCGCCAGGTGCCGCCGATCATGCCGATGCCGATGAGCATGGTCTGCTGGATGATGACCATGATGATGGCGGGCATGACGAAGGTGCCGTAGCCCAGGTAAGGGTTGAAAATGTTGCGGGCCTGGTAGATGACGGGCTGTGTGGTGGCCTGCGCCTGCGGGATGTTGGCCCCTTTGGCTATCAGCCGCTGGAACTCGACCATCGCCCCGGTGTTGCCGATAGTGGTCACCACCTCCTGGAAGACCTGCCTGTACATCAGAAAGTAGCTCGCGTCGCAGTAGATGGCCACAACGGCCTGCTGTCCGCCGAGCAGTTTTTCCTCGTAGTCCGACGGAATGTAGACGATGCCGTAGATTTCGCGGTCGAAGAAGAGCTTCTTGGCCTCCGCCATGTCGGCGGGCTGATAAGCTACGTAGGTATTCGGCCCGGCGTTGAAGGTCTCGGTCAGCGCACGGCTCGTCGAAGTCCGGCTCAGGTCGATGACACCGATGGGCACGTTGCGCAGGACCTGCGGCGCGTAGGCCAGCGAATAGGCCGTGGCGTAGATAAAGAGCGCGAAAATCAGAATCAGCATGACGCCGCCGTCCGAGAAAATCGTGCGGTATTCGTTGGCCATGACGGCGCGCAGCTGCTGACCGTAGGATTTGAGTTGTCGTGCGAAACGGTTCATGCTACGATTTCCCCCAGAATTTTTCTTCCGTGCAAAGACGTCTCAGACGCCGCAGGCACAGAAACGGTAAGACGATGAAAAGCGCCATGCACCCCAAGTCGGGCAGCGAACAGCGGGCCGGAGCCCCGCGCAGCATCTGGTCGACGAACAGGTCGGTGTAGTAGGTGAACGGAAAGAGCTTGCTCACCGCGCGCATGGCGGGGTACATGGCCATAATCGGGAACGTCAGTCCCGAGAAGGTGAAGGCCAGCACCGAATAACCTCCGCCCAGCGAGAGCGAAAGACGCAGGTTGGCCATGATCGAGACAATCAGCACCGAAATGGACTGGTAGCTGAGAATGAACAGCAGCGTACCCGTCAGAATCAGCGTGAAACTGCCGTTGAGCGGCACGCCCACCACCTTGAAGATGATGACGAACATGACCTGCGACAGCAGGAACATGATGACGGTGACGGGAAGCATCTTGCCCAAGAGCGCCGCCCCCATCGAATCGTCGGCCGACGCGAGCCACTCGCGGGCCGTGCCGTTCTTGAGTTCCGTGCCGATGGAAAAGACCGTCACCATGACGATGAAGATAAGCAGCATCATCGGCATGAAGCTCGGCGACAGATAATACCCGTAGTTGATATAGGGGTTGAACAGCACGTGCTTGTCGAACCGCACGGGCTGAAGCTGCGCCATCGCCTGCCGCTCGGTAAGTCCCTGCTTGGTGAGCAGCTGAATCTGGATGCCGGCCGAAAACATGGTCACGGCGGTCTGTATGTCTTTCGACAAGAGACCGTTGACCGTGATGTTCGAGCCCGAAATGTAGGCTTCGATATGGGTCTGGCTGTTGCTCAGAATGTTCTTCTCGAAGAACGCCGGAATCTGCACGACGGCCGAAATACGCCCCTCGCGCATGAGCCGTTCGCCCTCGTCCATCGACTGGATGCCGTAGGCGACCAGCGCCGTGGGGGTCTCCTCGATCATCTGGGTCACCTTGCGCGAGAGGGTCGAGCGGTCCTGGTCAAGGACCGCTATGGGAATGTCGCGCGCCACGCCCTTCTGGAAAAGGACGGCGAAGAAGACGAACGAGAGGAGCGGCAGCAGAAACATCAGCACGAAGTACATGGGCTGGTGCGTCAGCCGTCGGAGTTCGCGCCCGAGTGCGTCGCGGGTATTGCGCAGGAAGCCCATGCCCTACTTCTCGAATTGATCCCAGTCGACCAGCACGCTCATGCCCGGGCGCAGGGTCATGACACCGCCCACGGGGCGGGCCTTGACGGCGAAGGTGCGGATGTCGAATCCGCCCTGCGTGCGGGTGGCGGCCCAGGTGGCGAAGTCGGCCTGCACGGCGATGTAGGTCACCTCGAATTCGGTGTCGTAGCCGAGGGCCGGAATGTAGCCTGTCATGCGGGTGCCGACCTTGATATGGGGCAGCAGGGTCTCTTTCACGTTGAAAGTCACCCACATGTCGCTCGTGTCCAGAATGGCTACGACCGGGTAGCCGCTCCCGACGAGTTCGCCCTGCTCAGCGATGATGGTCGAGACTTCGCCCGTGACGGGTGAGTAGACCATGGCATCGTTGATGTAGGATTCCACCTCGTTCACGGCCCCTTCGGCTTGGCGGACTTTTGCGGCGGCCGCTTCCTTGTCCTCCTTGCGGGCGCCGTCGCGGGCCATCGTATATTGGGCCTTGGCGGCCTGCGCCGTGGCTTTCATCGCTTCGTAGTTGGCCGAAGCCTCGTCCAGCTTCTGCGCCGGGACTACCCCCTGGTCGTAGAGGTTCTTGACGCGTTCATAGGTCTTGCGGGCCAGCTCCAGCCCGGCCTGCGCCTTTTCCCACATGTTCTGCGCCGCTTCGATTTGCTGGGTGCGGGCTCCTGCGACAGCTGCGGCGTCCAAAGCCGATGCCGCGCTCTTGACGGCTTCGGCCTGCTGGAGCTTGGCGTCGAGCTCGGGTGTCGAGAGCACGTAGAGCAGCTGTCCCTTTTCGACGCGTTCGCCCTGCGACACCTTCATGCAGTCGATGCGGCCGGGGACTTTCGACGAGGCTTTGTAGGTCGTGCACTCCACCGTACCCTGAATCAGCATCGGCGTGTGTTTGGTCAGATACCGGCTGATGAGCACCACCGCAAGGATGATGACCACGGCGGCGGCGATGATGGCGATAATGTTCTTGCGTTTCATATCAATCTGTTTTTATTTCTTGTCGAAATGGATGGCCCGGGCGTTGTCGCGGCGGGCATAGGAGGCGTATTCTTCGCTGATGCCGGCCGCTTCGAGCAGCTGGGCCAGCAGCTTGTCGTAATTGAAAGCCGCCTGCAGCCGCTCGGCCCGCACGCCTGCGAGATTCAGTTCGGCGTCGATGAGGTCCGACGACGAGGCCATGCCTTCCAGGAAAGCGGCGTTTTTCATGCGCAGATACTCCTCGGCGAAAGTCAGCGACGCGTCGATGGAGGTCATCTGGTTGCGGTAGTTGAGAAGCTGGTTGTAGAGCTGTTCGACCAGCACCGAAATATCCTTTTCGGCCTTGTTCTGTAGCTCGCCGACCCGGCGCACCGTCTGCTTGGCCGCCGAGTATTTGTATTCGCGGTTCAGACCGTCGAAAATCTTGAAGTTGACCCCCACGCCCACGGCCCAGCGGGGAACGATGCCCGTGACCTGGTAGTTGTAGAACGAACCGCCGCCCATGGCCACCACCTGCGGCATGAAGTTGCTGCGCTGGAGCTTGACGCCCTCCTGTGCGAGGTCGTGCTTCAGGGCGACCTGGTTGAGCAGGGGGTTGTACTTGGCGGCGAGGTCCTGGTAATAGCTCAGCTCCTCGATGCGGTCGACGATGAACATGGAAGTCAGCGGGAGCGTCTCGCCGCTGCGGTTGAGCGTATTCTGCAAGGCGCTTGAAATGGTCTGTGCCTGCAGGCGGGCGTTGGCCAGCTCGCGCTCGGCTTCGGCCATCTTGAACTCCACGTAGAGCCGTTCGCTTTTGGCAATCATGCCGTTTTCCTCAAGCGCGATGGCGTCTTCCAGGTGCTTCCGCACGCCGTCGACCACCTGCTGCCGGACGTCGACCACCTGCAAGGCCAGCGAAAGACCGAAATAGCGCTCGACGAGCTCCGAGACCAAGGCGTTGCGCGTCTGGTCGCTCTGCGCGACGGCAGTGCGCTCCTGGATTTTGGCGGCGCGGCTCGCGGCGTTGATTTTACCGCCCAGCCAGATAGGCAGGGTCACCTGCCCGCCGACGGTGCCGAGACTGCGGTCCTGTATCTTGAGGAACCAATCGGCGTTGAGCATCGGGTCGAGGAGCTGCTGAATCTGCGGAATCATCTGCGGCGGCACCAGCCCGCTGCCGAGTATCTGCCCGGCGAAGCCCTTGACGGGAGTTTTCATTTCGTTGAAATCGAACCCGATGTCCTTGCCCAGGTAGGCATAGGCCCCCACCACGTTGATCTGCGGCATGCGCAGACCGATGGTGGCCCGGCGTTCCTGGACGGCGGCCCGCTCTTCGTATTCGGCCGCCCTGACGGCGGGGTTGTCCGCGAGCGTGGCCGCAATCGCCTCTTCGAGCGAAAGCGCGGCGGGCTGCTGGGCCGGCGCAGGCGCCAGCAGGAAGAGCGCCGCTGCCGAAAGGAGGGTCTTGAGTGCTGTTCTCATAGGATTTGTCAATTGTGGGAAGCAAATATAGCGATATATCGGATATGTTTTTCTCTGATAGGTATTTTAGAACATTTTTAGGTCCTTATGGGTGTAAATCTGCGACCGTTCGCCGTTACAGATGGGCGTTTGCGGCGCGCACCTCGTCGGCGAGCTCGGGCCGGAACCGGACGTCGACACCCGCTTCGCGCAGGGTCAGCGCTCCGCGGCAGCATGCGAAGCGGTCGGGTTCGTAGAGAGCGAACACCACGTGTGCGAAGCCGTGGCGCAGAATCAGCTGCGTGCAGCTTTCGGGTTCGCTGGCCCGCTGCGAGCAAGGTTCCATCGAGGAATAAATCGCCGCGCCGCGGAGGTCGGCGCCTGCCGCCAGCGCCTTGGCAATGGCTTCTTGTTCTGCGTGGTGCGTCGGCGAGGTCTCGTGGGTGTAGCCGCGGAAAACGGCACCGTCGCAAGCGACAATAATCGCGCCGACGCAATAGGACGTTGCGCAGGGCGTGCATTTGCGGCTCTCTGAGACCGCCATGCGCAGATAGTGGAGGTCGGTTTCGGCGGTGTCGGGCTTCAGCTGCCATTGGGTCACTTCCATGCTGCCGAAGCGTTCGTGTTTGCAGGGAATATCGCCGGAGGGGGCGAAAGCGAAGTGCGCCCTGCCCTCCTCGCCAAGCCGCAGCGCCGGATTGACGGCCAGACGCAGGGTGTCGGCCATGCCCTCGGCGAGGAACATGCGGAGCACGCGGGCGCCGCCCTCGACGAAAAGCCGCCGGATGCCGCGCTTCTCCAATTCGGTGACGATGGCGCGGGCCGATAAGGGCGTGTCGGCTGGAATGACTTCGGCAACGCCTTTCAAATGGGGCAGGCCGTGGGGGGAAAATACGTAGATGTCGGCGTCGCCCTCGGTGAAAAAGCGCATCGACGGGTCGAGGTTCCCGGAGGATGTCAGCGTGATTTTCGCCAGGTCGGGCCGCAGTCCGAGCTCCGTGCGCCGACGGCGTGCTTCGGGGTCGCGAAGCAGCAGGGCCGGGTTGTCGCGGCGCAGGGTTTCGGCCCCGGCGAGAATTGCGTCGTGTTCGGCCCGGAGCCGATAGACTTCGGCCATGTCCCCGGGCGTCGAAACCAACAGCCGCCGGGGCGTGCGGTCGTCCATGAAGCCGTCGGCCGTGACGGCAGCGGAGAGGGTTACGAACATCGGCGCAGGGTTATGAGCGTGATTTCGGGCCAGGCGCCGAGCCGCATGGGATAACCCACGTAGCCGATGCCGTCGTTGATGTAGAGCGTCTTGCCGTCAGCGTCGTAACGGCCGCTCCACTGCTCGTAGAGACAGGCGGCGGGTGAGAAGCTATGGCCGAAAATCCGGATTTTCATCTGCATGCTGTGCACGTGGCCCGCCAGCGTGAGGTCGCCGCGGCCGATGTTGCGAATCTGCGGCCACAGCTGGGGAAGATGGACGGCCGTGAGGTTGTAGATTGCTTCGGGCACGTCCGTATAGGCTTTCGCCAAGGTCGGAGAATGCAGGTCCGAGGCGTGGCGGAGCTTGTATAATGCCGGGTCGAACGAGATGCCCGACAGCGAAATGCTGTCATTGCCGCGGTGCAGGTAGACGGTGGTGTCCTGGAGTACCTGCCACCCCATTTGCGTTTGCCGCTCGATGACCTGCGCCAGGCTTTCGGCTTTGGGCAGCCGGATGGTGTCCTTGATGTAGCTGCCGATGTCGTGGTTGCCTGTGACCGAATAAACCGGAGCCGCGAACCGGGCCAGTATCTGCATGACGTCGGGCTCCAGCTCGCTTGAACGGATGTTGACCAAATCGCCCGTGAAGACGATCAGGTCGGGCTTCAGCGCATTGACGCTGTCGACGAGCCGCTGCAACTCGCGGTCGGGATGTACCAGCGTGCCGACGTGAATATCCGTCAGCTGAACGATACGCAGCCCGTCGAAACTCGCGGGAAGCCGCTCGGAACACACCTCTATTTTGTTGATCCGCAAAGTCGTGCGTCCTGCGGTCGCACCCCAAATCATGAGGACGGCGATACCGAAACCCGCCAGGATGCCGAGCCGGGGGCGATGCAGGGCGTTGAGCGCATAGAATCCGATTCGCGGAAACAAGGCAATTATCCAAACCCAGAATATCCACATCGACCACCGGATGTAGGTGGTGGAATGGTCGCACAGCAACAGGCTGGTGACAGCTACGACCAAGGGCAGCGAGTTGGTCAGAGAAGCCCATACGATGAACAGCCGGCGTCTTAGCGTGCCGGCGCCTTCGCGCCGCATGCGGCGGTAGTGGTGCATGTCGGCGGCTATGGTGCAGAGGCCTATCAGAATCGAAATCGAAAAAAGCATACCTATAAAATATAAAGGGGTCGGCTGCAAACCGGATGCCGAAGCGGCGTGTCGCTGCCGATGGCTTGTCGGTACAAAGATAACGCAAGCCGCCTGCAAAAGCAAACTTGCATCGGCATGTTCTTGCTCCGCCGTCGTGCGGCTGTAACGAAGAGTGCGTTTTGAGGTATCTTCCAGCGAATCCGATTTGCGCTGTCGGCTTTTGGCATACAACTTGCTAATTTGCCGGGTGAAATTAACCCGTTGTATTCCAAATGCAAAACGTGAGAATTCATTAAAAAACCAAATTTTATTCGGCTTATGAAAACATTTCGACTTTTGACTGCGGCTCTGCTGCTCGCAACTTCCGCCTCGGCGCAGCGCTACTCGAACCAAGCCCCCGAGGGTGAGTACTCGCCGACGGTTTATCTGATCTCCGTGCAGGAGACCGAGAACATCGGCTGCGGCTGTGCGGCACAGGAGGCCATCGCACGCAACCGCGCGGCCGTGAACAACGCCATCAAGGACTACGATGAAACCCATCGTTACGGATTCCAGCAGGCGGCCAAACCGCAGTTCGTTTTCACGACGAAGGACAACCGTTTCTCGCTGGCTCTGGGCGGTTCGGTGACCCTGCGTGCGGGCTACGACTTCAACGGCATTTCGGACAACATCGACTTCGTACCTTACGACATTCCGATTCCGGGCGGCTACAACACGCGTCAGAAGCTCATGATGGATGCCTCGACCTCGCGCGTCTTCCTGAAGTCGATTACCAATTCGGGCGTGCTCGGCCGTGTCATCGTCTTCATGGATGCCGATTTCCGCGGCGGCCGCGAGGGCAGCTACACGCCCCGTCTGCGTTCGGCCTACGTTTCGCTCGGCGGCTTTACGCTGGGTCGCGACGTGACGACTTTCTGCGACCTGCAGGCTGCGCCCATGACCGTCGATTTCCGGGGTCCCAACGCCTATAACTTCAACTTCGCCACGATGATCCGCTACGAGGTGACCTTCGCCCGCGACCGCATGACCTTCGGTATCGCAGCCGAAATGCCCAACGTGAGCGGCACCTACAGCGACTACTACACGCCGCTGCGCCAGCGCGTGCCCGATTTCCCGGCCTACTTGCAGCTGGCATGGGGCAACAACCGCGAGAGCCACATCCGCGTATCGGGTGTCATCCGCGACATGTACCTCCACAACGCCCGCACGGGCAACAACACCACGCTGCTCGGCTGGGGCGCCCAGTTCAGCGGCCGTATCAAGGTGGCCCGTCCGGTAGTACTCTTCATGAACGGTATCTATGGCAAGGGCATCACTCCCTATATTCAGGACCTGACCGGTTCGGGCCTCGACTTCACGCCCAACCCCGAGCATGCCGAGCGCATCCAGACCACGCCCATGTGGGCCTGGCAGGCTGCCGCGCAGATCAACCTTTCGCGCCGCGTAGCTCTCTCGGGCGGTTATTCGATGGTTCGCGTCGAGCATAAGAACGGTTTCTATGCCGACAACGAGTATCGCCAGGGTCAGTATATCTTCGGCAACATCTGCTACCACCTCTCGTCGCGCTTCCGCTTCGCCGCCGAGTACCTCTACGGCACGCGCAAGAACATGGTTACCGACCGCAACCACGCCAACCGCGTCAACCTGATGGTTCAGTACAGCTTCTAAACCGAAAAGACACCCCGTTTTTTCGCAGGGCGGCTCCCGAGGGGGAACCGCCCGTTTTTTTTGCTGTTTTGGGCAAAGCCGAAATATTTGTCTTATTATCGCTATCTTTGCAAACATGGATTTTCTGGCTCAATACAATCTGACGGGACTGGTAATCGGCGTCGCCACGTTTTTGATTATCGGTCTGTTCCATCCTTTGGTCATCAAGGGCGAATATCATTTCGGCGTGCGGTGCTGGTGGGTGTTTCTCGTCATGGGGGCGGCGGCCGTTGCGGCTTCCGTCGCCGTGCGCCATATTTTGTGGTCTACCCTGCTGGCCGTGTGGGGCGCGTCGTCGTTCTGGTCGATCGGCGAGCTGTTCGAGCAGCGCAGGCGGGTCGCCAAAGGGTGGTTTCCCAAAAAGGAAAGGCGGAGCGAATGAAACGGCTGACGGGCTATTTCCTGCTGCTTTGGCTGGCAGGCTGCGATTTCGTTCCGGCGCCTGCCCCGAACCCGGAGCGTCCGGTGACGGTCCGGCTGCTCTTCACGGGCGACGTCATGCAGCATCTGCCGCAGGTCGCGGCGGCCCGGCGGGAAACGGGCTTCGACTATACGGAAACTTTTGCGGCTGTGCGGCCCTGGTTCCGGGCGGCCGATTTGACGGTGGTCAACCTGGAAACCACCCTCACCCGCTCCTCGCATTACACGGGCTATCCGAGGTTCCGTTCACCCGTGGCGTTGGCCGATGCGCTGGCCGACGCAGGGGTGGACGTTGCCACGTTGGCCAATAATCATTGTTGCGACGGCGATGCGGTGGGCATCCGGACGACCGTCGAGGAACTGAACCGCTGCGGCATCCGTCACACCGGAACTTTCGCGGACAGCCTGGACCGTGCGGCCAATCATCCGCTGCATCTTGTTTGCCGCGGGGTCCGTTTCGCCCTGCTGAACTACACCTACGGCACCAATGGGCTGCCCGTCCCGAAAGGTACGACGGTCAACCACATAGATACGCTGCGCATGGCGGCGGATTTGGGGGCGATTGGTCGCGACAGCGTCGACTGCGTGGTGGTCTGCGTCCATTGGGGGAACGAGTATCAGCGCCATGAAAATGCGGCGCAGAGGCAGCTGGCCGGGTTTCTCAGACGCCACGGGGCCGATATTGTCGTGGGACATCATCCCCATGTCATCCAGCCTTACGAAGCCGATTCGGCGCATGTGGTGCTCTATTCGCTCGGCAATTTCGTCTCCAACCAGCAGCGGCGTTACTGCGACGGCGGGCTGATGGCCGAAATCGACGCTACGCGCCATCCGGGCGGCCGCATGACCTATGCCCTGCGTGTCGTTCCCGTGTGGGTCGCCGTACCCGGTTTCCGCGTTCTGCCGCCCGAGGCCGCCGACACCCTGTCCCTGCCCTTTCAGTACCGGCGTTTCCGGGCCGATACGGACGCATTGCTCGGAACGGTTCTATAAGTGCACCGAACGGGCCGGAGCGGCGGGTTTGCTGCGGATTTTGCAGCGGGAGCAGAACCAAAAGCAAACCATCATGGAAAAAAGCATCAAGGGTACCCGCACCGAGCAGAATCTGCTGAAAGCCTTTGCGGGCGAAAGCCAGGCACGGAGCCGCTACACGTTCTTTGCGAGCAAGGCCAAGAAAGAGGGATACGAGCAGGTGGCCGCGGTTTTTCTGGAGACGGCCGACCAGGAGAAGGAACACGCCAAGCGCTTCTTCAAGTTTCTGGAGGGCGGCGACGTCGAAATTACGGCGGCTTACCCCGCCGGACCCATCGGAACCACGCAGGAGAATCTGCTGGCCGCGGCCCACGGCGAGCGTGAGGAGTGGGACGTTTTGTACCGCGATTTTTGCCGCATCGCCGAGGAAGAGGGTTTCCCGGAAATCGCCACGGCGTTCCGCATGATTTCGACCGTCGAAGCGCATCACGAGGAACGCTACCTCAAGCTGCTGAGCCGCTTTTCGGACGGCGACTTCTTCAGGCGCGACGGCAAAATATGGTGGCAGTGCCGCAACTGCGGGTATGTCTGCGAGGCTTCCCAGGCACCGGGGATATGCCCTGCCTGCCAGCATCCGCAGGCCTATTTCGAGCCGAAGAAAGAGAACTATTAGCGTATTTAGCGCCCGACGAATGCCGGCACGAAATCCAACGGGGTTTTGTGCCGTGCTTTTTTATATGGGCTCGCTCCGGGATGCAGCTGGCTTAGTCGGGTGCCGTGAGTCTGCGGTCTGCCGCTCCGAATCGGCGTTTTTCTGCGCCGGGATTTTCCTGCGTGGCATTTTATTGCTATCTTTGTAGAAGATAAACTTCGCCTCGGCAATGCTCAAATAAATTTGGCATTGCTCTCGACTTGTGCTATCTTTGACACCGTCTTAGATACTTGTACATTATTTCCGCAAAATTAGATATGGCAGACGAAAAAATCATCTTCTCGATGGTGGGTGTCTCGAAGACCTTCACCAATCAGAAAAAGGTGCTCAACAACATCTACCTCTCGTTTTTCTACGGCGCCAAGATAGGCATCATCGGTCTGAACGGCTCGGGCAAGTCGACCTTGATGAAGATTATCGCCGGCATCGACAAGAATTTCCAGGGCGAAGTCGTCTTCTCGCCCGGCTATTCGGTCGGCTACCTGGAGCAGGAGCCGAAGCTCGACCCCGAAAAGACGGTCCGCGAGGTCGTCGAGGAGGGCTGCGCCGAGACGGTGGCCCTGCTGAAAGAGTACGAGGAAATCAACATGAAGTTGTGCGAACCCATGTCCGACGACGAAATGGCCCGCATGATCGAGCGGCAGGGCGAGCTCTACGAGAAAATCGACCACGCCAACGGCTGGGAGCTGGACAGCGTATTGGAGCGTGCGATGGATGCCCTGCGGTGTCCCGAGGCCGACCAGAAGGTTGCGGTCCTTTCGGGCGGCGAGCGGCGCCGCGTGGCTTTGTGCCGCCTGCTGTTGCAGCAGCCCGATGTCCTCCTCCTGGACGAGCCCACCAACCACCTCGACGCCGAATCCATCGACTGGCTCGAACAGCATCTCCAACAGTATAAGGGCACGGTCATCGCCGTGACCCACGACCGCTATTTCCTCGATAACGTGGCCGGGTGGATTCTCGAACTCGACCGCGGCGAGGGCATTCCGTGGAAAGGCAACTACTCGGGCTGGCTCGAACAGAAAACCGCCCGCATGGCCATGGAGGAGAAGCAGGAATCCAAGCGCCGCAAGACCCTTGAACGCGAGCTGGAGTGGGTGCGCATGTCGCCCTCGGGGCGTCATGCCAAGTCCAAGGCGCGTCTGTCGGCCTACGACAAGATGATGAACGAGGACACGAAGCAAAAGGAAGAGAAGCTCGAAATCTTCATTCCGAACGGTCCGCGTCTGGGCGACGTCGTCATCGAGGCGCAGGGCGTCACGAAGGCTTTCGGCGACCGCGTTCTCTACGAAAATCTGAATTTCTCGCTGCCGCCTGCGGGTATCGTGGGCGTCATCGGTCCCAACGGTACGGGCAAGACCACCCTTTTCCGGATGATTATGGGGCTCGAACAGCCTACCGAGGGTTCGTTCCGCGTAGGTCCTACGGTCAAGCTGGCCTACGTCGATCAGCAGCACAAGTCCATCGACCCCGAAAAGTCGGTCTACGAGGTGGTGTCGGGCGGTGCCGACCTCATCATGCTGGGCAACCGGCAGGTCAATGCGCGCGCCTACATCGCCCGGTTCAACTTCACGGGCGCCGACCAGGAGAAGAAGTGCGGCGTGCTGTCGGGCGGTGAGCGCAACCGCCTGCATCTGGCGCTGGCGCTCAAGGAGGAAGGCAACGTGCTGCTGCTCGACGAGCCGACCAACGACATCGACGTCAATACGCTGCGGGCGCTTGAGGAGGGTCTGGAGAACTTCGCCGGGTGCGCCGTCGTCATTTCGCACGACCGCTGGTTCCTCGACCGCATCGCCACGCACATCCTTTCGTTCGAGGGCGATTCGCAGGTGGTTTTCTACGAGGGTTCGTACAGCGAGTACGAAGCGTGGAAGCGTGCGCAGGGCGGCGATACGGAGCCCCACCGCGTGAAATACCGCAAACTGATCGAAAACTGATAAGGTGCCTCAGCCGTATTTTGACTTTTAATAACCCCTGCGGGGTTTTTGACTTTGCTTGCGCTCGGCATAGCCTGCAAGCAGTCTCTGCCCTCGCTTAATCGCAAAGTTTACTTTCTACTTTTCACCTTGTAAAATGCAGAAACCTTCGATTCCCAAGGGTACGCGCGACTTCTCCCCGGTGGAGATGATGCGCCGCAACTATATCTTCGACACCATCAGGGGCGTTTTCCGGCTCTACGGCTTCGCGCCGCTCGAAACCCCCTCGATGGAGAATCTCTCGACCCTCTTGGGCAAGTACGGCGACGAGGGCGACAAGCTCCTTTTCAAGATTCTCAATTCGGGCGATTATGCCGCCGGGCTCTCCGACGGCGAGGTGCGCCAGGCATCGAAAATCTGCGAAAAGGGCCTCCGCTACGACCTGACCGTGCCTTTCGCCCGTTACGTCGTGCAGCATCAGGGCGAGCTGGCGTTCCCGTTCAAGCGCTACCAGGTGCAGCCCGTGTGGCGGGCCGACCGTCCGCAGAAAGGGCGTTACCGCGAGTTCTACCAGTGCGACGTCGACGTCATCGGCACCCGTTCGCTTTTGTGCGAGGTCGAGCTGATCGAAATCGTCGACCGGGTGTTCCGGGCGCTGGGCATCCGCGTGGCGCTCAAGATGAACAACCGCAAAATCCTTTACGGCATCGCCGAGACCATCGGGCATGCCGACAAGATGACCGACATAACGGTGGCCATCGACAAGTTGGAGAAAATCGGGCTCGACAACGTCAAGGCCGAACTGCTCGAACGCGGACTGGAGCCGGAGGCGGTCGCGAAACTTCAGCCGATACTTGAGCTCGCAGGCGATAACCGCCAGAAGCTGGATGCGTTGCGCGCCGTAATCGGCGCTTCCGAAACCGGACTGAAAGGCATCGAGGAGATGGAAACCGTCTTCGGCTATGCCGAACGGCTCGGGCTCGGCTTGCAGGTCGACCTCGACCTTTCGCTGGCCCGCGGGCTGAACTATTATACGGGGGCCATCTTCGAGGTCAAGGCGCTCGACTTCGCCATCGGGTCGATTTGCGGCGGCGGCCGTTATGACGACCTCACGGGCATCTTCGGCATGCCCAACATGTCGGGCGTCGGCATTTCGTTCGGCGCCGACCGCATCTACGATGTCATGACCGGGCTGAACCTCTTTCCGGAGGAGGTCAACAGCTCCACGCGGGTGCTGTTCGTCAACCTCGGTGCCGAGGAGGAAGCTGCGTCGCTCGGTTTGCTGCGTGCGCTGCGCGATGCGGGTGTTCCCGCCGAAATCTACCCCGAAGCGGGCAAGATGAAGAAGCAGATGGAGTACGCCAACCGCCGGGGCGTTCCTTACGTGGCCATCGTCGGTTCGCAGGAGCTCGAAGCGCAGGTCGTGACGCTCAAGGAGATGCGTTCGGGCGAGCAGCGGCAGGTGGCCTTCGCCGACCTTGCGTGCAGCTTGAAATAAAACCGGATAGAATTCTATGCGCCAGCTCTTTCTATTGCTTGCATCCGTGCTTCTTTCGGGAGCCGGATTGCTGGCGCACGGTGAACCTCCGGCCGCTAAGCAAGAGACGGACGAGTTGCAGAAGTTCTTTCAGATTTACCGTTATCTGAACCGTTTCTATGTCGACGAGGTGGACGCCGGGCCCTTGATCGAGGGGGCTGTCGAAGGCATGCTCGAACGGCTCGATCCCCATTCGGCTTATATTAGCGCCGACGAAATGCAATCCGTCGATGCGAGCTTCGACGGCGGGTTCAGCGGCATCGGGGTCGAATTCAACATTTTGCGCGATACGGTCATCGTGGTCAATACCATCGTCGGGGGTCCGGCCGAGCGGGTCGGTGTGCTGCCCAACGACCGGATTGTGCGTATCGACACGCTCGACGCCGTGGGGCTGACGCGTTCCGACGTGCCCCGATACCTGCGCGGCAAGCGCGGTTCGCGGGTGGCGGTCGACGTCGTGCGGCACGGAGAGCCCGCGCCGCTTCATTTCGTCATCGAGCGCGACCGGATTCCGCTGAACACTATCGACGCGGCCTACAAGGTCGACGACGGAATAGGTTATATCAAGGTCAACCGTTTCGGCCGCACGACCATGAACGAATTCCGCGAAGCCTACGCCAAGCTGGGCAGGCCCCGGCAATTGTTGCTCGACTTGCGCGGCAACGGCGGCGGTCTGCTGGAACAGGCGGTCGAAATGGCCGGATTTTTCCTGCCCCGCGGTGCCGTCATCGTCTCGACCGAGGGCCGGGCCGTGGCGGAACGAAGCTATTCGGCGCCCGCCGACGGCGAGGGACTGGACTGCAAGTTGGCCGTGCTGATTGACGAGCGGTCGGCGTCTGCGTCGGAAATCGTCGCGGGCGCCGTGCAGGACTGGGACCGCGGCGTGGTCGTCGGGCGTCCGAGCTTCGGCAAGGGGCTGGTCCAGCGGCAGGTGAGGCTCGACGACGGTTCGGCCGTGCGGGTGACCGTGGCGCGCTATCATACCCCGTCCGGGCGGATGATTCAGCGCCCCTATCAGAACGGACAGCGCCGCCGATACTATATGGACCATCTGCGCCGCTACGACGATGCCGTGCGCGATTCGCTCGACGCCGGAACGCCGGTTTTCCGCACCCTGCGTACGGGGCGTCCGGTCCACGGGGGCGGCGGCATCCGGCCCGACGTGCTGGCCGAAGCGGATACGACGGGCTATTCGGCTTATTATGGCGCCTTGGTGCGGCGGGGCGTATTCAACGATTTTGCGGTCGCTTACCTCGAAAAGGAGCGGTCGCGGCTCGAAAAGGAATACCCTGCGGAGGAGCTGTTCCTCGAAAACTATTGTCCCGACGATGCTTTGCTCCGTGGACTGGCGGCCGCCGGAGAAGAACGGGGCGTGCCGTTCGACGAAGCGGGCTTCGCTGCGTCGGCCGCCCGGATGCGGGTGCAGCTCAAGGCACTGACTGCACAGCGTCTGTTCGGAACCGGGGCCTACTATCGGGTCGTCAACGGGGCGGCGGCGGACCACAGCGCTTATGCGCAGGCATTGGAGCTGCTCCGGCATTGGGAGGAACTCGCCGTGCCGATATTGGAAGAAAACGATTAAAACATAACGGATGAAATTTCTGCTATTGTGGCTCAAGGGTTGTGCCATGGGTACGGCCGACGTGGTGCCGGGCGTTTCGGGCGGCACCATCGCCTTTATTTCGGGTATCTACGAAGAACTCATCGAATCCATCCGCCGGGCAGACCTGACGGCTCTGCGCCTGCTCGGCCGACTGCGGTTCGGGGAATTCTGGCGCCATGTCAACGGGCGGTTTCTGCTGCCCGTTTTGCTGGGTATCGCTACGGCCGTCTTCTCGCTCGCACGGCTGATGACCTACCTGCTGACGAACCACCCGGTGGCCGTGTGGTCGTTCTTCTTCGGGCTGATTGTCGCTTCGGCGCTGCTCGTGGCCCGGCAGGTCGGGAAATGGGATTGGCGGAGCGCGGCTGCCTTGCTTGCGGGCATAGCCGTGGCGTGGTGGATTACGGTGGCTTCGCCTGCCGAGACGCCCGAGACGTGGTGGTTCATCATGCTGTCGGGGGCCATTGCCATCTGCGCCATGATTCTTCCCGGCATTTCGGGGGCGTTCATTTTGCTGCTGTTGGGCAAGTACCAGTTTATTTTGCAGGCGGTCGGCGAGCTGAATATTCCCGTGCTCGCGCTATTCCTGGCGGGTGCCGTGGCGGGCATCGTTTCGTTCTCGCATCTGCTGTCGTGGCTGCTCCGGCATTGGCACGACGTGACGGTGGCCACGTTGATGGGATTCATGATAGGCTCGCTCAACAAGGTTTGGCCGTGGAAAGAAGTGCTGGAGACCTACACCGACAGCCACGGCAAAATCCAGCCGCTGGTCGAGGCCAATGTATGGCCGGAGCGGTTCGACATGCAGGCCGTGCTGCTGTGCGTGGCGGGCTTCATGGTCATCTACGGAATCGAGCTCGCGGCCCGGGCCATCGTCCGCAAACGGGAGTAAGGCCATGCGGCGCTTCGGACTTATCGGCCGGCCGCTGGGCCATTCGGCATCGGCGGCCTACTTCACGGCGAAATTCGAGCGTGAGGGAATCGCCGACTGTGCTTTCGCCCTCTACGAACTCCCTTCCATAGATGCGCTGCCGGAACTGCTGCGGGCGCAGCCCGAGTTGGAGGGATTCAACGTTACTATCCCCTACAAGCGCGAGGTAATGCGCTATCTGGACAACCTGTCGTTCGACGCCCGGATGATCGGTGCGGTCAACTGCGTGCGCCGCGAAGCCGACGGGCGGCTGACGGGGCACAATACGGATATTGCGGGGCTGCGTGCGTCGCTCGATGAGCTGTTGGGCGACGACCTGCCCGAACAGGCGCTTGTGCTCGGCACGGGCGGCGCTTCGCAGGCGGTGCAATATGCGCTGGCCGAGCGCAATATCCCCTATGCGCTGGTTTCGCGCGACGCGGCCAAAGGCAACTGCACTTATGATAACCTGCCGTGCGAAGTCGTCGAACAGAGCCGGCTTATTGTCAACGCCACGCCCGTAGGCACCTACCCTGCTGTCGACGATGCCCCGCGCATTCCCTATGCCTATGTGACGCCGGCACACCGGCTGCTCGACCTGGTCTATAATCCGCCGCTGACGCAGTTCCTCTCCTACGGGCAGCAGCGCGGTGCCCGGGTCATGAACGGCGAACGCATGTTCCGCGTGCAGGCCGAAGCGGCTTGGGAAATCTGGAATCCGTAAATCGGATACGAAGCGAAAGCCCTGCTCGGAAGCAGGGCTTTTCTTTCAGCGGTGACGCAGCATGGCGTGCGCCTTGTCGTAGTCTTCCGAGCGGACGACCACCTGTGCGGGCATCGTGCCCACGGGATAGATCGACGACATGTATTCGTTGCGGATCGTCGACCAGATGCCTGCGCTGTCGAGCATCGACTTCGTGATTTCGGCTTCGGTAGAGGTGTTGTACTCCGCCAGTACAACCATCGTTTCGTCTTGCATAGGACTTGGGTTCGGTTGGTTGTATAAAATTAAGCATTTTGTTGATAAATTGCAAGAGCCTTGCCAAGGAATTCCGCATAAATAGCGTTATATTTGCCGTAGCGGAAAAGTTCCCTCCGGCGAACCGGCCGGCGGCGGATTTCTCCACGGTCATTTAATCGTCTGTTTCCATGTCCGAATTCGTCCATCTGCACGTCCATACCCAGTATTCGATACTCGACGGTCAGGCCAGTATTCCCAAGCTGGTCGACAAGGCGATGGCCGACGGACAGCCCGGCATCGCCGTGACCGACCACGGCAATATGTTCGGCATCAAGGAATTCTTCAACTACGTTCAGAAGCAGAATCACAAGAAGCACGACCGCATCAAGAATCTGAAGAAGGCGCTCGCCGCGCTCGAAGAGTTGCTCGGCAAGGTCCCCGACCTCCAGATTTACGTGGCCGAGCAGCGCGACACGCTGGTGCTTATGGAGCGGCGGAAGAACGATTCGCCCGAGGATGCCGAGAAGTACGCCAAGGCCAAGGCCCATGTCGACCAGCTCGACATCATGCACAAGGAGTTCGGCTACGCCCCTGCCGTCGGCCGCGAGAAAATCGCCGCGTTGGAGGCGCAGCCCGATTTCAAGCCCATCATCGGCTGCGAAGTCTACGTTGCCCGGCGGCGTTTGCAGGACAAGGAGGGCAAGCCCGACCAGAGCGGTTACCACCTCATCCTGCTTGCCAAGAACCTCAAGGGTTATCACAACCTCACCAAAATCGTCTCCAGGGCATGGACCGACGGTTTCTACATGCGTCCGCGTACCGACCGGACCGAAATCGAGAAGTACCACGAGGGGCTTATCTGCTGTTCGGCCTGCCTGGCTGGCGAGGTGCCGCGCGCCATTACGGCGGGCGACCTGGAAAAGGCCGAGGAATCCATCCGTTGGCACAAGGGCGTTTTCGGCGACGATTATTATCTGGAATTGCAGCTCCATAAGGCCACTGTCGAGCGGGCCAACCACGAGGCCTACCCCATGCAGCTGGAGGTCAACAAACAGCTGCGCGAGCTGGCCAAGAAGCACGGCGTGCGGATGGTCTGCACCAACGACGTCCATTTCGTCGACGAGGACAACGCCGAGGCGCACGACCGGTTGATCTGCCTTTCGACCGGCAAGGACCTCGACGACCCCAAGCGCATGCTTTACTCCAAGCAGGAGTGGCTGAAGACCACGGCCGAGATGGCTGCCATCTTCGGCGAGAGCGACCCCGAAGCGATGGCTACTACGGTCGACATCTGCAATCAGGTCGAATCCTACTCCATCGACCACGCCCCTATCATGCCGACTTTCGAGATTCCGGCCGAGTTCGGGACCGAGGAGGAGTACCGTGCCCGCATCACCGAGCAGGAGCTCTTCGACGAGTTCACGCGCGACGAAAACGGGCAGGTCGTCATGAGCGAGGAGGAGGGGCGCAAGAAAATCGAGAAGCTGGGCGGCTACGACAAGCTCTACCGCATCAAGTTCGAGGCCGACTACTTGGCCAAGCTCACCATGGACGGCGCCCGCAAGCGTTACGGCGAAAATCTGTCGGACGAGGTCCAGGACCGCCTGCGTTTCGAGCTGCACATCATGAAAACGATGGGTTTCCCGGGCTACTTCCTCATCGTGCAGGACTTCATCCGCGCCGCCCGCGAGGAGCTCGACGTCTCGGTGGGTCCGGGCCGTGGTTCGGCGGCCGGTTCGGCGGTGGCCTATTGCCTGGGCATCACCCAAATCGACCCCATCGCCTACGACCTGCTGTTCGAGCGCTTTCTGAATCCCGACCGTATTTCGCTGCCCGATATTGACGTGGACTTCGATGACGACGGCCGCGGCCGCGTGCTCAACTGGGTGACGCAGAAATACGGCAAGGAAAAGGTGGCCCATATCATCACCTACGGCACGATGGCCACCAAGCTGGCTATCAAGGACGTGGCGCGCGTGCAGAAATTGGTGCTCTCCGAATCGGACCGTCTCTGCAAGCTGGTGCCCGACCGGATTCCCGACAAGAAGCTCAACTTGCAGAACGCCATCGACTATGTGCCCGAGCTCAAGCAGGCCGAGCAGTCGGACAATCCCATTCTGAGCGATACGATCCGCTACGCCAAGATGCTGGAAGGCAACGTCCGCAATACGGGCGTGCACGCCTGCGGCACCATCATCTGCCGCGACGACATCACGGACTGGGTGCCCGTTGCCACGGCCGACGACAAGGAGACGGGCGAGAAGATGCTCGTGACGCAGTACGAGGGTTCGGTCATCGAGGATACCGGGCTTATCAAGATGGACTTCCTCGGGCTCAAGACCCTGTCGATCATCAAGGATGCGGTCGAGAACATCCGGCAGAACAAGGGCATCAAGGTCGATATCGACGATTTTTCGATTATCAACGACCCCGCCACTTACAAGCTCTACGGCGAGGGGCGTACCGTCGGTACGTTCCAGTTCGAGTCTGCCGGCATGCAGAAATACCTGCGCGAGTTGCAGCCCTCGACTTTCGAGGACCTCATCGCCATGAACGCCCTCTATCGGCCCGGGCCGATGGATTACATTCCCGATTTCATCGCCCGCAAGCACGGCCGCAGCCCCATCGTCTACGATATTCCCATCATGGAGAAGTATCTCAAGGATACTTACGGCGTGACGGTCTACCAGGAGCAGGTCATGCTGCTGTCGCGTCTGCTGGCCAACTTCACGCGCGGCGAATCCGACACGCTCCGCAAGGCGATGGGCAAGAAGCTCAAGGACAAGCTCGACGCGCTGAAGCCCAAGTTCATCCACGGCGGCCAGAAGAACGGCCACGACCCCAAGGTGCTCGAAAAAATCTGGGGCGACTGGGAGAAGTTCGCTTCCTACGCGTTCAACAAGTCGCACGCCACCTGCTATTCGTGGGTGGCTTACCAGACGGCCTACCTCAAGGCCAATTACCCGTCCGAATACATGGCCGCCGTCTTGAGCCGAAACCTCACGCGCGTGGACCAGCTCACCATCTACATGAACGAGTGCAAGCGCATGGGCATCAACGTCATGGGGTCGGACATCAACGAATCCATGAAGACCTTTTCGGCCAACGAGGCGGGCGACGTGCGTTTCGGGCTGGCTGCGGTCAAGGGGGTCGGCGAGGCGGCCGCCGACAGCATCATCGAGGAGCGGACCCGGAACGGCAAGTTCAAGGACATCTACGATTTCATGGAGCGTGTCAATTATGCCGTCGTCAACCGCAAGTGTCTCGAAAACCTCGCCTATGCCGGGGCTTTCGATTCGATTGCCACGTTCCACCGCGGCAAGTTCTTCGGCGCCGACCTGCGGGATTCGAGCGGCGCCACCTTCATGGAGCAGCTTATACGCTATGGGCTGCGTTACCAGGCCGAGAAGAACAACGCCCAGCAAAGCCTTTTCGGCGGAGGCGGGCAGGTCGACATCCAGCCGCCCGTCATTCCGGCCTGCGCCGATTGGAGCCAGCTGGAAACCCTCTCCAAGGAGCGCGAAATGATGGGGCTTTACCTCTCGGCCCACCCGCTCGACGACTACAAGGTCATCATCGACCACATGTGCAAGACCCAGCTTTCCGATTTGGAGAACCTCGATTCCATGCGCGGGCAGGAGATAGCCGTGGCCGGCATGGTCGTCGGCGTGCAGAACCTGATGACCAAGACCGGGAAGCCGTGGGGCAAGTTCACGCTCGAAGATTACAACGGCACGCACGAGTTCGCGCTGTTCGGCAAGGATTATGAAAACTTCCGCAAGTACCTTTTCGCCGATTACTTCCTTTTCGTGCGCGGCAAGGTGCAGCCCCGGCTCTACAACGACAAGGAGTTGGAGTTCAAGATTATTTCGATGGTCCAGTTGCAGGAGCTGCGCGATACGATGATTAAGGAGCTGAGCGTGCAGCTGCCCGTCGGCGACGTCACCCGGCAGCTGGTCGAGGAGCTGACCGCGAAGGTCCGCGAGTCGAAAGGCGACACCGTTTTCCGAATCAGCCTGTTCGACCCCGCGAACAACGTTTCCAGCCGGTTCTTCTCCAAAAGCCATAAGGTCAGCCTTTCTTCGTCGTTGATTAATTATCTGGACGAAAACAACATACGTTATTCGATTTCATAAAACACTTCAATTTCATATCACTATGGCATTAGCAATCAGCAAGGAGAATTTCCAGGAAATTCTCGCTCAGGACAAGCCCGTCGTCATCGACTTCTGGGCTGAGTGGTGCGGCCCCTGCCGCATGGTCGCCCCCATCGTCGACGAGCTCGCCGCCGAGTTCGAGGGCAAGGTACTCATCGGCAAGTGCGACGTCGAGGACAACGACGAAATCACGATGAAATACGGCGTGCGCAACATCCCCACCATCGTCTTCATCAAGGGCGGCGAGGTCGTCGACAAGCAGGTCGGTGCCGTCTCGAAAGACGTGTTGAAAGCCAAAATCGAAAATCTGCTGTAGGCGATGATTCGCTGTGTCGATTTCCACGGGTTGCAGGCCGTGGAGTTTTCCAAGGGCGATTATACGGCTTTGCTCGTCCCGTCGGTCGGCGCCAACCTCGTGCGGCTGGCCAATACCCGGTTGGGCGCTGAGATTCTGCGCACTCCCGCGGCCGACGAGGCGGAGACCTTCTTGGGCCGTCCGCAGGTCTTCGGCCTGCCGGTTCTCTTTCCGCCCAACCGCATCGAGGACGGCCGCTATACTTTCGACGGGCGTACTTACCAGTACCCGATTACCATCGAGAAGGAGCACAACTACCACCACGGCATTCTCAAAAGCCAGCCGTTCGCGGTTTCCAAGGCCGTGGAGACGGACGACGAGGTGCTGATCGAGTGCCGTTATTACTCCAATGCGGCCAACGACGCGATTTTCAGGGATTTTCCCCATGAGTTCAAGTGCAAGATCACCTATCGGCTTTCGGCTGGCGGGTTGGAGCAGGAGGTCATGCTGGCCAACCGCAGCCGCACGCCGATGCCCGTGGGGGTGGGATTCCATACCCCCATGCGCATTCCGTTCGCCGGCGGTACGGATGCCGATTACGTCATGCGGGTCGCAGTTGGCGAGCAAGTTGAACTGAGCGGGCGCAATCTTCCCACAGGCAGGAAGTTGCCTTTGTCGGAGCAGTTCGCCAAGTTGCGCGACGGAGGGTTGCAGGTGACTGGGTGCGGACCCATCGAAGCCGGGTTCACGCTCCGCGAAATCGACGTCGACGGCAAGCCGTTCCGCGGTGCGCTGGTCGAGAATCTGCGGACGGGCGTTCGCACGTTCTACGAGGTGGACGGACAGACGACTTATTGGACGGTTTGGAACAACGGCGGGCAGGTGCCTTATTGTTGTCCCGAACCGCAGTCGTGGACTACCAACGCGCCCAATGCCGCCGACCCCGCCGCGGCCGGATTCCAGGCCGTCGCTCCCGGCGACAAATGGCGCATGAAATTCCGGCTTTACGCCCGGTAGCTGCGGGAATATTTCTTGGAAAAGCGGACCGACACCCTTTGTCGTCCGCTTTTTTTGCAGCGGTTTGTCAGTCCCGGACTGCCAAAATGGCAGAAAAAGGGGCTGGCACACCCTTTGTGCTTCTTGCGCGCAGACGAACAATGCAAATAACAACGATAAAACTATGAAAAACGGAAAAATCGGAGTTACGACGGAGAACATCTTCCCCGTGATTAAGAAGTTCCTTTACTCAGACCACGAAATCTTTCTGCGCGAGCTGATTTCCAATGCGGTGGACGCCACCCAAAAGCTCAAGACCCTTTCTTCCATCGGTGAGGTGAAGGGCGAGTTGGGCGACCTCTCCGTGCGCGTCGCCGCCGACAAGGAGCATAAGACGCTCACCGTCACCGACCGCGGCATCGGCATGACGGCCGACGAGGTCGACAAGTACATCAACCAGATTGCGTTCTCGGGTGCCGAGGAGTTCATGGCCAAGTATCAGAACCAGCCCATCATCGGCCACTTCGGTCTGGGTTTCTATTCGTCGTTCATGGTCTCCGACAAGGTCGAAATCTTCACCCGCTCCTATCAGGAGGGTGCCAAGGCCGTGCATTGGAGCTGCACCGGAACGCCCGAATTCGAGATGGAGGAGCTCTCCGAGCAGCGCGACCGCGGTACGACCATCGTGCTGCACCTCTCCGAGGACGCCCTCGAATACGCCGAGCAGTCGAAAATCGACGACCTGCTGCGCAAGTATTGCCGTTTTCTGCCCGTGCCCATCGTTTCGGGCAAGGTCAAGGAGTGGAAAGACGGCAAATACGTCGACACCGACAAAGACAACGTTATCAACAACGTAGAGCCGCTCTGGACGCGCAAGCCCACCGAAATCACCGAGGAGCAATACAAGGAGTTCTACCGCGAGCTCTACCCCATGAGCGACGATCCGCTTTTCTACATCCATCTGAACATCGACTATCCGTTCCACCTGACGGGTATTCTCTATTTCCCCAAGATTCACAACAATTTCGAGATTCAGAAAAACAAGATTCAGCTCTACTCCAACCAAGTCTTCGTCACCGACCAGGTCGAAGGCATCGTGCCGGAGTATCTGACCCTGCTGCACGGCGTCATCGACTCGCCCGACATCCCGCTCAACGTGTCGCGCAGCTATCTTCAGAGCGACGCCAACGTGAAGAAGATTTCGAGCTACATCACCCGCAAGGTCGCCGACCGCTTGCAGGAACTCTTCACCACCATGCGCGCCGACTACGAGGCCAAGTGGGACGATCTGAAGATTTTCATCCAGTACGGCATCCTTACGGACGAGAAGTTCGCCGAGAAAGCCAACGATTTCATGTTGTGGAAGAATGTCGACGGCAAGTATTTCACGGCCAAGGAGTACACCGACCTCGTCAAGGAGAACCAGACCGACAAGAACAAGACGCTCATCTTCCTTTACGTGGACGACCCCGTGGAGAAGCACACGTTCCTCGAAGCGGCCAAAGGCAAGGGCTACGACGTGCTGGAGATGAACGGCCAGCTCGACAACCACTATATCAACTGGTACGAATCCAAGAACCAGGGCACCCGGTTCGTCCGTGTCGACAGCGACGTGGTCGACAAGCTCATTCAGAAAGACGAGCAACTCAAGATGGCGCTGACCGAAGCCCAGCAGGAGATTCTCACCCCGGTCTTCGAGAGCCAGATGCCCGCCGACGGGAAGATTCACTATCAGATTTCGTTCGAGCCCATGTCGCCCGACGAAGCCCCCGTGGTCATTACGCAGAACGAGTTCATGCGCCGCATGAAGGAGATGGCGCAGGTGAGCGGCGGCGGAATGAGCCAGTTCTACGGTCAGATGCCCGACAATTTCACCATCGCGGTCAATGCCAACCACCCTATCGTCATCGACATTTTGGCCGACGTGGAGAAAGCCTACGGCGACAAGCTCAAGAGCATCACCAAGAAAATCGACGCGGCTGTCGGCGAGGAAGCGCGCTTCGACGAAGTGGTCAAAGGCAAGAAGGAGGAGGAGCTTTCGGCCGAGGAGAAGTCCACGCGCGAGGAGCTTTCCAAGAAAATCGTCACCCTGCGCGACGAGCGCAACGAGCGGCTCAAGGAGATCGGCAGCAGCAATCGGCTGGTGCGGCAGATCATCGACCTTGCCTTGCTGACCAACGGCATGCTCAAGGGCAAGAGCCTTACCGATTTCATCCAGCGTTCGATTTCGTTGATCGAGAAGTAGCGCCGGATACGTCCGAATGGCAACGGGAGCGGATTTTTCCGCTCCCGTTTTTTTGTTCGTAAGTTCGGCAGGCCCGCTTATTCCTGCTTGCCGAGCACTTCGAGGAACCACTCGGGGCAGCGGCAGGGACGGCGGGTGTCGCTGTGGATGAATCCCAGCTGCGTCATGCCTGTGTTGAGCAGGTCGCCGCGTTCGTTGTAGATTTCGTAGTGGAACGTGATGCGGGCCGCGGGCAGTTCTTTCAGCATGATGCGCACCGTCAGCAGTTCGTCGTAGTAGGCCGGACGCAGGTATTTGGACTGCACTTCCAGGATGGGCATCATGATGCCGCGGCGTTCGACCTCCGCAAACGGCAGTCCCAGCGCGCGCATCCATTCGCTGCGGGCCGCTTCGTAGTAGCAGATATAGTTCGAGTGGTGGCAGATGCTCATTTGGTCGGTGTGCTTGTACCACACGCGAATCCGGCAGTCGAAAGATTTCATGATGTAGAAGATGGATTCTTAATTTTTCATTTTTAATTCTTCATTCTGCGCCCCAGCAGCCGTTCGGCTTCGGCGGTTTTGCCCTCGTCGAGCAGTCGGCGGATGACCGTGGAGCTGACATGTTGTCCGTCGAGCCGGTATTCGCCGACCCGCACTACCCGCAGCAGTCCCGACGCTTCGATTTCGTCGGCTCCGGTTCGGTCGTGGCCGAACCGATGGTTGTAGCCGGCAATCAGCGTTTCGGCGCCTGCCGCACCGCAGATGCAGCGTTCGATAAAGTCGCGTCCCGACAGCGCAGCGAATGCCCGGTCGAACGGGATGACAATCACATTGCCGACGCCCGATTGTTCCAGCAGACCTATCTTTTCTTCCAAGGTTGTCAGCAGGCGCAGTCCTTCGGCCCGGCCCAGCGCTATGCGTGGGTGCGGCTCGAAAGTCATGACAATGCTTTCGCCGCCAGCCGCCTCAGCTTCCGCTGTCAGCCGTTCGAGCAGCGCCCGGTGGCCGAGGTGCACCCCGTCGAACGAGCCTACCGTCACGGCCGCATGCCTGAAACCCGGCAGCGAACCGAATCCCTCGAAAACGCGCATCGCCTAAGGATTGGAAGCGTCGTTTTCCTTGACCAGGTAGGCCACTTTTTCCAGCAGCGTCGTGATGTCGTAGTTCTCGACCACGATTCCTTGCGGGAAGTTCAGCGGCGTGGAGGTGAAGTTCAGCACCCCCTTGATTCCGGCGTTGATGATGGGCAGCACCAGCTCCGGCGCGACTTTCGTCGGCGACGAGAGGATGACAATCGAAATGTCCTTGTCTTCGACCATCTTCTCGAAAGCGTTCATGTGGTAGCACGGAATGCCGTCGATTTTCTTGCCCACCTTTTCCGGGTCGACGTCGAATGCGGCCGTGATCTTCAGATTCAGCCCCTTGCCGTTGAAGTACTTCGTAATCGCCTGCCCGAGGTGGCCCATGCCCAGTACGGCGATGTTCATCGGCGCCGGGCTGTCGAGGATGTTGCTGATGTAGTCGATGAGCACCTGTACGTCGTAGCCCTTTTTCGTGTCGCTCGAAAAGCCTATCAGCATCAGGTCGCGGCGCACCTGCACGGCCGTGATTCCGTGGATTCCGGCCAATACGTGCGAAAAGATGTGCGTGATGCCCTGCCGGTGGCTGGTCAGCAGCGTGCGGCGGTATTCGCTCAGTCGTTCGATGGTTTTTTCGGGAATCCCGTTGGTCAAAGCTCCCATGCCTTATTCGACGGTTATGGTGAAATCCGATTGGTAGTTCACGCGCATCCAGTTGTTGTTCACGTGGTTCTGGTGTTCCTGCTCCTGCCCGAAGACGTAGGCCGTCTGAAGCGGCCGGTAGCGGCGGCCCTCCATGTCGTATTCGATGTCGCCGAACATGGCCGGGCAGAAAATCATCGCCGTGTCGAATCCCCGGTAGGAGTAGAGCGTCGGCAGCGTTCCGAACGCCCGGATGTAGGCGCCGTCGAATGCCCGCACGGCATCCGTATCGCGTTTGGCGTGGTAGGTCGTCAGGAAAATCACCCGGTCCTTGAAGAACATTGCGCGGTCGATGTTGCTGTAACGGTTCCAGCGCGCATTGCCCAGCACGGCAAAGCGGGGTACGATGCGTCCGCGGGTCGTGATGCTCGTGTCGGCCGAGGCCAGCGCCGCCAGAATCCGGTCCACGTCCACTTCGTTGTCGGCCATGATGATGAAGAGGTTGTTCTCTTCGTTGTTCAGTAATGGCGTCAGATCGGCCGGGCTGTAGTTGCGGTGCTTGGCGATGTCGTTGGGATGTTCATATTTATAGGTATGCTTCCGGTATTCGCGGTCGCCGAGCAGCGCCAGTATTTCGGCCTCGAATTCATGGTCCGTGTCGGCCGTGTATATCAGCGTGATGCGGCGGCCGTCCAGCGAATCGACTATCTTGTCGTATTTGTGCGCCGGGGCGGGTGCCAGTTGGAACAGCGCATCGCTTCCGAGGTTTTCGATGTGGGCCAGCGGCGATACCACCGGAATCCGCCGCTTTTCGGCAAAGCGGACCACCGTGTGCGTTTCCTCTTCGTAGATGGGGCCTACGATGAGGTCGGACCTGCGGAATTCTTCGCTCTTCATGAATTCCTCCACCTTTTCCTTGTCGCGGCCCGTGTTGAACAGCGTCAGGTCGACCGAATAGCCGTAGCGGGTTTTCACGCTGTCGAGCCCCAGCAGGAAGCCTTGGTAGAATTCCAAGTAGTTGGTGTTGGCTCCGGCGGTTTGCGTCGAGAGCGGCAGCAGCAGGGCCACCTTGAGCGTCTCGGAGGGTTTCAGCGCCCGGAATTCCACTTCGCCGAAAGGTTTCGACTGCTCCAGCGTGTCGGCCGGGACTGGTGTTTCGGGTTCTTCTGCCGGTGTCTCCGGCTGTGCCGGGGCCGGAGTTTCGGCGCTCGGTACCTTTATCATCGCTCCGGCTTTCAGTTCGGAGGGTTTCAGCCCGTCGTTCAGCCGCGAGAGTTCTTCTTCGCTGATGCCGTAGTGGTTCGAGAGCGAGTAGAACGTTTCGCCCTGCCGGACAATGTGGTAGGCGTCGCCCGGGGCGGCTATGCTGTTGAGCGACGAGCGGTATTCTTCCCACTGCGCGCGGCTTCCCGCTTCGTCTTCCGAGCCGATTTTCTTCTTGCGGATCAGTATCCTCTCGCCCGGCCGCAGGCGTATCGGGTCGAGCGACGGGTTGTCCTCGATGATGGTCTGTATCGGGATTTCGTATTCCCGCGAGATCCCATAGAGCGTCTCGCCCTTGGCTACGTAGTGTTTGGTGAAGGTCCGGCGGAGCTTCTTCTCCGGCATCTGTTCGGCCAGCGAGGAGACGTAGGGGATTTTGAGGTTCGTCCCCGCTTTCAGTCCTGCGGCCGTCTCCGGATTGTTTTCGACGATGACCCGTTCGCCGACCGCATAGGTTTTCGACAGGCCGTAGAGCGTCTCTCCCGCCTGCACGGTGTGGATATAGTATTTTGTGCCGTTGATGCTGACGATGATTCCGGATTTCTCCGCAGCCAGGGCGCAGAGCCCCCATACCGTCAGCAGCACGGCGACGCACAGTCGTTTCATTCCTTATTTCAGTTTATCGCGCATCCGGATTTCGGTAATGACCTTTTTGGTGTAGAGCGGGAAGTCGCCGTTCATCATCCACGCGTAGTAGCTCGGTTCCTCGCGGAAGATTTCGGCTACGGAGCGGCCTTTGTACTTGCCGAATCCGAAGACCTCCTCCCCTTTTTCGTTGTAGAGGATGCGCCCCGCATAGTCGGCCGCTTCGCCCCGGCAGGAGTAGGCCGCCAGTGCGTCCACGTCGTTTTCCAGGTCGTCGTAGCGGTCGAGCTGGGCCTTGAGCACTTCGTAGGTCGCCCGCGTGTCGGCTTCGGCCGAGTGGGCGTCTTCGAGTTCCTTGTCGCAGTAGAACTTGTAGGCCGCCACCAGCGTGCGCTGTTCCTTTTTGTGGAAGATGTTCTGCACGTCGATGAATTTGCGGCGCTTGAGGTCTACGCTGAGCCCCGCCCGCATGAACTCCTCGACCAGCAGCGGCAGGTCGAAGCGGTTGGAGTTGAATCCTCCGAAGTCGCAGCCGCGGATGAATTCTTCGAGCGACTTGGCCACCTGCGCGAATTTCGGCGCATCGGCCACGTCGGCGTCCGTTATCCCGTGCACGGCCGTCGCTTCGGCCGGTATGGGCATTCCGGGGTTGATGCGGCGGGTCCGGGTATCTTCCGTGCCGTCGGGCATGACCTTTATCATCGAGATTTCCACGATGCGGTCTTTCGAGGCGTCCACACCCGTGGTTTCGAGGTCGAAGAAGACGATCGGCCGCTTCAGGTTCAGCTTCATACGCGCCCTTATGCGTTAATCATCATCGGCATCAGCAGCATCAGCGTCGCGCTCGTCTGCTTCTCGTCGTAGACGGGTTTGAAGACGCCCGCGCGGGTCGAGTCGGCCAGTTCCACCATCACGGTCGGGGTCTCCATGTTGGAGAGGATTTCCACCATGAAGGTCGATTTGAAGCCGATGGAGATTTCCTGCCCGTCGTAGCTGCACGAAATCGTTTCGTTGGCCGATACCGAGAAGTCGATGTCCTGGGCCGTGAGCGTTATCTTGTTGGCCGCGATGTCCATGCGGATCAGGTTGGTCGTCGGGTTCGAGCAGACGGCCACGCGCTTGATGCCGTTCAGCAGTTCGATGCGGTCCACCAGCACCTTGTTGGGGTTGTTTTCCGGAATCACCGCATTGTAGTTCGGGTAGTTGCCCTCGATGAGCCGGCATACCAGCGTGTGGCTCTTGAGTTTGAACTGGGCGTTCTTCGAGTCGAAAGCCACTTCGATGGCGTCGTCTTCCTTGAGCAGTACCGATTTCAGCAGGTTCGCCGGTTTCTTCGGCAGGATGAACGAGGCGGTCTCCGCGTTCTCCATTTCCGATTCGTGTTTCACCAGTTTGTGGGCGTCGGTGCCTACGAACGTCAGCGCGCCGGGCGTCAGACTGATGAATATGCCGTTCATCACGGGGCGCAGTTCATCGTCGGCCGTCGCGAATATCGTCTTGTTGATGCCCGCCACCAGCGTGTCGACGTCCATCTTCAGTTCCTTTTTCTCCGCGCTCAGCTGCGGCACGGCAGGATAGCTCACAGCGCTGGCTCCCGGGATGGAGAGCGAGCCACTCTTCCAGTTGATTTTGATTTCCCAGTTCTGGTCGTTGACGTCGACGGTCAGCGGCATCTCCGGAAATTCCTTGAGCGAATCGAGCATCAGTTTGGCCGGGGCCGCAATCGTGCCCTCGCTCTCCACGCTCTCCACGGCTATCGAGCCTACCAGCGTCGTTTCGAGGTCCGAGGTGGTCACCTTCAGTTCGCTGCCGCTCAACTCCATCAGGAAGTAGTCGAGGATGGGCAGCGTATTTTTGTTGCTGATGACTTTTCCGGTCGTCGCCAGCAGCGAGAGCAGTGCGGAGCTTGATACTGAGAATTTCATACTTTTTTCTTTCTGTTTATTTCTGTTATGTTCTTTGCTTTTCTCTTACAGGGTCGCCAGCTTGTCCAGCGCCATGACAATCATTTTCTTCACGAACGGTTTGTAGTCCGTGCAGGCGTCCAGCGCGATGCGTTGGGCGATAATCGTGCAGATCGTCGCCGCACGGTGGCCCATCAGCGCCGCCAGGCCCGCCAGCGCCGAGCCTTCCATCTCGAAGTTGGTGATGCGTCGGCCGCCGAAGTCGAACGATTCGATTTTTTCGTTCAGATGCGCGTCGTGCGGTTCGAGCCGCACCCAGCGGCCTTGCGGGGCGTAGAAGCCCGGCGCCGCGATGGTCATGCCCTCCGTCGTCGCATCCTTGAAATGCTCGAAAAGGGTCTTGTCCGCATTCACGAAATAGGGGCGCGGCATCTTCTCGTACCAGCCCGTGTGCTTCACGAACGCTTCTTCCAGTTCCAGCTCGCAGACGGCGTCGCGGCCTTTGTAGTAGCTCAGCAGTCCGTCGAAGCCCACCGACGTGCGCGAGAACAGGAAGTCGCCTACCTTGATGTCGGGTTGGATGGCGCCCGAGGTTCCCAGGCGCACCAGCGTGAGCTGCCGTTTCTCGGCCTTTTCCTGCCGGGTTGCGAAATCCACGTTGGCCAGCGCGTCCAGCTCCGTCACCGAAATGTCGATGTTGCCGATGCCGATGCCCGTCGAAAGCACCGTCATGCGCCGGCCCTTGTAGGTTCCGGTCACGGTGTTGAATTCGCGGTTCGAGACGCGGCATTCCACGTTCTCGAAATGTTCGGCCACCAGGGCCACACGGCCCGGGTCGCCCACGAGAATCACCGTGTCGGCCAGTTGCTCGGGACGCAGATGCAGATGGAAAATGGAGCCGTCTTCGTTGATAATCAATTCGGAAGCGGGAATAGTACGCATGGTCGTCTGATTTTTGATTTTCATAATTGGCATAAAAGTAATATATTTACATCGAATTACAAAACTTCGGGCGAAAATTTCGTCGTCCCCGAAGTCCGGTTTACCTTTAATTGCAGCATACTTTCCATGACGCTCATCAAATCCATTTCGGGCATCCGCGGCACCATCGGGGGGCCTGCGGGCGACAACCTGACGCCGCCCGACGTCATCAAGTTCACTACGGCCTACGCCCGGCTCATCGCCGAGCGCAATCCGGGCAAAAAACTTACCATAGTCGTGGGGCGCGACGCCCGGCTGTCGGGCGAGCTGGTCGGCGACCTGGTCGAGGGCACCCTGCTGGCCTGCGGCGCCGACGTCATCAACGTCGGGCTGTGTACCACGCCCGGCACCGAAATGGCCGTCATCACTAAAAAGGCCGACGGCGGCATCATCATTACAGCGTCGCACAATCCCCGCCAGTGGAACGCCCTCAAGCTGCTCAACGCCGAGGGCGAGTTCCTTTCCGATGCCGAGGGCAAACGGGTGCTGGCCATGGCCGAGGAGTGCGGTTTCGACTACCCCGCCATCGACGCCATCGGTCATGTCATCTCTCGCGAGGATTTCAACGGCGAGCATATCCGCCGCGTGCTGGCGCTGCCCCTGGTCGACGCCGAGGCCGTGCGCAAACGGCATTTCAAGGTGGTGGTCGATGCGGTCAATTCGGTCGGCGGCATCGTCATGCCCCAATTGTTGCGCGAACTGGGCTGCGAGGTCGTCGAGCTCAACTGCGAGCCTTCGGGCGAGTTCGCCCACAATCCCGAGCCGCTGCCCGAGAACCTTACGGCCATCGCCGAAGCCATCGTGCGCGAAAAGGCCGACCTGGGTATCGTCGTCGACCCCGACGTCGACCGGCTGGCGTTCGTCAGCGAGGACGGTTCGATGTTCGTCGAAGAATATACGTTGGTCGCCGTGGCCGATTACGTCCTTTCGCGCAAGGCGGGCAATACGGTTTCCAACCTTTCGTCGTCGCGGGCTCTGCGCGACGTGACGCAGCGTTACGGCGGCAGTTACTTCGCGTCGGCCGTCGGCGAGGTCAATGTGGTCGCCAAGATGAAGGAGGTCGGCGCCGTCATCGGCGGCGAGGGCAACGGCGGGGTCATCTATCCCGAGCTCCATTACGGCCGCGACGCGCTGGTGGGCACGGCTTTGTTCCTCACGTGGCTCGCGTCCAAGAACATGAAGATGACCGAGTTGCGGGCCACTTACCCGGCCTATTTCGCGTCCAAGAACAAAATCTCGCTCACTCCGGCCATCGACGTAGATAAAGTCCTGCGTGAAGTAAAGGCTAAATATGCCCATGAAAACGTGAATGATACGGACGGTGTTAAAATCGACTTCGCCGAAAATTGGGTCCACCTCCGCAAGTCCAACACCGAGCCCATCATCCGCATCTACACCGAGGCCCGGACGATGGCCGAAGCCGATGCGCTGGCCCAGCGTTTCATCAGCGAAATCAAAACCATATGCAACTTGTAGACATGGATAAAGTAAAGCATTATATAGACGCCAATAAGGAGCGTTTCATCAGCGAGTTGTTCGACTTGCTGCGTATCCCGTCGGTCAGCGCGCAGTCCGAGCACAAGCCCGACATGCAGCGTTGCGCCGAGTGGCTCGCCGCGGCTTTGGTCAAGGCGGGTGCCGACCGGGCCGAAGTGATGCCTACCGACGGCAATCCGGTGGTGTACGCCGAGAAAATCATTGACCCCAAGGCCAAAACCGTTCTGGTCTACGGCCACTACGACGTCATGCCCGTCGACCCGCGTGCCGAGTGGCGGACCGACCCGTTCGAGCCCGTCATCGAGAACGGCCGCATTCGGGCCCGCGGCGCCGACGACGACAAGGGGCAGCTGTGGATGCACGCCAAGGCGTTCGAGGCCATGTGCGCCACCGATTCGCTTCCCTGCAACGTCAAGTTCATGCTGGAGGGCGAGGAGGAGATCGGGTCGGCCAGCCTTTACGGTTTCTGCCGCCGCAATAAAAAGTTGTTGAAAGCCGACGTCATTCTGGTGTCGGATACCTCCATGCTCTCCATGTCCACTCCCTCCATTACCTGCGGGTTGCGCGGGTTGACTTACATGGAGGTTGAAGTGACCGGGCCCGACAAGGACCTCCATTCGGGGCTCTTCGGAGGTGCCGTCGCCAACCCCGCCAACGTGCTGGCCCGGCTCGTCGCCGGTCTTATCGACGAGAACGGCCGCGTGACGGTTCCGGGCTTCTACGACGATGTCTGCGAGCTCACGCCCGCTGAGCGCCGGGCTTTCAACAAGGCGCCTTTCAGCCTGTCCGCCTACAAGCGTTCGCTCAGTATCGGCGACGTCGAGGGCGAAGCCGGGTTCACCACCCTCGAACGCACCGGAATCCGTCCGTCGCTCGACGTCAACGGCATTTGGGGCGGTTATACCGGCGAGGGAACCAAGACGGTGATTCCCTCGAAAGCCTCGGCCAAGATTTCGATGCGGCTGGTCCCGAACCAGGATTTCCGGAAGATAGGCAAACTCTTCGAGGCCCATTTCCGCCGCGTCGCGCCCAAGAGCGTCAAAGTCTCCGTCAGGTTCCTGCACGGCGGCATGCCCTACGTGGCGCCTACCGACATGCCCGCTTACAAGGCTGCCGAGCGCGCCGTCGCCGATACTTTCGGCTGCAAGCCCCTGCCTTTCTATTCGGGCGGGTCGATTCCCATCATCAGCGGATTCGAGGAGATTCTGGGTATTAAGTCGTTGCTGCTGGGCTTCGGGTTGGCCGAGGACGCCATCCATTCGCCCAACGAGAGTTTCGGGCTCGACCAGTTCCACAAGGGCGTCGAGACTATTCCTCTGTTTTATAAGTATTTCGCGCAATAGCCGCTGGGGCCCGGATTCAAATCCGGGCCTTTTTGCAGGGCGATTCGGATTTTTTTCTTAATTTAGCACCCCTAAAAACAAGACCCATCATGTGCGGAATAGTCGGTTATGTCGGCGGGCGCGACGCCTGCCCCATCCTTATCAAGGGCCTGCACAGGCTCGAATATCGCGGTTACGACAGTGCGGGCGTCGCGTTGGTCGGGGCCGGCGGCGGGCTCAACGTCTACAAATGCAAGGGCAAGGTCGCCGATCTGGAGCATTTCCTCGACGGCAAGGACCTCTTCGGTCATATCGGTATCGCCCATACGCGTTGGGCGACGCACGGCGTGCCCAACGACGTCAATGCCCACCCCCATTACTCCGAATCCGAGGACATCGCCTTGATTCATAACGGCATCATCGAGAATTACCGCGTGCTCAAGGACGCCCTCGTCGAGAACGGCTATACTTTCCGCAGCAGCACCGATTCGGAAGTGCTCGTCAATCTGATCGAGTACGTCCGCAAGACCAACAGCTGTTCGCTCCTCGAAGCCGTGCAGCAGGCTTTGAAGCAGGTCGTCGGGGCTTACGCCATCGCCATCATCGAGAAGAACAACCCCGACGAAATCATCGCCGCGCGCCAGAGCAGCCCGATGGTCGTGGGTATCGGTCAGGAGGAGTATTTCCTCAGTTCCGACGCCACTTCCATCATCGAGTATACCGAAGATTTCGTCTACATCAACGACGGCGAGGTCGCGGTCATCAACCGCCATAAGCCTTTGAAGGTCGTCACCCTCGACAACCGGGAGAGCAACATCGACATCAAGAAGCTCCAGCTGTCGATTTCCCAGCTCGAAAAGGGCGGGTATCCCCACTTCATGCTCAAGGAGATTTACGAGCAGCCCGGTACGTTGGTCGACTGCATCCGCGGCCGTATCAACGCCGAGACCTACGAGGTCAAGCTCTCGGGCGTCATCGACCACCGCGACAAGTTCGTCGCCGCCCGCCGCATCATCTTCGTCGCGTGCGGTACTTCGTGGCATGCGTCGCTCATCGGCGAGCATCTGATCGAATCCATCTGCCGCATCCCCGTCGAGGTCGAGTACGCCTCGGAGTTCCGTTACCGCAACCCCATCATCCGCGAGGACGACATCGTCATCGCCGTCTCGCAGTCGGGCGAGACGGCCGATACCTTGGCCGCCGTCGAGCTGGCCCGCAAGGCCGGGGCTTTCGTCTTCGGCATTTGCAACGTCGTCGGTTCGTCCATCGCCCGCGCCACCGATTCGGGGGCTTACATCCATGTCGGACCCGAAATCGGCGTCGCTTCGACCAAGGCGTTCACCGGGCAGGTCACCGTCATGGCCATGCTCGCGCTCGCCATCGGCCGCGAGAAAGGCACCGTCTCCGACGATTACTACCGCGAGGTCTCCAAGGCTTTGCTGGAGTTGCCGCAGACGCTCGAAGAGGTGTTGAAGGTCGGCGACCAAATCAAGGATTTGGCCAAGATTTTCACCTATGCCCACAATTTCATCTACCTCGGCCGCGGTTACAATTACCCCACGGCGTTGGAGGGGGCTTTGAAGCTCAAGGAGATTTCCTACATCCATGCCGAGGGTTACCCCGCCGCCGAGATGAAGCACGGGCCCATCGCGCTCATCGACGCCGAGATGCCGACCGTCGCCATCGCCACCCCCGACCATACGTACGAGAAGACCGCTTCCAACATCGAGGAGGTCCGGGCCCGCGGCGGCAAGATCATCGCCGTCATGGCGCGCGGCGACGAGCAGGTGCGGCGTTCGGCCGATTATTGCATTGAGGTGCCTGTCATCACCGAGTGCCTCATGCCTATCGTCGTGTCGATTCCCTTGCAGCTCATGGCTTATTACATCGCCGTCTACAAGGGGCGCAACGTCGACCAGCCGCGCAACCTCGCCAAGTCCGTCACGGTCGAGTAGGAAATGTCATTCTGAAGAATCTGGAACAAAAAATAAAGGCGCCGACTTCTCGTGAGGTCGGCGCCTTTATCTTACATCATTTCTTCGTAGGCGTATTGCACGGCCCGGTTGATGATTTCGATGAAGCCATGCGTCTTCCGGAATTCCTGGACCGCCCGTTCCACGAAATCTTCGGCATACAGAAAACTCTCGTCTATCGGTTTCTCTACGCACCAGTCCTTGTGCTTCAGCAGCTCTGCGTGTTCGCAGTCGGCCGGAAATCCCGTCGGTACGCGTTTGAGTTTGTTGTCTGTGTTGAGCCGGAATCCTTTGGCCGCGTCGATGGCTTTTTGCAGTTCCGTTCCGTTGTCAAGAATTTCTTCGCGCACCGAGCGCAGCAGCAGCGGTTCGGGGCAGTAGATGCCCGAAATCAGCATGTGCTCGCCTATCATCCGGTCGCCTTTCGGGGCTATGTGCAGGTAGTAGCCCGCATAGCCCGATTTCTTGCCTTTCGGCGCCACGAAGATTCCCAGCCAGTTCTTGTAGGGGCTTTTGTCGTTCGAGAACCGCGTGTCGCGCGCTATGCGGTAGGTGCAGTCCTGCACCCGCAGTCCCCGTACCGTGGGGTCGAACGCCGCGATTCCCTCGATCAGTTCTTCGGTCAGCTTCGCTGCCAGCGCCTTCACATGCGTCCATTCGCTGCGGTGCGCGTCGAACCATTCGCGGGTGTTGTTTTCGTCCAAACGGCGGAAGAAGCCCACGATTTCTTCCATGTCGGCCGGGCGGATTACCATGCGAAAAGCGGATATTCGGCCATCAGCGCGTTCACGTCGCGGCGTACCGATGCAATGTTCTCCTCGTTTTCGGGGTCGTGCAGCACCCGGTCTATCAGTTCCACGATGCAGTCCATCTTGTCTTCTTTCAGACCGCGGGTCGTGATGGCCGGGGTCCCGAAGCGCAGGCCCGACGTCTGGAACGGCGAGCGGCTGTCGAACGGCACCATGTTCTTGTTGGTCGTAATGTCGGCCGCCACCAGGCATTTTTCGGCCAGCTTGCCCGTCAGGTCGGGGAACTTCGTCCGCAGGTCCACCAGCATCAGGTGGTTGTCCGTGCCGTCCGATACGATTTTGTAGCCGCGTTTCGCAAAGGCGTCGGCCATTGCACGGGCGTTTTTCTGCACTTGGCGCTGGTATTCCTTGTAGCTCGGGTCGAGCGCTTCGCCGAACGCCACCGCCTTAGCTGCGATGACATGTTCCAGCGGCCCGCCCTGGATGCCCGGGAATACGGCCGAGTTGAGTATCTGCGACATCATCTTCACCGCGCCTTTCGGGGTGGTCTGTCCCCACGGGTTCTCGAAGTCCTTGCCCATCAGGATGATACCTCCGCGCGGTCCGCGCAGGGTCTTGTGGGTCGTCGAGGTCACGATATGCGCATGTTTCACCGGGTTTTCCAGCAGCCCCGCCGCAATCAGTCCGGCCGTGTGGGCCATGTCGACCAGCAGCAGCGCGCCCACCTTGTCAGCGATTGCGCGCATCCGGGCGTAGTCCCATTCGCGCGAGTAGGCCGAGGCCCCGCCCACAATCAGCTTGGGCTTGCACTCCAGCGCCAGCCGTTCCATCGCGTCGTAGTCGATGCGTCCCGTCGCTTCGTCCAGCTTGTACCCTACGGCCTTGAAATATTTGCCCGACATGTTTACCGGCGAGCCGTGCGAAAGGTGTCCGCCGTGGGCCAGGTCGAGCCCCATGAACGTGTCGCCCGGTTGCAGGCACGCGAAGAATACCGCCATGTTGGCCTGCGCGCCCGAATGGGGCTGCACGTTGGCATACTCGGCACCGTAGAGACGGCAGATGCGTTCGATGGCGAGGTTTTCGACTTGGTCGACCACTTCGCAGCCGCCGTAGTAGCGGGCTGCCGGATAGCCCTCGGCGTACTTGTTGGTCAGCACCGAGCCCATGGCTTCCATCACCTGGTCGCTCACGAAGTTTTCCGAGGCGATCAGTTCGATGCCGTGCATCTGACGGCTGCGTTCGGCACCGATCAGATCGAAAATCCGGGAATCTCTTTCCATAAGTTTTTTGCGGGGTTTTTGTTGGTTCTTCTTTCGATGGGTAAAGATAAGTCATTTTCGCCGAAATTCAAGAGTTTCCGGCCGTGTTTCAAATATTTTTCGTATCTTCGCGGCGCAACAGGCAAAACGATTCAACATAAAATATTTGAAGACTATGAAATTACTCGAAGGAAAAGTGGCTGTCGTGACGGGTGCCGCACGCGGCATCGGCAAGGCCATCGCGCTGCAGTTCGCCGCCGAGGGGGCCGACGTGGCTTTCACCGACCTGAACATCGACGAGAACGGCAAGGCTACCGAGGCCGAAATCGCCGCTTTGGGCGTCAAGGCCAAGGGTTACGCATCGAACGCCGCCAATTTTGAGGATACGCACAAGGTCATCGACGAAATCGTCAAGGATTTCGGCCGTATCGACATTCTCGTCAACAACGCCGGTATCACCAAGGACGGTTTGATGATGCGCATGTCCGAGGCTCAGTGGGACGCCGTGCTGACGGTCAACCTCAAGTCCGCGTTCAACTTCATCCACGCCGTCACGCCTATCATGGCACGTCAGAAGAGCGGTTCGATCATCAACATGTCGTCCGTCGTCGGCGTCAGCGGCAACGCCGGCCAGTGCAATTACTCCGCTTCCAAGGCCGGTATGATCGGTCTGGCCAAGTCCATTGCCAAGGAGATGGGTCCCCGCGGTATCCGCGCCAACGCCATCGCTCCCGGTTTCATCATCACCGACATGACCGATAAGCTGCCCGACGAGGTCAAGGAGGGTTGGTACCAGCAGATTCCCCTGCGTCGCGGCGGTACGCCCGAGGACGTCGCCAAGGTCGCTTTGTTCCTCGCTTCCGACCTCTCGTCGTACGTCTCCGGCCAGGTCATCCACTGCTGTGGCGCTATGAATTGTTAAGGAGCGGTACGAGCAAAGAGAAGCGACAGAAAAGAAGCCCCAAGGCTTTGCTCGAAACAAAAATGCCTGCCAAGTTTCGACTTGAGCAGGTATTTTTTGTGTAGAGCAGTATCCCGCAGGGATTTTCTGTCGCAGATGTTTTGCCGCCGCGACGCAGACAATCACGGAGTGCAGCGACGTAATTGTTTCTCCCCTGCCTGCCAAGTTTCGGTAGAATTGCACTATCTTTGCATTATCTAATCGTCTTTCCCATGAAACGTCTCTTGTCCATCCCGTTCTTCGTGTTGAGCCTGTCGGTGGCCCCGGCGCAGGAGGTCGTCTGGCTCCCGTCGCCCGACGCCAAGACGCTCGCCATGGGCGGTGTCGCCATGACTGCCCTTTCGGGTTCCCACCCCATTTACAGCAATCCCGCCATGGCTGCTTTTTCGCTCATGCCGTCGCAGGTTTCGTCTTCTTATTACGGGCAGGGCAAGTCCAATTATTACGCCGTTACGGGTTATTGGCGTTTCGACAATTTCAACCTCACCCAAATCGGTTGGCGGCAGTTCTTCCGCGAGCACGGCGGTAACGACATGGCCGTCGATTTGGGTTATTCGCGCCGTATCGGCGACCGTTGGGCCGTCGGCGGCGTCACCCGTTACATGCACTTCAAGCGCTCCGAGGGTTCGGGCGATGCCTTGGCGGTCGATTTGAGCGTGGGTTGGATGAAGCCCTTGAACAGCGTCGGCGACTTCTCCACTTTGCGCGTCGGCGCCAAGCTCGGTAATCTGGGCGGTTATTTCCAAAAGAGCGATTATTCGCTCCCCATCAGCCTCACGGCCGGCGTCGCGTTGGATACGTTCCTTTCCGACGCCCACGAACTGACCGTCGGTGCCGATTTCGGTTATTGTTTTTCGCCTTCGCCCGTGCGCGGGTGCCAGGTGTCGGTCGGCGCCGAGTACAACCTCATGCAGCTCGTGCAGTTCCGGGCCGGATACCATTACGGCGAGCGGCGGGATTACTACCCCTCCTATGCCAGCGTCGGCGCCGGGCTCCGCATCCTCCACCTGCGGCTCGACTTCGCCTACCTTTTCGCCCCAAAGAACACCTTGTTGCGCAATACTTACAGCATCAGTTTCGGGCTCGATTTTTAGGGTCCGCCCGATATTCGCCTAAAGAGGGACGTTAGATGCGTCCCTCTTTTTTCAGTGTTTCCAGCAGTCCTTCGCAACCGTCTTCCAGCAGGTCCAGCACCAGCTCGAAACCTTCGTGCCCTTCGTAATACGGGTCGGGTACATGGCTCCGGTCCGGGTGTTTCCGGAAGAATTCGCGCATGCGGTCAATCCGTTCCGCCGCTTCGCGCGACGGCGCCAGCCGATGGACATCTTCGTAGTTCATGTCGTCCATGACTACGATGCGGTCGAATTCCGCGAAGTCTTCTTCCTCTATCTTCCGCGAGCGGTGCGTAAGTCCAAGTCCCCGTTTCGCCGCCGCGCTCCGCATCCGCGGGTCGGGCAGTTCGCCGCGATGGCCTCCGTAGGTGCCTGCCGAGTCGATTTCGAGCCGTTCCGACAGCCCCTGCGTTTCCGCAAGGCGCCGCATGACGCCTTCGGCGGCCGGCGAGCGGCAGATGTTGCCCAGGCAGACGAAAAGTATTTTGTATTTTTCCGGCATGGTCGGTTGTTTTCCGCGAAGATAGGCAATCTTTTTGTAAATGGCAATGAAGACGTTCCGAACAATATTGTCGCCTGCGGGGAGTTATACATTGGGGGAAATGTCGTACCTTTGTCCCGCATCCGCAAGTGCAGATTATAACGTGAAAGCCATGAAATTGAAACGTATCGCGATGCTGGTCGTCCTGCTTCTGAGTTCCGCGCCGTTCGCCGGTTCGCAGGAGATACGCCGCAGGGTGCCGAACGTCGAGGTGCTCGACCTCGACGGCAATCCGGCCATGTTGCCCCAGTGGGGCAAAAAGAACCTCCTGATATTCTACGTCGATCCCGACCGTCATAAGCAGAACGAGGATTTCACCATCGAAATGGAGCAGAACCACAGTGTCGCCGGCGACAACCTCTACGGTTTCGGCGTCATGAACCTCAAGGACGCTCCCATGATTCCCAACGGCATGGCTCGCAGCATGGCTAAGAAGCGCACCGCCAAGAACGGCGCCGTCGTGCTCGCCGACCAGGACCGCACGCTCAGTACCGCCTGGGGTTTGGGCGATTGCAACAACCAGTTCGTGCTGATGATCGTTTCCAAGGAGGGCGAGTTGGTTTTCATCCGCAAGGGGGTGCTTTCCGAGGCGGACAAGGAGGCTTTCTACAAGGCCGTCGAGCCTTACAGATAAATCCGGATGTTCCGCCGCATCGTTTTGTTTTTCATGTTGTTCGGGTCGTGCTTCGTCGTTCGGGCCGGGGTCTCCCCGTCCGGCGGGCCGCAGAGTCCCGCCACTCCCGCTGCCGTCGATTCGCTTTCCCTCCCGGCCGATACGCTCGTCCGGCGCAGGTCGTTCGTCGGGCGGATCATCGACTACTTCGGCAAGTCGGCCGTCGACCGTACTTTCGAGAAGAAGATCGACCTCACCTTCGCCGGGGGGCCTAATTATTCCAAAACCAACAATTTCGGAATCGGGGTGCTGGCCGCAGGGCTTTATCGCATCGACCGCACCGATTCCCTCATCCCGCCCTCCGACGTCTCCGTCTTCGCCACCGTCTCCATTTCCGGTTTTTACTCCGTCGGCGTCGAGGGCAACACGTATTTCCGGCGCAGCCGCAGCAAGATGGATTATCAGGCCATGTTCGTTTCGGCGCCCCGCGATTTGTGGGGCATCGGTTACTGCGATGCGCGCCGCAACCCCGAAACTTCCTACGTCGAGAAGCAGTACAAGGTCCATGCGCGTTACGTCTATCGCGTCCTGCCCCACACTTACGTCGGTTCGCGGCTCAGTTTCCAGCATACCGACGGCACGAAGTTCGACGCTGCGGGCGATAGTTACATCCGTCACCAGAAGCATTCTTACACCCTCACCGGCATCGGCGCCATCGTCGAGTACGATTCGCGCGATTTCATTCCCGGCCCGTGGCGCGGGCTCTACGCCAGTCTCGAAGGGACCATTTTCCCCAAGGCGCTCGGGTCCTGCGAAACTACCCTTTACCGCGCTACTTTCACGTTCGATTGGTACCAGCGTGTTTGGAAAGATTGTACCCTGGCGTTCGATTTTTACGGCGAGTTCAATTCCGCCGCCGCTCCGTGGCCCATGCTCGCCCGCATGGGCGGCAGCCGGCGCATGCGCGGTTATTACGAGGGGCGCTACACCGACAATTGCCTGCTCACGGTCCAGCTCGAATTGCGCCAGCGTATCTGGCGGCGCTTCGGGTGCACGGTCTGGGGCGGTGCCGGCAATGTCTTCAGCGAGCGTTCCGGCGACCGGTTCGATTGGTCGCATACCTTGCCCAACTACGGCGTCGGCCTGCGTTGGGAGTTCAAAAAGCGGGTCAACGTGCGCGTCGACTACGGTTTCGGCCGTAAGACCAGCGGTTTCCTGCTCAGTATCAACGAAGCTTTTTAGTCCATGGCTACTTCTCCGAACAGGCATCGTGTCAGGGTCTGGCGCCATACGCGCAGCCGTTTCACCACCTTGTTGACCGTCTATTTCTTCGTGGCTCTCATCATCCCCAATTGCGTGCTGGCCTGTACCGAGCATTATCCGGCTTGGACGGTCGAGGCCCTCATTCTGCTGCCGTTGGGGTTTTATATGATGTGGAGCGTCCTCCTGCGGCGTTCGGGCATCATGATTTGGTGCGCGTTTCCTTTCATCTTCTTCAGTACGTTTCAGATCGTGCTGCTTTATCTCTTCGGCAATTCCGTCATCGCCACCGACATGTTCACCAACCTCTTGACTACCAATCCCGGCGAGGCGGGCGAGTTGTTGGAGAACATTTATCCCGCCGTGGTGCTCGTCCTGGCGATTTATCTTCCGTTGCTGTGGTTCGCGGCCCGCGAAATCGGGCATAAGCGTTATATTTCCCGCACCGCCCGCATGACTGTCGGGCTCACGGGCGCGTCGTTGTTCGTCCTCGGGGCCTTGGCTTTGTGGCCCGCCTACCATTTCAGCGAGCACAAGCACGTCCTGCGCGACGAGATTTTCCCCGTCAACGCTTTTTATAACATGCGGCTCAGCGGCATCGAGTTCCGCAAGGCCTACCGTTTCGACGATACGTCCGAGGGGTTCTCTTATTCCGCATCGCGGCCCGACCGGGTGCCCGAGCGCGAGATTTACCTATATATTATAGGCGAGGCTTCGCGGGCCATGAACTGGCAGCTGATGGGTTACGGCCGCCCTACCAACCCGCGGCTTTCGCAGGAGAAGGAGGTCGTCTTGTTCCGCAACATGCTCACCCAGAGCAACACCACCCATAAAAGCGTGCCCTTGTTCCTTTCGTCCGTCGGTACCCACCAGCACGAGGAGCTGTTCCGCCGCAAGGGGCTCCCCGCGCTCTTCAACGAGGCCGGGTTCGATACCTGGTTCATTTCCAACCAGTCGCAGCAGGGGGCCATGATCGACCGCCTGGCCCACGACGCCCGGCATCTGGTCTATATCCGTTCTCCGCGCCACGACATGCAGCTGCTCGAAGAGGTGCAGAAAGCCGTCCGCCGGAGTTCTTCGCCGCGGCTGTTCTTCATCCTCCATTGCTACGGGTCGCATTTCAGTTATCATGAGCGTTATCCCCGCGAGTTCGCGCGGTTCCTGCCCGACGACAACGTCTCCATCACGCCCCAGAATGCCCGTGAGTTGTGCAACGCCTACGACAATTCCGTTTGTTATACCGACCACTTCCTCGCCGAGACCATCGCTTACCTCCGTTCGCTCAGCGGCGTGTCGTCCGCCGTGCTCTATTGCGCCGACCACGGCGAGGATTTGCTCGACGACGAGCGGCAGCGTTTTCTCCACGCTTCTCCCACCGCTACGGCTTATCAGTTGTGGGTCGCTTCGCTCGCCTGGTTTTCGCCCGATTACCGCGCCGCGTTCCCCGGGGTCGCCGAGACGGCCGCCGCCAATTCCGACGTTCCCGCCAATACCCACGCCTTGTTCCATACCATGGCGCAGATCGCCGCCATCAGCAGTCCTTATGTCAGGGATTCCGTGTCGTTGGTCAGTCCCGCGTTCGACAGGAGGGCTCCGCGTTATTATCTCAACGACCACAACGAGGCCGTTCCTTATCTTCGTGCCGGGCTTCGGCCGCAGGACTTGGAGGTGTTCCGGAGGAACGGTATTGAGCTCTGAGTTGTTCAAGTTCGCTGCGTTTTCGCCAGGGCATTCCGGAGCCCGTCCGTTTCCTGTTGTCCGGCTGTTCTCCCCGTGTCTTGTCATTCTGAGCATTCTTCTTTCCGCCGCGGCTCTCCTGCCCCGTCATTTTGAGTGCCCCCCCCCTCTTGTCATTCTGAGGAGCTGTAAGCGACGAAGAATCTTTCCTTATATGAAACGTCACCATCCTGTGGAAAGGCGAAGCGCTTATGCCATCCAACAACAAAGGCCGCCCCTCGAAAGGGCGGCCTTTTTGGTTTTCGCTCGGCGCGGGGGCTTATTTCGCAGCCTCTACCGATACCTTGCGGAATTCCTTCATCAGCTTGGAAATTTCCAGAGCCGACTTGCGGGCGCGGGTACCTGCGGCTTTGTTGCCTTTCTCTACCTGAGCGGCTGCGTTAGCGGCGAATACCTCGAACTCAGCATTGATTTTCGTTACCAACTCTTTCATGTCTAATGATTTTTGGGTTTGTTTTCTTCGCAAAGATATAAAAATTATCTAAAATTCCCATCCCGCAGCAAAAAAATAGCGTTTTTTGTGGGAAAAATCGCGTTCTGCGGCTCTCCGGACCCGTTGAATTCCCGTTTTCTGCCGACCGCAGCCGCGTCTCTTCGTCGTTTTGCCGGGGCCTCAGCGGGTGTTTCCGAGTTGCAGATAGCGGGCATAAAGCCGGTCGTAAATCGCATGGCGTTCCGGGTCGGGGCGGTATTCGGCCGAGAATCCGGGGCTCATGGCTTGTTGTGCGGCCGCGACCGACGGATGGATTCCCGCCACTACGGCGGCAAACATGGCCGCTCCCAGGGCGCAGGCTTGGTCGCTGCTCACTACTCGGATAGGCACCCCGATGACGTCGGCCATCGTTTGCATGACGAACGCCGACTTGCGGGCGATTCCTCCGATGGCTATGATGTTGTCTATCGTCACTCCCTCCTCAAGCATCCGTTCGTTGATGGCGCGCGAGCCGAACGCCGTCGCTTCGACCAGCGCCTTGAACAGCGCCGGGGCCGAAGTCGCAAGCGTCAGTCCGTCGAGCGTTCCGCGTGCCCGCGGGTCGGCGTCGGGCGTGCGGCGGCCGTTGTGCCAGTCGAGCGCCACCGGGTCTTCGTCGCTCAGCGGCAGGCGTTCGGCTTCGGCCGTCAGTTCTTCAAGTATGCGTTCTTCCAGCGCCGGGTCGCTTTGCGCTATCCGGCGCAGCGGCCATGCCATCAGCCGGCGGAACCATGCGTATATGTCGCCGAACGCCGCCTGCCCCGCCTCGAATCCGACGTATCCCGGCAGCACCGAGCCGTCGACTTGTCCGCAGATGCCCCGCACGGCCTTGTCGCCGGCTTCGTCGTAGGTGCCCACCACTATGTCGCAGGTCGAGGTCCCCATTACCTTCACCAGGGTCCCCGGTACGATTCCCGCACCGACAGCTCCCACGTGGCAGTCGATGGCCCCCATGCCGATGGCGATGCCCGGTTGCAGCCCCAGCCGCGACGCCCATTCGGCGCACAAGCTCCCGATACGCACATCGCCCGTGACGGTTTCGCGGTACAGATGCCCCTCGAAGATGCCCAGCAGCGGGTCTGCGGCCGTCAGGAACCCGAACGGCGGGAGCCCGCCCCACTCTTCGTGCCACATGGCTTTGTGGCCGGCCACGCAGCGGCTGCGGGCTATTTTCTCCGGCGTGGTGTCGCCCGCCAGCAGGGCGCATATCCAGTCGCAGTGCTCTACCCACGAGTAGGTCTTGGCCCTTAGCGACGGGTCGTTGCGCAGGCAGTGCAGCACCTTGGCCCACACCCATTCGCACGAATAGGTGCCGCCGCAGTAGCGGGTATAGTCGGTCTCCCAGCGTTTTGCTAAATCGTTTAAGCAATCCGCTTCGGCAAGGGCCGTGTGGTCTTTCCACAGCACGAACATCGCGTCGGGATTTTCGGCGAATTCGGGCAGCAGGGCCAGCGGCGTGCCCTGCTTGTCGGTCAGCACGGGCGTGGAAGCCGTCGTGTCGAACGAGATGCCGCGGATGTTGGCGGCCACCTCCGCACCGCATTTCGCCAGCGCTTCGCCGACGCACCGTTCCAGCGATTCGATGTAGTCCAGCGGGTGCTGGCGGTAGCGGTTCTGCACCGGGTCGCAGTAAAGTCCTTGTTTCCAGCGGGGATAGGCGCAGACTGCCGAGGTCATTTCACGGCCGTCGGACGTGTCGACGACGAGGCACCGGACGGAATCGCTTCCGAAGTCGACGCCAATGGCATAGGTCGGGTTCTTCATGTTGTTAAAACGTTTTAGCAATCGAATAAATTTTTAATCTTCTCGAGGTCGGCGGACAACAGCGGCCGGATGACGGCGGCGAGCGCCTGCTCCGGTCCTTGGATATGGAATACCTCCTGCGCGTGGCAGAGCTCGCCGCCCGGCTGTAGGAACGCGGCCGGCGAGGAGGTTTCGATTTCGTAGAAAGGCCCCATCACCTCGCCCGTCTCGGTCGGGCCGTCGTTGTAGGCGTTGACCGCGTCGCCGCCGAACGGGTCGGCCTGCTCGCCCCAACGGCTTTCGACGTAGCGGGTGCCGGGCCGCGAACGGGCATATCTGATTAAGGTAAGGGTTCGGGATGCGGAATCGTAGCTGCCGCAGATACCGCGGTCGCGGCCGCACGGCAGACCGATTTTCGAGCGGAAAGCGCCGTCGATGCGCAGGCAGACCAGCCCCTCGCCCACCGAAAGGCGGTCGGCGGGAACGGTGCCGAAATAATCGCTGTTCACTATCTTGCCCTCGGCCGCTGTGTCGTAAGGCAGGAATACCGTGGTCGAGGGCGACGGCGGGAACATGCCCAAAAGCCAGACGGAGGGAGCACCGCTCTGCGGCGTCCACGGCTCCGAACCCCGATTGGCGATGCGGTTTTCGCTCCGATACCCCACTGCGCACACTCCGGCGGGCAATTCCATTCCGGCGTCTTCGGGCTGCAGGAGCGTTATGCGGCGGTCGATGCCCACCTCGAACCGGGTGCCGGAAGCGTTGCGGAAAACTGCTTCGTGGGTGAAACGCACGTGCTGTGCGCTTTGTTCCGCTATCTTGTAGGGTTCGGTGTCCAGCGCCGCGGGTACTTGCCAGTTGGCGTATTCCTGCGGTGCGCCGGGCGCGAAGTAGAGCGAGAACGGGCCGCCCTCGGGACCGAGCCAGAAGCGTTCTTCGCCGCCTACCGGATTGAACTGCGGCCGCACGGCGCCCGACGCGATGAGCGGACGGTTGAGCCAGCCGAAACTCGTGCCGGCGCGTCCTGCGGCGGTCGAGGTCATCGCACGCCCCTGCCAGCCGGGTACGATACATATCCGGGCGGCACCCTGGGGGCCGGTCAGTTCGAGAAAGCCGATGCTGTGCGCTTTCAGAAAATCGAGGTCTTCGCCGTAGGCAGCCATAATACAAACGGTCCGATTGGAAAAAAGAACGGGAAAAATTTGTTTGTTAAAACGTTTTAATTACCTTTGCAAAGGTAAGAGTATTTCCCGATTTTGCAAAAACAGCGAAGATTATGGCGACACGCAAGGTAACTATCAAGGACATTGCTACGGAAGCGGGCGTATCTATCGCCCTGGTATCGTTCGTGATGAGCAACCGGGACTGCGGGCAGGAGAACTACCGGGTCAACAGAGAGACCGCGCAGCGCATCCTGGAAATAGCCGACAAGCTCAACTACCAGCCCAACAACGCGGCGCGGATGCTCCGCAGCGGCAAGACGAACACCATCGGGGTGATCGTTTCGGACATCTCGAACAAGTTTTTCGCCGACATCGCCCGCTGCATCGAAGACCGGGCCTATAAACATAAGTATACGGTGCTGTTCGGCAGCACGGACGAGAATCCGCAGAAGCTGGAGAACCTGATCGAGGTTTTCCGCAACAAAGGCATCGACGGACTGATCGTGGTGCCGTGCGAGGGTTCGGACGACATCATCCGCAACGTGGCGCAGCAGAACGTTCCGCTCGTGCTGCTCGACCGCGAAGTCGAGGGCGCCGAGGCGAGCAGCGTGGTGCTCGACAACCGCCGGGCCGGGCTTCAGACGACCACGGCCCTGCTCCAGCAGGGATTCACCCGCATCGAAATGATTTCCTACGCCATGTCGCTGTCGAACATCCGCCAGCGCGAGGACGGCTACAAGGCCTGCATGACCCGCGCCGGGCTGGCGGACAATATCCACATCCACCACCTGCGCCACGACAAGCTGAACTGGATGGAGAAAGTGGTCCGCGACGCGAAGAAACGCGGCGTGGAGGCTTTTGTCTTTGCGACCAACACGCTGGCGACCGTCGGACTGACGACGATTTTCCGCAACGGCTGGCGGATTCCGCAGGACTTCGCGATGGCCTGCTTCGACAGCAACGAAGCGTTCGACATCTACAAGACGGCCGTGGCTTATGTGCGCCAGCCTATCGAACGTTTCGGGACCGAAGCCCTCGACCTGCTGATGAAGACCATTGCGCAGAAAGACCGCGCGGAACGTTCTGCGAGCAGTTCGCGGGTGGTGCTGACGCCCGAAATCGCCGGCTACGGCGTGTCGGACAAGGCGGCGGAACCCGCTGAAAAAGAAATGGAAAAGTCGTTGTAACGACTTTTTTTGCCGATTTGCTAAAACGTTTTAGCAAGATTCGCAGGGCAGAAAAAGCTGCAAGATATGGGAGGCAACTATTTTTTTTGAAAAGTTGCTAAAACGATTTAAATAATAAATACGATGATAGACATGAAAATTTGTACCTCTGTATTGACCTGTGCCGTTGTGGCGGCGGGTGCCTTGTTGCAGGTGGGAACGGCAACTCCGGTCCGGGCTGCGGAACCCACGGAGAATCTGGCGGCAGGCGCGTGGATGGCGCTGACGTCGGATGCTCTTTCGGAATCATCCGGCTCGGGAGCGGAAACCCGAGACGGGCAAAACGGCGAACAAAAAACTTCACGGAGCAAGATTCTTCGCGATGCTCAGAATGACGATAGGAACCTAAGACCAAAAAACGAAGATTCGTTGCTGGCCCGAAATGACGCTGCGGAAACGGCAGCCGAAGCTCTGAATTCCCCCCCCCTCTGTCCGGCAGGAAACGTTAGCGCTTTACGCTACAACAATCCCGGGCTGACGGTCGACCTGGGCGTAGGCCTGTGGGGCATTCCGATTCCGTACGACTATGACGGCGACGGAGTGAAAGACCTGCTGGTATCGTGCCCCGACCGCCCCTACAAAGGACTTTACTATTTCAAGAACATCGGCACGGCGAAGAAACCCCTTTTCGCCGCGGCGGTCCGTATCAGCGAAAAAGGGATGAACAACATCCGCCTTTCGGAGGTGGACGGGACGCCCTATGTGCTGTCGAAAGAGACGGAACACCTCGGATTCTTCGAGGCGCCCTATGCTGAGAAACAGCAGATCAAGTATGAGGGCGAAGTGCTGGGCGCGACCTACAAGAAGTCGCGCAGCAACATGTGGAACTACGTGGACTGGGACAACGACGGCGACAAAGACATCGTTGTAGGCATCGACACGTGGGACGATTACGGCTGGGACAACGCATATGATGCGGAGGGGCGCTGGACGCGCGGACCTCTGCACGGCTGTGTGTATCTGCTGGAGAACGTCGGCGGGAACTATGTGAACCGCGGCAAAATCGAAGCCGGGGGAATGCCGATAGACGTATACGGAGCGCCGAACCCCTGCATCGCCGATTTCGACGGCGATGGCGACCTGGACCTGATTTGCGGCGAATTCGTCGACGGGCTGACGTGGTTCGAGAACACGGGGACCCGCAGCGAACCGCGCCTTGCGGCAGGCCGCCAGCTGGCGAACAAGAAAGGCGAAATCCGCTTCCATATAGAGATGATCGTGCCGGTGGTGTCGGACTTCGACGGCGACGGGCGCCCCGATCTGGTAGTGGGCGACGAAGACGGCCGGGTGGCGTGGGTGCGCAACACGGGCAAGGTCCGCAAGGGAATGCCGCAGTTCGGGCAGCCGCTCTATTTCCGGCAGGAAGCCGACCTGGTGAAATTCGGCGCGCTGTCGACGCCCTGCGCATTCGACTGGGACGGCGACGGCAAACAAGACATCATAGCCGGAAACTCGGCGGGCGAAATCGCGCTGATACGCAATCTGTCGGGCGGGGAGAACCCGGTGTGGGACGCCCCGCGGCTTTTCTGCATTGACGGCGAACCGCTCCGCATCCAAGCCGGAGAGAACGGCTCGATACAAGGCCCGGCCGAACGCAAATGGGGCTACACGGTGCTGTCGGTGGCCGACTGGGACGGCGACGGGCTGCCGGACATAATCATCAACTCGATATGGGGCAAAATAGAATGGTTCCGCAACCTGGGAGCCAAGGACGGCCTTGCGCTGGCCCCGGCGCAGCCTGTGCGTGTGGCGTGGGAGGGCGAAGCGCCCAAACCTGCGTGGAACTGGTGGAACCCCGAACCGGGGACGCTGACGACCCAATGGCGCACGACGCCCGTAGCGATGGACTGGAACGGCGACGGGTTGACGGACCTGGTGGTGATGGACCACGAGGGCTACCTGGCCTATTTCGAGCGCTTCCGCACGCCGGAGGACGAACTGCTGCTCAAACCGGGCCGCCGCATTTTCCATGCGACCAACTGCGCGCTGTACAGCGCCAAGAAAGGAGTGCTCGACACCTCGGAGGGACTGCTGCGGCTGAACGACGGCATAGGCGGACAATCGGGCCGCCGCAAGATATGCTTCGCGGACTGGGACGGCGACGGCCGCACGGACCTGATTGTGGACAGCCAGAATGCGGCGTGGTTCCGCAACGTGCGCGAAGAAAACGGCGAAGTGTGGTATGAATACATGGGCAACCTGAGCGACCGTGTGCTGGCGGGCCACACGACCTGCCCCACCCCCGTAGACTGGGACGGCGACGGCCGTCCGGACCTGCTCTTAGGTGCCGAAGACGGGCACTTCCATCTGCTGAAAAACAACGGCTGTCCGGAATAGATTCTTCGTCGCCGATGGCTCCTCAGAATGACAAAGGAGAGAGCTCCTCAGAATGACAAAAGAGAGGGGGGGGCTCCTTGGAATGACAGAGGAATAGGCTCTTTAGAATGAAAAGAGGGGCGCCCGGGATGACAAAGGAAAGAGTTCGGACTGACACGGGGATATAACTTGAAAACAACCCATAAACAAACAACCTGAATGCAAACGACGAAACTGCGGGGCATCATTCCCCCGATGATTACCCCGCTGAAGGGGAACGACTGTCTGGACCGCGAAGGAACGGTCCGCCTGACGGAACATCTGATAAAAGGAGGCGTGCACGCGATATTCATACTGGGAACGACGGGCGAAGCGCAGAACCTGACCTATCGGCTGCGCTACGAATTCGTGAGCCTTGTATGCGAACAGGCGGCGGGCCGTGTCCCGGTGCTGGTGGGCGTGACGGACACGGCGTTCGACGAGAGCGTAAGGCTGGCCGAACATGCGGCGAAGTGCGGAGCCGTGGGCGTAGTGGCCGCCCCGCCCTACTATTTTGCCCCCTCGCAGCAGGAACTGATCGAATACTATACGGCGCTGGCCGATGCGCTGCCCCTGCCGCTCTATCTGTACAACATGCCCTCGCATGTGAAAGTATTCCTGGAACCTGCCACGGTAAAGACGCTGGCGAAACACCCGAACATAGCGGGACTGAAAGACAGCTCGGCGAACATGAACTATTTCCAGACGCTGCTCTACCACCTGGGCGACGACCCGGAATTCTCGCTCTATGTAGGTCCCGAAGAACTGACGGGCGAGAGCGTGCTGCTGGGCGCCGACGGCGGAGTGAACGGCGGGGCGAACATATTCCCGGAACTCTATGTGGGGATGTACGAAGCGGCCGCGGCGCACGACATCGCGCGGGTACGCGAACTCCAACGCCGGATCATGCAAATCAGCACGACCGTCTACACGGTGGGAAAATACGGGTCGAGCTACTTGAAAGGGGTGAAATGCGCCCTGTCGCTTTTAGGCATCTGCGATGACTTCCTGTCGTACCCCTACCGGAAATTCCGCGCGGAAGAACGCACGCGAATCCGGGAAGCGCTCGAAGCATTGGGCGCGAAATGCGTGGGATAACCTATCGAAACGGAAACGACTATGGAAATAACTATACTTGACTACCTGGTATTTTTTGTCTTTGTCGGCGGCGTGGCCCTGTTCGGGTGCAGCTTCTATTTCCGCAGCCGCAAGGGAGCCGCGGCCTTCACGGCGGCGGAAGGCTCGCTGCCGACGTGGGTGGTGGGCATGTCGATATTTGCGACGTTCGTGAGCAGCATCAGCTTCCTGGGACTGCCGGGCGACGCCTACAAGGGCAACTGGAACCCGTTCGTATTCAGCCTGTCGATACCCATAGCGACGTGGCTGGCGGCGAAAGTCTTCATCCCGCTCTACCGCAATGTGAACAGCGTATCGGCCTACCATTATCTGGAACTGCGGTTCGGCTACTGGGCCCGGGGCTATGTGGCGGTGTGCTACCTGCTGACCCAACTGGCCCGCATAGGCTCGATACTGCTGCTGCTGGCGCTGCCGCTCAACACGATGTTCGGCTGGGACATACAGACGATAATCATCTGCACGGGGATCGCGACGCTGATATACACGCTCCTGGGCGGCATAGCTGCCGTGGTGTGGACGGATGCGATACAAGGCATCATACTGATATTCGGGGCGATAGCCTGCGCGGCGATACTGACGTTCACGATGCCGGAAGGTCCGGGCCAACTGTTCGGCATAGCGGCGGCGCACGGCAAATTCAGCCTGGGGAGCTTCTCGCTGTCGCTGACCGAACCGACGTTCTGGGTCGTGCTGATATACGGCCTGTTCGTGAACATGCAGAACTACGGCATCGACCAAAACTACGTACAACGCTACATGACGACCAAATCGACGGCCGAAGCGGTGAAATCGACGCTGTTCGGAGGTCTGCTCTACATACCGGTGTCGCTAGTATTCGTCTATATCGGAACGGCGCTGTTCAGCTACTACACGGCGCAGCCGGAACTGCTGCCGGAGGGCTTGCCGTCGGACCAGGTGTTCCCGTGGTTCATCGTACACGGACTGCCGACGGGCCTGACGGGACTGGTGGTGGCGTCGCTCTTCTCGGCGGGCATGAGCACGATAGCGACGAGTATCAACTCGTCGGCGACCATCGTACTGACCGACTTCGCGAAACGCCTGTCGAAAAAGGAATTCACGGAAAAACGCAACATGGCGACCCTGTACGGAACGTCGTTCGTCATCGGAGCGCTGGGCATCGTGGTGGGCTTGCTGATGATGCGCATAGACGGCATACTGGACGCGTGGTGGAAGCTGGCGTCGATATTCAGCGGCGGGATGCTGGGCCTGTTCCTGCTGGGCGTGGTGTGCCAGCGTGTGAAACGCGCGCATGCCGTGGTGGCGGTGGTGCTGGGCCTGCTGACCATCGCGTGGATGAGCCTTTCGCCGCTTATCAACGACGGCTCGCCGTTCTATGTCCTGCACAGCCCGCTGCACACCTATCTGACCATCGTATTCGGGACGACGGTGATCTTCCTGACGGGATTCCTGCTGACCCGGCTTACCGCTAAACCGACGGAAAAATGAAAAGCCAACTGAAAACCGGCATGCTGCTGTGCGGCGGAATACTGGGCGGAAGCGCGGCGGCGCAAACCGAACAACCGAACATCCTGCTGGTGCTGAGCGACGACCAAAGCGCATTTGCGGTGGGCTGCTACGGCAACGGCGACATCGTGACGCCGAATCTGGACCGCTTCGCGTCGGAGGGCGTGCGCTTCAACCGCGCCTATGCGACCTCGCCGCAGAGCGTACCCTCGCGCGCGTCGATCATGACGGGCCGGAGCCCGGTGGCGGTGAACATGACGCGCTTCAATGTGACGCTGGCGCGCCGCTTCCGTGCATTCCCGGAATACCTGCGCGAAAACGGCTATTACACGGGCGTAGCGGGCCGCGGCTATCATCTGGACGGCGCGGTGAGCGGCCGGGTAGGCAGAATCAAGGAAGTGGAACAATACTACATAGACCACGGCTACAAAACCTTCCCGGAGCGGCTGGACACGTGCATGATTGTGGCCGATGCGCGGAAAGGGGCCTGCCACGGACAAATCAACGACCAGTTCCGCACGTTCATGGCGCGGCGCGACAAGGACAAACCGTTCTTCCTGCAACTCTCCTACTCGGACCCGCACCACCCCTACGATGCGCCGAAACTCCACGACCCGGCGTCGCTGACGCTGCCGGAATTCTATCCGGACACGCGGGCCGTGCGCGAATATCTGGCCGCCTACTACGATGAAATCCATCGGCTGGACTCGGATTTCGGCGAAGTACTGCAATACCTGGACGACCACGGGCTGGCGGAGAACACGATTGTCATCTTTATGGGCGACAACGGAGGAGCGCAGTTCATGGCCAAGGGAACGCTCTATGAGAACGGAATCAAGGTACCGCTGCTGATACGCTGGCCGGAACGGATTCTGGCGGCGGTGACCGATGCGGTGGTGTCGAATGTGGACCTTGCGGCGACATGCCTGTCGGCGGCGGGACTGCCGGTACCTGCCGAGATGGAGGGCGAAAACCTGCTGCCGCTGCTGACCGAAGGCGCAGAACCGGAAGAACGCTATGTCTACTCGGTGCGCAGCTGCCATGCGACGAATTCGCTGCCCGAAGATACGTCGGTATTCGACCAGATGCGCTGCATCGTGGGCGAACGCTACAAACTGATATACAATCTGCTGCCGGGACAGCCGTGGGTGCCGGTGGACTTTGCGAAGACGGAGATGTTCCGCGAACTGGCGCGGATGAACGAAAGCGGCCAACTGGCCCCGCGATTCGGAAAACTCTACTTCTCGCCGACGAGGCCGATGTTCGAGCTCTACGACCTGGAAACGGACCCGCACGAACAACGCAACCTGGCCGACGACCCGGCGCTGCGGAGCGTACGCGACGACCTGATACTGAAACTGACGTACAAGATGATCGAAGACGAAGACTTCGCGACGCTGCCCCACCCGAAAATTTACGAACGGCGGGAAAACCAGCAATGAACCGAAAACCCAATAAAACTACCGAAGAATGAAGAACCCAATCCCGACAGGCCGACATCCGAAGATCGGAATCCGGCCGATTATCGACGGACGGCGCGGAGGAATCCGCGAATCGCTCGAAGCCATGACGATGGGCATGGCCGAACGGGTGGCCCGTCTCTACAGCGAAGAACTCCGCTATGCGGACGGCGCACCTGTGGAATGTGTGATAGCCGACACGACGATAGGCGGAGTGGCGGAAGCCGCGGCGGCGGCCGGGAAATTCCGCGACAACAACGTAGGAGCCGTCGTATCGGTGACGCCCTGCTGGTGCTACGGCGCCGAAACCATCGACATGGACCCGCTGATGCCCAAGGCCATCTGGGGATTCAACGGCACGGAACGCCCGGGAGCGGTCTATCTTGCCTCGGCGCTGGCGGGCCACAACCAAAAGGGACTGCCTGCGTTCGGCATCTATGGCCGTGATGTGCAGGACGTGACGGACGAAACGATACCGACGGACGTGCGCGAAAAACTGCTGCGATTCGGCCGTGCGGCGGTGGCGGTGATGCAGATGCGCGGCAAATCCTACCTCTCGATAGGCTCGGTGTCGATGGGCATTGCGGGCTCGATGCCCGACCCGGACTTCTTCCAGGAATACCTCGGCATGCGCAGCGAAGCGGTGGACTGCTCGGAAATCGAACGCCGGGTGGAACTGGGCATCTACGACAAGGAAGAATTCGCGCGTGCGATGGCGTGGGTGGAGAAATACTGCAAACCCCGCGAAGGCGCCGACTGCAACCCGGAACACCTTGTATATTCCCGCGAAAAGAAAGACGAAGTGTGGGAGTATGCGGTGAAGATGACGCAGATTTTCCGCGACCTGATGCACGGCAATCCGAAACTGGCCGAAATGGGATTCGAGGAAGAAGCGATGGGCCACAACGCCATAGCGGGCGGATTCCAGGGCCAGCGCCAATGGACCGACTTCCGGCCCGACGGTGATTTCGCGGAAGCGGTGCTGAACTCGTCGTTCGACTGGAACGGCATCCGCGAAGCGATTACGTTCGCTACTGAAAACGACACGCTCAACGGAGCGTCGATGCTGCTGCTGCACCTGCTGACCAACCGGGCGCAGCTCTTTGCCGACGTGCGCACGTTCTGGTCGCCGGAAGCGGTCAAGCGCGTGACGGGCCGCAGTCTGACGGGCAAGGCCGCGGGCGGCATCATCCACCTGATAAACTCGGGCTCGTGCACGCTGGATGCGACGGGACGCCAGACGGATGCGGCGGGCAGCCCCGCGATGAAACCGTTCTGGGAAATCGGGGAACGGGAAGCCGAAGCGTGTCTCGAAGCGACGACGTGGTACCCTGCAGGCCGCGAATACATGCGCGGCGGCGGCTTCTCGTCGCACTTCCTGACGCGCGGCGAAATGCCGATGACGATGTGCCGGCTGAATCTTGTGAAAGGCCTGGGCCCCGTATTGCAGATAGCCGAAGGCTGGGCGGTGAACGTGGACGACGAGATATTCGACATCATTAACCGCCGGACCGACCGCACGTGGCCGACGACATGGTTCGCCCCTCGCCTGACGGGCAACACGGCGTTCCGCGACGTCTACGCGGTGATGAACAACTGGGGCGCCAACCACGGAGCCATCAGCTACGGCCATGTAGGCGCTGACCTGATAACGCTGGCTTCGATGCTGCGCATACCGGTGTCGATGCACAACGTAGCGCAGGAAGAACTGTTCCGCCCTACGGCCTGGGCCGCGTTCGGCTCCGAACCCGAAGGCGCCGACTACCGCGCCTGCCGGAACTACGGGCCTCTGTATCGCTGAAAAACCGAAACCTAAAATGAACCCGAACAATGAAAAACATGCTACTTAAAGGATTGTGCCTATGCGCGTTCCTGCTGCCGGGCTACGGCTCGCCCCTACTTTGGGGGCAGAACCCGCGTCCGGCGACGGTCACGGGCGAAGTGCGCGACGAAGCCGGGAATCCCTTGGTCGGCACGGCGGTGCTGGTAGAGGGGACCAACAAGGGCCAGACGGTCGGCGCGGACGGAAAATACGCCATCGAAGCCGGAGCCGGGCAGACGCTTGTATTCTCGATGCTGGGGTACGTGACGGAAGAAGTGCGTGTCGGAAACCGGACGCGCATAGACGTGACGCTGAAAGAAGACTCCAAGATGATCGAAAGCGTGGTCGTGGAAATCGGCTACGGCAACCAACGGCTGGTGGACGTGACGGGCACGGTGAGCCGTGTGAAGATGGAAGACATGGTGAAGGCGCCGGTGGCGTCGTTCGACCAGGCGCTGCAAGGACGTCTGGCGGGCGTTTCGGTCACCTCGTCCGACGGAACCCCGGGAGCGGAAATGGACATCGTAATCCGGGGTGCGAACTCCCTTACGCAGAGCAACTCGCCGCTCTATGTGGTGGACGGATTCCCGATAGAGGACTTTTCGAGCGCGGCGGTCAACACGGCGGACATAGCCTCGCTGACGGTGCTGAAAGACGCTTCGGCGACAGCCATCTATGGCTCGCGCGGAGCCAACGGCGTCATCATCATCGAGACGAACAAGGGCGAAGCGGGCAAACCGAAAGTGACCTACAACGGAACGGTCGGATTCCAGGAAGTGACCAAACGGATGGAACTGATGACGCCCTACGAATTCGTGGTCTACCAAATCGAACGGGCCCCGTCGAACCTGGACCGCTATCTGACCCGGCCGGGCCGCACGCTCGACTTCTACCGCACGCACGAAGGCATCGACTGGCAGGACCGCTTGTTCCGCAGCGCGCTGATGCACACGCACAACGTATCGGTGTCGGGCGGCAACAAACAGATACGCTATGCGGTATCGGGCTCGGTGGTGGACCAGGACGGTGTGATCGACAACTCGGGCTACCGCAAGTATCAAGGCCGCATATCGCTGGACACGAAACTGAACAAACGAGTGAATCTGAGCGTAAACGCCAACTACACCCATGACAGGACCCACGGACAGACCACGTCGAAGTCGCTTGCGTCGGCCAATGCGTATGCCTCCTATCTGATGTACCGCACATGGGCCTATCGTCCGGTCATTCTCAACTCGAAAGACGACGACAGTCTGTTCGACGATGAAAACGACACCAGCGTGATGAACCCCATCATCTCGAACAAAAACGAGAACACGACCAAGAAGACCACGACGTTTCTGTCGAACGCGAAGCTGGTGTGGGAAATCATCGACGGGCTGAAACTGACGGTCCGGGCCGGATACGGCAAGAAGACGGTCCGCCAGGAAGAATTCAACAACTCGCTGACTTTCCAGGGATTCCCGCGGGCCGGAAACAACAAGGGCGTGAACGCGAGTTTCGGCGAACGCGTGCTGGAAGACTGGATGAACGAAAACACGCTGGTCTACAAACGCGAATTCAACAACAAACATAAGTTCGACGTGACGGTGGGCTACACGATGCAAGGCACCGTGTCGTCGAACTACGGATTCGGAACCTCGTACATACCCCACGAATTTCTGGGCATGAGCGGCATGGACGACGGCATACCCTACTCGACGACGGCCGTGCTGTCGGAGAATGCGCTGATGTCGTGGCTGGGCCGTGTGAATTACAGCTACCGCTCGCGCTACATGTTCACGGCCTCGTTCCGTGCGGACGGCTCGTCGAAATTCACGCCGGGAAACCGCTGGGGCATCTTCCCGTCGGGGGCGTTCGCGTGGCGCCTGGGCCAGGAAAAGTTCATGCGCAAACTGAAATTCGTGGACGACGCGAAACTGCGTGTGAGCTATGGCGTGACGGGCAACAACCGCATCGGCGACTTTGCGACCTATCCGTCGCTGACGCAGTCGGACTACTATTCGTTCGGCAACGGGGCCCCCTCGGAAGCGGTCGTGCCGAACAACCTGGGAAACAAAGACCTGACGTGGGAAAGCACCGAACAGATAGATCTCGGACTGGACCTGTCGCTGTTCGGCAACCGGGTGAACCTCACGGCCGACCTCTACCGCAAGACCACGCGCGACCTGCTGCTGAATGCGAATCTGCCCTTCACGAGCGGCTACTCGTCGGTGTACAAGAACGTGGGTAAAGTCCGCAACGACGGTCTGGAACTCTCGCTGAGCACGGTGAACGTGAAGACCCGCGACTTCGAGTGGACCTCGGACTTCAACATCAGCTTCAACCGCAACCGGGTGATGGCGCTGGCCGAAGGGCAGGAAAGCCTGCTCTCGACGGTGGCTTTCACGACGGACTTCAACTCCACGCCGCTCTACATAGCGCGTGTGGGCGGCCCGATGGCGGCGTTTTACGGCATAGCCTGGGACGGGGTCTACGGCTACGACGACTTTGAAGTGGATGCGACAGGTGCCTATGTCCTGAAAAAGAGCGTGCCGACCAACGGCAATGCCCGCGAGACGATACAACCGGGCGACATCAAGTATGCGGACCAGAACGGCGACGGAGTGGTGAACGACCAGGATATGGTCATCATAGGCCGGGCCACGCCGATCCACACGGGCGGATTCAACAACAACTTCACCTACAAGGGTCTGAGCCTGAACATCTTTTTCCAATGGAGCTACGGCAACGACATCATGAATGCCAACCGCATTATCTTCGAGGGAAACTACAACGGGAAGAACATCAACCAATTCCGCTCCTATGTGGACCACTGGACACCCGAAAACCCGACGAGCCGCAATTTCCGCCCCGGAGGCCAGGGCCCGCGCGGCGTCTACTCGTCGCGGACCATTGAAGACGGTTCTTTCCTGCGCCTGAAGACCGTACAGCTGAGCTATACGCTGCCGGAAAAATGGGTGCGCCGGATCCATCTTCACAACGTACAGATATTCGTTTCGGGGCAGAACCTGTGGACGTGGACCCGGTATTCGGGGCTCGACCCGGAAGTGTCGACCCGCAACTCGGCGCTGACGCCGGGCTACGACTATTCGGCCTATGCCCGGAACCGGACCTACATGGCCGGGCTGAAGATTGCGTTTTAATTCAACAACACGCTGAACATGAAAAAAGTACAATATATTCTGCTCTGTGCGTCGCTCCTGCTGGCGGATGCCTGCAGCCTGCTGGACACGGAATCGCAGGACTTCATCGACCCGAAGAAGTACTACAAGACCGAGGAGCAACTGCAATCGGCGCTGAACGGAGTGTATGCGACGCTGGCCCAGACGAGCCTCTACGGAGCCATGATGCTGGGCCGCATGGGGCTGTCGGCGGACATCGGCTACGAAGCCTACACCGTGGACGAAGGGACGGTCGGCTACTACGACGTGAACCCTGCCGACAGCAAAATCCGCAACTACTGGCGCGACCTCTATGATGGAATCGGCCGGGCGAACCTGCTGCTGGAGAACATCGGAAACCCCGAAATGGACGAAGCCGACCGCGACAACATCCGCGGGCAGGCGCTCTTTCTGCGCGCCTACTATCATTTCCTGCTGACGACCCGTTTCGGCGACGTGCCGCTGGTGCTGCACACGCCTGCTTCGGGCAAACTTTCCGACGTGCGGATTCCGCAGACCCCGCAGCGCGAAGTCTATCTGAAGATCATCGAAGACATGGAAACCGCGGCCGGACAAGTGAAGCCCATCGGCGAAGTGGAATGCGGCGGACGCATCAGCCAGTCGGCCGTGTGGGGGATTCTTGCGCGCGTCTGTCTCTACATGGCGGGCGAACCGGTGAACGAACCGGGAATGTACGCCAAAGCCAAGGAATATGCCGCGAAAGTAATCGGCACGGGCTACCATGCGCTGAACCCGTCGTACCAACAAGTGTTCATCAACTACATCCAAGACAAGTACGACACGCGGGAAAGCATCTTCGAGGTGGAATTCTATGGCAACAACGTAGGCACCTACAGCACGACCGCGGGGCAGGTAGGCCGCAACAACGGCATCAAGTTCACGAACACCGACATGCCGGAAGTGGGCTACTCGATAGGCTCGATACGGGCCACGCCCTACTTCTTCCAGCTGTTCGAGGAGGACGACGAACGCCGCGACTGGTCGATTGCGAACTACACGCTGAGCGACAGCGGCGAAAAGGAGACGGTCTCGGCGAACAACATGTGGATACGCTTCTGCGGCAAGTTCCGCCGCGAGTACGAACTCATAACGCCGAAAAGCACGACCCACACGTCGACGAACTTCCCGCTGCTCCGCTACTCGGACGTCCTGCTGATGTATGCGGAAGCGGTGGCGGCGGATGCCGGAAGCGACGCGACCGAACTGACCGCGGCCTACGAACATCTGAACAAGGTACGCCGCCGCGGCTACGGACGCGACCTGAATGCGCCGGCCGAAGGGGTCGACCTGCCGGTGGAAGGCGCGGTGTCGCTGCTGGAAGCCGTCAAGGACGAACGCGCCCGCGAACTGGGGCACGAACTGCTGCGCAAGGACGACCTGATACGCTGGGGCGAATTCTACGACCGGATGCAGTCGATCCGCTCGACGGTGCCGCAAACCTACACGTCGAACTACTATGTGGCGGCCCGGCTGTACTATGGCAACGTACAGCGCCGCGACGTGCTGTGGCCGATTCCGACCTACGAACTGAGCGTGAACCCCTATCTGGTCCAGAACAACGGCTGGTAATCTTAAAAAACTGCGAATCATGAAATACTATCATTTAGCGACGCGTCTGCTGCTGGCGGCAGCCCTGCTGGGGCTGGCGGGCTGCAACGAAGAAGAGAAAGTCGGAACGCCCGACTTTGCGGCGTCGGCCTCCGGCACGGTGTTCAAGGTGGGCGAACCGGTGGAATTCGCGCTGGCGGGAAATCCCGACTTCATCGTATTCTACTCGGGCGAACCGGGCAATGCCTACGACTACCGCGACCGCGACCGTATCGAAAAGGCCGAGACCACCCTCTCCTTTCTGACCCAGACCAAGGCGGGAATCAAGGGAAATGCCAATCCTCGGAACGCTCCGGTCTTCTATTCGACCGACTTCGACGGAACCTACACCGAAGAAAGCGTCGACAAAGCCACGTGGACGGACCTTTCCGACCGATTCGTGCTGCCGACGGATACGGAGCAGTCGGTGCCTGCGGGCACGCTCTACATAGACGAACTGTTTCCGGAAGACGGCTCGCCGATTTATCTGCTGTACGACTATCATGTGGCAAAATACACGGACAGCAAGAAGAACGGCCGCACGCAGGTGGACATCATGAACTTCAACATCAACGGAATCACCCCTGCGGGAACGACGACCATCTACAACCTCAAGAACGCCGGATTCCAGTTCGTGTTCGATGCCGGCTACCGCGATAACAACAAGTCGCAGGAACCCGACGTCAATACGAGCCGCATCATGCTCCGCACGGACTACAAGCCGACCGCCGACATGCGCATACGGGCCGTATCGGGCCCGCTGTACCGCCCGGACGACGTGAATTCCGGCCCCGACGGCGGAGTGGGCATCAAGGCGGTGGCCGACCCGACGATGAAGTCGTTCCACCACACCTACGACAAGCCGGGCGAATACACGGTGACGTTCGTAGCCTCGAATTCCAATGTCTACGGACGCAAGGACGCGGTGCGCGAACTGCGGATCACGGTGGTGAACGACACCGGAACCATCGAACCTCCGGTCCACGACGAATGGAGCAACTGACGAAAAAAAGCGGATTATGAAAAAGATACTTATACCGATATGGCTTCTTGGTCTGGCCGCAGGCTGCCAGGAAGCTCCCGTAGAAGCGTCGTTCGCGGCATCGGAAACGGCCGTGCGCTTTGTGGGCGCCGGTCCGGCCGCGACCCGCACGGTCGTGGAGGCGGACGACACGGAAATATCCGTCGTATGGGGTTCCGACGATGTCATCGGCATTTTCGGCCGGGGCGCCACGGCGGGAAACAACTACCCCTATGCCGCAGCTCCCGAACGGAACGAACCGTCGCAATGCACTTTTGCGTCGACCGACTTGGACAAGATTTTCAAGTGGAACCGGGGCGAACAGGCGTTCTATGCCTATTATCCCTACGCGGAAGATGCAGACGCAGAGCCCAACGCGCAGCCTGTCGTCCTGCCGACCCAACAGATGCAGAACGGCCCGGGCTCGACGGAACATCTGGCCGGGCTGGGCGTGATGAAGGCCGCGCCCGTGACGCGGGTATTCAGCGAAGAGGACCCGGCACCGGTCGGATTCACGTTCCGCAACCTGTTTGCGATGGTGGAAATCCGGCTGAAGATGGCGCCCGGAACGGCTGTCGACGTACCCGTGCGGCGAATCCGGCTGCTGTCGGAAGCGGCTCCGCTGACGATCGGGGCGGGCACGGTGGACCTGACGGCACCCGTCGCGGACGACCCGCTCGACATTACCGACGGAAAGAAAGAAGCCGTGCTTGTATTCGGAGAACAGCCCGTATTGAACAAGACCGACTATCAGAGCTTTTGGCTGATGCTTGCGCCGGGCCGACACCCCGAGGGAACGCTGGCGCTGGAAGTGACGGCCATTGACAATTCGACCTGCACGACGACGCTTCCGGCCGTTGCGTTCAAGGCCAACTGCAACTATCGGCAGGATGCTGCTCTGTCGCTGGACGAATTCGTGCCGGCCGAAGCGTTCAACGCGACGGCAGCCGTGACGGAATGCCGGGTCGGCGAACCTGTGGTGTTCGCGCTGAGCGGAGAAGCCGAGACCGTCGACTTCTATTCGGGCGAAAAGTTCCACCAATGGGAATATGCCGATAAGGACCGTCTGGAGTATTCGGACGTCTTCTTCTCGTTCCGGGCGCAGATGCAGGGCGGAGCGCAGCTCCATCCCCTGACGGTGAAAGTCTCGACCGATTTCGACGGGACGTTCGAGGAACCGAACATCCTGGCGGCTGCGTGGACGGACGTCACCACCCGCTTCACGCTGCCGACGAAACCTTGGACGGCCAACAACGGTCCCAACACGCTGGAACGCTATCTGGAAGAAGGCCGCATGATACCTTCGGGCGAAGTGAATCTGAGCGCGTACTATGACGAAAAATCGCCGTATCTTTATGTCGCGTTCTTCTATCATGTCGACAAATACGATGCGACGCTGAAGAACAGCCGTCCGGGCATCTGGTTCACGGACATCATGGCCGTGCGGACGGAGGGCGACACCCGGATTCCCATTTTATCGCAGACGAAGGAAACGGTCCATATTGTCAACGGCGACAAATATGCGGAGGGAGAAGCCGGCTCGGACTGGCAGGGAACCCCCTACGAATATAACGGCACGACGATTTCTCCGCTGCGCATGTGGTGCGTGAACAATCCTCCGGGCGACCGCGACGCCTATGCCGTGATGAACAAGCTGGAACGCAAGGTCTCGAACTTCGGACCGGACAAACCCGAATCCGTAAAGGGGGGGGGAACGGAGATGCCCCGCGACTTCAGCTACGCGTTTACGGAACCGGGAACCTACGAAACCGTACTGGTGGGCCGGAGCAAGACGCTCACCGACGAAACGGAAACGGTCTGCCGCTTTACGGTGACGGTAAAACCCTGAGAAGCTGAAAACACAAAAAAACGAAAACCATGAAACCGACGATAAAACAACTATGGGGAGCGCTGCTCCTGATGCCGCTGCTTTGGGCCTGCCACGAAGAGACGCCGGGCGATGCGTCCGACCTCGCGGCCGAGACGATCGTTGTGAGCGGAGCGGAGGGCTACCGCAAACAGACCTTCGCAGAAGGCGCGCGGATCATCACCGACCGGGCCTACAAGGTGACGAACGTCCCGGACTACTTCAACGGCTTCGAGATGCTGACGAGCAAGGGCAAAGCCAACAACGGCGGCACGATCACCACCCGCATGGACGGACTGGTCTACATCGTGGCGCCGGCCTCGGCCAAACCCCAGGACTGGGCGGTGGTGCCCAACACGATCTATCAGGACCGGGACATGATGTATGCGACGGCCGACCAGGAAGTGAAACTTTCGGTCTACATGAAACGCGCATACGCGGGCAAGCCTGTCGAAATACCGCAGGTGACGACCTTTGCGAGCGCGGTGCCCATAGCCCGCAAGATTGTCTACGACGTACCCGAAGAACCGCTGGCGACGAGCTCGGTCCAGGGAACGGTGCGCTGCAACGGAACGCCTGTGAAAGACGTGGTCGTTTCGGACGGCGAACTGACGACGACGACCGACGAAAACGGCAAATACGTACTGCACTCGTGGAAGCGGACGGGCTATGTGTTCATTTCGGTGCCGAGTGGCTACGAAGTGCCGGCGGACGGACTGATTCCGCGCAACTTCGTGCGGCTGGACGGTGCGGACGAAGAAGTGGCCGACTTTGAGCTGACCGAGGCGGAAAACGATGAATTCACCCTGTTCGTGATGAACGACATCCACCTGAGCAACACGAAGGAGACCGACGACGTACAGCGTTTCCGCAAAGAATTCGCACCCGACTATGCGGCCATGCTGGCGCAGACCCCGGGCAAGGTCTATGCGACCGTGCTGGGCGACATGACGACCGACACGCGCTGGTACCGCAACAACTTCGCCCTGCCCGAATATCTGGGCGAAATGGAGCGGGTAGCCGGGGCGGTTCCGATCTGGCATGTGATGGGCAACCACGACAACGACATCCGCTGCTCCGGACCCTCGGAGGTGTGGGACGCGCTGGCGGTGGAGACCTACCGCCGGGTGATCGGCCCGAACTACTACTCGTTCAACCTGGGACAATGGCACTTCGTGGTGCTGGACGACATTGTCTACACGGGAGCCAACGCCTACAACACCTATGTGGAAGACGTGCAGCTGGGATGGCTGGAAAAGGACCTTTCGCATGTGGACGCGGCGACCCCGGTGGTGGTGATGACCCATGCGCCGCTGTACCGTTACAGCGGCATGGCCGACGGCGTGCTGCTGGCCAACAAGAATTTCTCGAATCCCGACCAGGTGGACTGGCTGCTGGAAAAGTTCGCCAAGTTCGAGCAGGTGCACATCATGTCGGGCCACACCCACACGAACTACTACTGCAAGATTTCGGACCGGATCACCGAACACAACAACATCTCGGTGTCGGGCTCCTCGTGGCAGATTCTGGGCCCCGAAAAACCGCAGCTGAGCAAGGACGGCACTCCGGTGGGCTACACGATTTATCGGTTCAACGGCAAGCAGATGACGCGCCACTATAAGGCTACCGGCCGGGATACGGACGAATGCCAGTTCATCGTCTACGACCTCAATACGGTGCCTGCGGCCTACGGAGGCAATGCCGGGAGCAACCAGCTGCTGGTGAACGTATACAACTGGGACCCGGCGTGGACGGTCAAGGTCCGCGAAAACGGAACCGAAATCCCGGTGGTTCAGAGCTGGCGCTCCGACCCGCTCTATTCGCTGGCGGCCGAGGGCGTGACGGGGCTGAGCAGCGCCTTTTTGCCGGGAACGGGCGTGCCGCACATGTTCGTGGCGACGGCCTCGGCACCCGACAGCAGTGTGGAAGCGGAGGTGACCGACGGCGCGGGCAACAAATGGACGCAGACGGTAGTCCGCCCGAAAGCCTTTACGTGGGACATGCAATAACGGCGCGGAGCCGATTCCGGGCGGGCGTTCCGATACGGAAGCTCGCCCGGGAACCGGCCCCTTGAAACTCTTGTGAACCGATGAAACATATCGTATTCTTGAAAAAACTGCCGGCGCTCTGTCTGCTGCTGGCGCTCCGGACGGCGACGGCCCAGGAATTCAATGTTGTGGGCACGGTGCGCTGCGACGGGAAACCGGTGGCGGGAGCTGTTGTTTCGGACGGCGAACGAACGGCCGTGACGGATGCCGCAGGCACCTACGGACTTCGCTCCTCCAAACGGTGCGGCTATGTGTTCCTGTCGGTCCCCTCGGGCTACGAGGTGGAAGCCGACGGAGTAATACCGCGCCATTTCGTGCCGCTGGCGGGCGAAGCGGTAGACCGCGCCGACTTCGAGCTGGTGAGGGCGGAGAACGACCGCTACACGCTGTTCGTACTGAACGACATCCACCTGACGAACACGGTGGCGCAGCAGGACATCCGCCAATTCCGGGAGAAATTCGTGCCGGACTTCCGCGAAACCCTGCGCACGACTCCTGGCAAACAATATGCGCTGACCCTGGGCGACATGACGACCGATTCGCGCTGGTACCGAAACAGATTCGGCCTGCCGGAGTATCTGAAAGAGATGGAACGCATCCCGTCCATTGCGATTTACCACGGCATGGGCAACCACGACAACGACCCCAAGGGAAACCATAGGCCCGAAGCGTGGGATTCGACGGCGGTGAAAACCTACCGCCGGGTGATCGGCCCGAACTACTACTCGTTCAACCTGGGAAAGGTCCACTATGTGATGCTCGACAACATCGTCTATCTGGGCCCCCGCAAGCTGGAAAACGGGAAAACCCGCTGGGACTTCAGGGTCTGCATCGACGAAACGCAGCTCGGCTGGCTGGAACAGGACCTGAGCCATGTGAAGAAATCGACGCCCCTTGTCGTCTGCATGCACGCCCCGCTGTTCGGATGCAAGGCGCTGAAAAACGGCCGGGCACAGCTGAAACAAAAGTTTACGGAAGAGGGGGCGGCCGACGAATTGCTGGCCAAGCTGGCGGGCTTCAGAAAAGTCTGCCTGCTGACGGGCCACACCCATGTGAACCGCCACTATGTCCACTCGAAACACCTCAGAGAACACAACAACGTGGCGGTGGCGGCATCGTCGTGGAAACTCTACGGCGAGGGGCGCCGCCACATGGCCAAGGACGGCACGCCCGGCGGCTATGCCATCTACCGGGTGGACGGGAAGAAAATATCGTGGAGCTACAAGGCGCTGGGACAGCCTGTCGACAGCTGCCAGTTCCGGGTCTACGACATGAACGCCGTGCCGGAACAATACGGCGGCAAACCGGGGAGCAACGAAGTGTGGATCAACGTATTCAACTACGACCCGGCGTGGAAGATAACGGTGCGCGAAAACGGCCGCAAACTTCCGGTGGAACGGATTGCCGGCTACGACCCGCTCTACCGCTGCATATCGCAGGGCGAAGTCCCCGAAACCGGAAACGCCTTTTCTCCGGCCCGGACCGAACACCTGTTCCGGGTGGTTGCGGCCGAAGCCGGCACACCGCTGGAAATCGTTGTGCGCGACGGATTCTCGCACAGCTGGCGGCAGACGGTCGTGCGGCCCAAACCTTTCAGCTGGGACATGCGATGAAGACGATGAAAAAACTGCTGTTGGCGGGGGCTATCTGTCTGCTGACCGCCGCAACGGCCCTGGCGCAGCCGATACTGCGGCTGCCGTCGGCAATCGGCGACCACATGGTCCTGCAAGCTGATACGACGGTCCGGCTGCATGGCTGGGCCGATCCGAACACGACGGTAACGGTGGCCCCGTCGTGGGGCGGGGAGGTGACGGCCAAGGCTGGCTTCGACACGGCCTGGGCCGTGGAACTTCGCACCCCTGCGGCCTCGGCGGAACCGCACTCGATTACGTTCAGAACCAAGAAAGCCGAGAAAACCATCGACGACGTACTGATAGGCCAGGTGTGGCTGTGCAGCGGCCAGTCGAACATGAACTGGAGCGCGGAACATGGAATCGTCGACATGCAGGAGGAACTGACGCGGCCGATGAATCCGCAGATACGTCTGTTCACGGTGACGAAAAACAGCTCGGTCTACCCGCAGGACGACTGCGAGGGGTGCTGGCAGGTCTGCGATGCGGAAAGCGCCCGCTGGTTCAGTGCGGTGGGCTACTTCTTCGGCAAACGGCTGGCGTCCGAGCTGGGGCAGCCCGTGGGACTTGTCAACGCCTCGTGGGGCGGAACTCCGGTGGAAATATGGACGCCTGCGGAGGCGATGGCCGGGAATGCGGAGATGGTCGCGGCGTGGGAACAATATCCCCGAAGCAGACAAGGCTGGCGAATCGGTTCGGCCTACAATGCGATGATCGCCCCGCTGCTCAAAACGGCTTTTGCCGGAGTAATCTGGTACCAAGGCGAAGCCAACAAACGGAACGCCGAACTCTACGGCGCGGAATTCCGGATGATGATCGAGAGCTGGCGCAGGGCATTCGGAGGGCAGCTGCCCTTCTATTTCGTGCAGATAGCGCCCTATGCCCGCACGGAGGGAGGCATTGCCGGAGCCTTGGTACGCGAACAGCAGGCACGTGTGGCGGCTGCGGTTCCGGGAACGGGCATGGCGGTTGTCGCCGATTTGGTCGACGACGTGACGAACATCCATCCCCGCTACAAAAAGGGCGTCGGCGACCGGCTGGCCAACTGGGCTTTGGGCGAGGTGTACGGGCGGACGGTGAGCAAGTACAAACATGCTTCGTTCCGGTCGGCCGAATTCAAGCGCTCGGCGGTCATCGTGACGTTCGACAATGCCGAGGGCGGACTCGTATGCCGCGGGAAGCGTATCGCCGGGCTGGAAGTGTGCGACGCTTCAATGGAATTCGTTCCGGCGGAGGGCAGAATCGACGGCGACAAGCTGGTGGTCCGGAGCAAACGGGTTGCACGTCCGACAGCCGTGCGCTATTGCTTCAGCGACGGAGCAACAGGCAATCTGTTCGATGCCGCGGGACTCCCTGTGGCCCCTTTCCGAAGCGACGCGGATTGAGAATCATTGACGGAGTACGGAGCCGGGCGGGGAGAACCTGCCCGGCTTTTTGCTGGCCGGGGGCGAAATACCGAGAAATGGGGATTGCGGGAACGGGACAAAAGGAGTAACTTTGGGACGAGAAAATGCTGCATGAAAAACTCCTCGATATGCGACTGTCCGAACTGAAAACCGGAGAATCGGCGACGATTCTGAAAGTACTGGGCCACGGAGGGTTCCGCCGCCGGATCATGGAAATGGGATTCGTCCGCGGCCAACGGGTGGAGGTGATCCTGAACGCGCCGCTCAAGGACCCGATTCAATACCGGATCATGGGCTACGACGTATCGCTGCGGCGCAGCGAAGCGGAAATGATACAGGTATTTTCGGACAGCGAAGCGCACGAACTGCTCAAGGCGCCGGAGCGGCACGCTTCGGTCGAAGCGGTTCCGGGCGACGACGCGATAGACGAACTGGTCCGCACGCGCAGCCACACGATTTGCGTGGCGCTGGTGGGCAATCCGAACAGCGGCAAGACATCGCTGTTCAACGCGATTTCGGGCGGTCACGAACATGTGGGCAATTACAGCGGGGTGACGGTGGGCGCCAAGAGCGGCGTGCGCTGCTACCGCGGCTACCGGTTTCAGATAACCGACCTGCCGGGGACCTATGCCCTCTCGGCCTATACGCCCGAAGAACTGTTCGTCCGGGCCCACATCGCCGAGGAGACACCCGACGTAATCATCAACTCGGTGGTGGCGTCGAACCTGGAACGCAACCTCTATCTGACGACCGAACTGATAGACATAAATCCGCGCATGGTAGTGGCGCTCAACATGTTCGACGAACTTACCTCAAGCGGCGCGCAGCTCGACTACGAAAGTCTGGGCCGGATGCTGGGCGTGCCGATGGTTCCGGTGGAAGCGCGCAACGGCAAGGGCATCGAAGCCCTGCTGGACACGGTCATAGCCGTCTACGAAAACCAGGACGAACGGGTGCGGCACATCCATATCGGTCAAGGCAGCGTCATCGAAGAGGGGCTTCGGCGACTGAACGGCGACATGAACGAGCACCACGGCCAACTGCCCAAGACCTTCCCGCCCCGCTACTTTGCGATGAAGATGCTGGAAGGCGACCGCCAGGTGAACGAACAGCTGCGCCGCTGCGAACGCTACCCGGTGTGGGCCGAAACGGCGGCCCGCGAAGCGGAGCGGATAACCAAGGCGCTGGGCGAAGACGTCGAAACGGCGTTCGCCAATCAGAAATACGGCTTCATATCGGGCGCGCTGAAAGAGACCTACACCCCCGGCCGCCGGGAGGAAGCGACGACCACGGCGCTGATAGATTCGTTCGTGACGCACAAGCTGTGGGGCTTCCCGATTTTCTTCTTTCTGATGTGGCTGATGTTCTGGTGCACGTTCTATTTGGGCGCCTATCCGCAAGGGTGGATCGACACGCTGGTGGGCTGGGTCGGCCGGGGCGTGGATGCGCTGCTGCCTCCCGGGGCGCTGCGCGACCTGCTTGCGGACGGGGTCATAGGCGGCGTGGGGGCGGTCATCGTATTTCTGCCCAATATCATGGTGCTCTATCTGTTCATCTCGTTCATGGAGGATTCAGGCTATCTGGCCCGTGCGGCGTTCATCATGGACCGGGTGATGCACCGCATCGGCCTGCACGGCAAGTCGTTCATCCCGCTGGTCATGGGATTCGGCTGCAACGTTCCGGCCGTCATGGCATGCCGGACCATCGAGAGCCGGAGCAGCCGCCTGATAACCATCCTGATAACTCCGTTCATGTCGTGCAGCGCGCGGCTGCCTATATACATACTGATTGCCGGAACGTTCTTCACGGCACACGCCGGATGGGTCATGACGGGGCTCTATGTGCTGGGGGTGGCGGTAGCCGTCGTGACGGCGCGTCTGCTGCGGCGCTTCCTCTTTCGGGCGGACGAGACGCCGTTCGTCATGGAGCTGCCCCCCTATCGCTTGCCGACGTGGAAAACCACGCTGACGCACATGTGGGACAAGTGCGCGCAATACCTGCGCAAGATGGGCGGGATGATTCTGATAGCGTCGGTCATCGTATGGTTTCTGAGCTATTATCCCCGCACGGAGGAGAGCGCCGGAGGAACCGCGCACTACGAAAATTCTTACCTGGGCCGTATCGGCAAGGGCTGCGAACCCGTTTTCGAGCCGATAGGCATGAACTGGAAAGCGGGCGTGGCGCTGTTATCGGGCGTGGCGGCCAAAGAAATCGTAGTCAGCACCTTAGGAGTGCTCTATTCGGAAAACGGCGACCCGGCCGACGAAGCGGCTACCCTGCCGCGGCGGCTGAGGACGAGCGGCGATTTCCCGACCGCCACGGCGCTGGCGTTTCTGGTGTTCATTTTGCTGTACTTCCCGTGCATCGCCACCGTGACGGCCATCGGCGCCGAGGCGGGATGGCACTGGGCGCTGGCCGCGGTGGTCTATGACACGCTGCTGGCATGGCTCGCGGCATGGGGCGTCTATCACCTGGCGCTGTGGCTCTGAACATGGACTGGCAGGATTATACGGTCGGAATCATCTTGGGCGGGATTGTCGCCCTGCTGCTGTGGCGGTTCGTGTGCTTCGTCTCCGGACGGCGCCGGGGCGGCTGTGCCGGATGCGGTGCGACCCGCTGCCCGCTGAAAAACCGCAAGAAATAGCTTACTGAAAGGCCGGCGGATTTAGAAAATCCGTCGGCCTTTCGATTTATCCGTGGTACTCGCTGGGGGCGAGCCCGAACTGCTTCTTGAAACTCTTGGAGAAGTGCGACAAGGTGGAGAATCCCGTCATGTCGGCGATTTCGGAAATCGTATAGCGCCCTTCGAGAATCAACTCCGCAGCCCGGTTGAGCTTGTAGGTCTTGAAGAAGACGTTGGGGCTTTCTCCGGTGAGCCCCTTGAGCTTGTAGAAGAATTTGGTCCGCGAAATCCGCAGGGCCTCGGTGGCCCAGGCGATGTCGAACTCGGGATTCGACAGCTCGGTCTCCATGAGCCGGTAGAGCTCGGTCATGAAAGCCTTGTCCTGCGGTGCGAGCAGGTCCTCCTCGATCTTGGTCGTCTGCGTCGACTGCCCGAGCAACCGCCGCACGCTCTCGCTCTTGCGGAGCTGCGACTTGACGAGCGCCAGCAGATAGCTCGGCTCGAAAGGCTTGGTCACATAAGCGTCGGCGCCCGTATTGAGCCCCTCGACCTGGTCTTCGACCTGCGTTTTGGCGGTGAGCAGCACCACCGGAATGTGGCAGAGCTGGGCATCGTCCTTGATTCGGCGGCAAAACGCATAACCGTCCATACCGGGAAGAACGACGTCGCTGAGCACCAAATCGGGCGCTTCGTCGTCGACCTTGCGGAGCGCTTCTTCCGCGTCGAAACACGACAACACCCTATAATAAGGCGACAACAGCGTGCAAAGGTAATTGACAACGTCGGCATCGTCGTCGAGCACCAACACGCTTTTCAGCTCCTGCCCGTCGGTGCGTTCGGGTGCGGAAACCGCCTCGGAAGCCTCTACGGCCAAGGGGGGGGGAATTTCGGCGGGCGATTCGGAGCTGCGCTCCTGCTCGGGATAGGCTTCGTCGTCCAGCGGCAGGATGAACGTGAAGAGCGCACCGCTCAGCTCCTCGGGGCTCGAAGCCTTGATTCGTCCGTGGTGGAGCTCCACCAAGCTGCGCGTATAGTAAAGCCCGATGCCCGTCCCGTAATTGTAACTGCCCTCCGTGCGGTTGTTGATGCGGTAATAGCGCTCGAAAATCTTTTCCCGCTGGTCCTCGGGGATGTCGGCGCCCGTATTGGCGACCGAAACCTTGACATAGCGCATCCACCGGACCGCCGCGTCGCCGGGGAAAAGGCGGGCGGCTTCATCGTGGCCTATCATGTCGAACCGCACGACGATGCGGCCGTTGCCGGGAGTGAACTTGAGGGCGTTGGACATGAGGTTGCCGAAAATCTTGTCCTGCTTGTCCTCGTCGAGCCACATGACGCACGTCTCTTCCAAGCCGCAGGTCTGCAACGAAATGCCCTTGGTGGCGGCGTTGACGCGGAAGATGTCGATCCGCCGCTGCAAGACCCGGATGATGTCGGTGCGGCGCACCCTGAGCCGGAGCGTATCGTTTTCGAGCTTGCTGAAATCCAGCTGCTGGTTGACCAGCTCGAGCATCCGGTCGGTACTGCGCTGAACGATAAGCAACAGCCGCCGGTTCTGCTCCGAAAGACCGGGCTCCTCGCAAAGCTGCGCCACGGGGCCGGAAATCATGGTCAGCGGCGTGCGGAACTCGTGCGAGACGTTGGAGAAGAAACTCCGAATCATGGCGTTCATCCGCCGCTCCTGCTCCTTCTCGCGCTCGGCGACCCGCACAGCCGCCTTTCCGGCCCGGATGCGGAGCCACGAACCGACGAGCACCCACACCAATCCGCCTGCGACGATGAAATAACAACCGTAGGCCCACCATGTGCGCCAAGGCGCAGGCCGGATGATGACGGGGATGGCGTTTTCGGTCTCGGCGACGCTCTGGTCGTTGCTGGTAATCTTGACGCGCAGGAGGTAGCGGCCCGCCGGAAGATTGGCGTAGTTGACCTCATGGTTGTTGCGGGCCTCGATCCAATAATCGTCGAACCCTTCGAGCTTGTAATGATAATGCACGCGGCCATACTCGCAGTATTCGAGCGCGGCGAACGAAACGCTGAACCCGTTCTGGTTGTGGCAGAGCCGGATTTCGGGGTTATAGGCCAGGTGGCGCTCGATGGGCCCGCCGCTGCGGGGCGCGACGAGCCTGTTGTGGATGCGCAGGTTCTCGAAGACGAGCGGAATCCGCCGTTTGGTCGGCACGGCCGAGGGGTCGAAGAGCGTAAGGCCGTGCGTACCGCCGAAGACGAGCGTGCCGTCGGGCAGGCGGCAGGAAGAACGCTCGTAGAACTGATTGCCGCCCAGCCCGTCGGACGCGTAGTAATTGGTGAAGCGCTCGGTGGCAGGGTCGTATTTGCTCAGTCCGTACAAGGTGCTGACCCACAGATTGCCCTCGGCGTCCTCCTCGATGGCCGCGATTTCGAGACAGGTGGTGCCGGGCACGGGCACGAGCCGCTTTTCGGAGGAAACGTAGCGGAGCAATCCGTTGCTGATGGTGCCGATCCAGATGTCGCCGCGGCGGTCCTTGAAAATCCGGGTGGGGATGAAAACCGAGCGACGGATGCACTGCCGGAGGTCGTCGCCGGGAATCTCCAGCTCCCGTATCTCGCCGTTCGCAACGATTTTCAGCGGCTGGTTAAACGCCGCCACCAACAAAGAGCCGTCCTCCAAAGGCAACAAATCGGGAATGAACGAAAACGAACCGTCGAACACCTGCATCGGCTCGAAACGGCTTTTGCCCGGAGCCAGCGCATGGAGGAAATGGGTGGCCGTACCGACCCAGACCGTGCCCTTGGCATCCTGCGTGACGGACATGGGCAGGAAGACGGAATGCCGGGCCTCGACCCGCAAGGCCCCGCTGCGGTAACGGCATTTGAGCACCTGATGATTGGAAGCCGTCATCCACACGGCATTGTCGCGGTCGACGAAAAGCCGGTTGATATAGATTTTTTGCTGCTTCTCGGAGGGGAACAGCTCGTCCATACCGACGGCGTCGAGCCGCTGCCGCCGCAAATCGTAGACATAGAGCCCGTCCATGAGGGTGACGATCCACAGATTGGCCTCCCTGTCGGCCGCAACCGAAATGACGGACTTGTTGGCCAGCTCGGAACGCAGGTAATTGTTGCTGTTGAAACTGGTTTTATAATGGTAACAAACCGTATAGCCCTGGTCCTCGGACCCGATCCAGAGGTTACGCTGCGAATCGGTGAACATGCTCCGGATTTTGAACGGCGGAACCTCGAACGGAAACCCGGTCTGCTGCTGGTGGATGAAAGTACCGTGGACGAAATCGTAGCAGAACATGCCGTGCCGCGCGGTGTTGAAAAGCAGGCAGTCATCGTTGTAGGGATGGATGTAGGTCACATCCGCCTTGGCGAAAAGGGGGTGACGGCGGATGACGTCGGGCACCTCGTCGAAGCGTCCGGTCCAGGTGTCGAAAGTCCGGCACCGGGAATACCCCGAAAGATACAGATAGCGGCCGTTGTGGAGGTAGGAATAGTACGGAAAGTCTTTCAGCGGAACGGTGTCGGTAATGCGCCGCGCCACGAGGTCGTAACACCGCAGCTCCCTTGAATTGACGATCCACAGCCGGTTACTGGAATCGACGTGGCAGCGCACATGGAACGTATTGTCGGGGTCGAGACCGGAAAGCAGCGGGTCGAACCGCCCGGCCCCCTCGTCGTACTCGTAGAGCGTTTCGCAGGTTATGGCGAAGATACGCCCCGTGCGGTCCTCGAAGAGCTGCAAAATATTGCGGTTGTCCGAACGGAGCGGGATGCGCCGGAAATCGTCCTGGTCGGTGTAGATGCAGGGACCGTTGACGGTGGCGACCCACAGCCGCCCGTGCGAATCCCGCATGAGGTCCTGAATCTGGTTGTCGCAAAGGCTCAGCGAATCGTCCGTGCAGAAATATTGCTGGTACTCGTGGGCGTTGTACTTGTTGAGCCCGCGGAACGTACCTATCCATATATGCCCCTGGGCATCCTCGGCGATGGCTTTTATCTGCTGGTTGGAAATGGTGCCCGAGACCAGCGGACTCTCTATTTCGCTCCGGCGTTCGTCGACCGGGCCGGAGGTGCGGCACGCGGCGCTCAGCAAGGCCAGCGAACCGAAGAAAAGGGAAGCGGTGAACTTCATAGGCTCCGAGATAGCAGTTTTTCTAAACTAAAGTTACGCATAATAATCCAATAAGAAGCCCCATTCCGGAAGATTTGGACGATTCGACAAATTTTTGAACGCAGGGAAATCACGGCTGAATAAACGGACAACTCTTTTGAATAGGAGGAAAAGCCGGGCCGAAAGAAACAATCTAAACTTGTAAACCTGAAAAAACTACAAGTTATGAAACCTGTGATTCGACTGATTTTCGTATGGGCAGCCGCTCTGTCTTCCGCCTGCGGCGGAGCTGTCGGTACGAAGTGCGCCGGAACGGATGCGTCCGGCGAAATCGCCGCTTCGGCCCGAACGGCCGTGACCCGCACTGAAGCGGGCGATGTGGCCGGATATGCGCAAGGAGACCTCTTTATATTCAAGGGCATCCCCTACGCCAAGGCCGAACGCTTCATGCCGCCCCAGGCACCCGACAAATGGGAGGGTGTGCGCAGCAGCCGTGCCTACGGCCCGACCTGCCCGCAGGGGGTGCGCGGCGGCTGGCAGAGCGACGAACACGCCTTTGCGTTCGACTGGGACGACGGCTATCCCGGCGAAGACTGCCTGAGGGCGAATATCTGGACCCCGGGACTGAATGACGGCCGGAAACGTCCCGTGATGGTATGGCTCCACGGCGGCGGCTATGCGGCAGGCAGTGGCCAGGAACTTCCCTCGTATGACGGGGCCAATCTGGCGCGCAAAGGCGACGTGGTGGTCGTGACGCTGAACCACCGTCTGAACGTGCTGGGCTTTTTGGACCTCTCGGGCTTCGGCGAAAAATATGCGGCTTCGGGCAATGCCGGACTGCTGGACTTGGTGGCCGCACTCAAGTGGGTCAATCGCAACATCGCCGCATTCGGCGGCGACCCCGCCAACGTGACCATCTTCGGCCAGTCGGGCGGCGGCGGCAAGGTCTCGACCCTGCTTGCGACGCCTGCGGCAGCGGGACTTTTCCACAAAGCCGTCGTACAGAGCGGCTCGATGCTCCGCACCATGGAACAGAAGTACTCGCAGCGAATCGGTGCCGCGGCAGTGCGCGAACTCGGCCTGCGCCCCTCGGAAATCGACAAGCTGAAGACAATTCCCTATGAACAGTTGCTGGCCGCCGGCGAAAAAGCGGTGGCCCGCGTGAAAGCCGAAGCCGAGAAGGAAGGCATCTCGACCTTTATTTTCGGCTGGGCGCCCACCGTGGACGGCGAAGTGCTTCCGGTCCAGCCGTTCGACCCGCAGGCCCCTGCCCAGAGCAAGGATATTCCGCTGATGATAGGCACCACCCTGCACGAATTCACGATGAGCACCTATGTGCCTTTCTTCCGGACGATCAGCGAAGAACAGGCCGTAGAGTTCCTGCGCAAGAAATACGGCGACCGGACGGACGAATTCATGGCGGCTTTCCGCAAAGCCTATCCGGACTACCAGCCCAAGGACCTGGCGGACGTGGACTTCGTGTTCCGCCCGGGTGCCGTCGAGCAGGCCCGCATCAAGACGGCCCAGCAAGGCGCACCTGTATATATGTATCTGTTCGGGTGGGAATCGCCCGTCATGGACGGCATGCTCCGCAGCACCCACTGCATGGAGATCCCCTTTGTCTTCGACAACACCCTACGCCACGCTTCGATGACGGGCGGCGGCCGCGAAGCGCAGGCTCTGGCCGACCGCATGAGCCGGGCCTGGATCAACTTCGCCCGCACGGGCAACCCCAATGCCGACGGCCTGCCCGCCTGGGAACCCTACACGCCGGACAACGGCGCCACGATGTATTTCGACAACGACTGCCGGATACTGCACAACCACGACAAAGAACTGCTCGAAGTGGTCCGCGCTTTCCCGACGCGCGGCTTCTGAGAGGAGGCAACCTGTTTCAATAAACCTAAAAACTCTAAACATGAAGAACAATTCTACAAGGAAATTGCTCCTTGCGACGCTTCTCCTGTTTGCGCCCGCGACGCTGCTGCTGGCGCAGACCAAGGTCAAGGTCTGGGGGCAGGTAACCGATGCCAACGGTCCGATGGCCGGAGCGAGCGTCATTGAAAACGGTACGACCAACGGAGCCACGACCGATGCCGAAGGCCGCTATGCGCTGTCGGTGGGCGAAGGCGCTACCCTCGTATTCTCGTTCATAGGCTATGTAAGCCAGGAAATGGCCGCCACGCCCGGCGAGCACAACGTTATGCTTGCCGAAGAGAGCACGAAACTGGACGACGTGGTGGTGGTAGGCTACGGCGTGCAGAAAAAGAGCTCGGTGACGGGCGCCATTTCGCAGGTGAAACCCGAAGACATGCAGAACCGCTCGATTACCAACGCACAGGCCGCCCTGCAAGGCAAGACGGCCGGCGTACAGATCATTCAGGGCTCCTCGGCCCCGGGTGCATCGCCGACGGTGCGTGTGCGCGGTTTCTCGTCGAACGTTTCGTCCAACCCGCTCTATGTGGTCGACGGCGTGCGTCTGAGCGACATCAGCGGCATCGACCCCAACGACATCGCGTCGATGGAAGTGCTCAAGGACGCCGCATCGGCCGCCATCTACGGCGCCGAAGCCGGGAACGGCGTCGTGCTGGTCACCACCAAAAAGGGTGCGGCAGGCAAGGGCAAGCTGACCTACGACTTCCAGTACTCGTGGCAGACGCTGGCCAACGTTCCGAAAGTACTCAACGCCGAGCAGTATATCGACTACATGACCGAGGGCAGCATCCTCTCGCGCGACTTCCTGCTGAGCAACTGGGACGGTGCGACCAACACCTCGTGGACCGACGTTGCGTTTGAAACGAGCACGATGCAGAAACACAACGTCGCCTTCACCAACGGCAACGAACAGGGCAACTACTACCTTTCGCTCTCCTACCTCGACAACGACGGTATCGTCAAGGGCGACGCCGACACCTACAAGCGTCTGACCGCCACGGTCAACGGCGAATACCAAATCAAACCGTGGCTGAAGGTGGGCTCCACCAACCAGCTGGAGAAATACGACATGCGGACCGTGGCCGAAGGCAACGAATACGGCAGTCTGCTGGCTTCGGTGCTGCTGATGGACCCGCTCACTCCCGATGTCTATGCGCCCAACAACCTGCCCATGAACATGCTTACGGCCTTGAACAACGGTCAGCCGCTGCTCAAGGACGGCAAAGGCAACTACTACTCGGTTTCGCCGTTCTTCACGGGCGAATTCGGCCAGCCGCTGATCATGCGCGACAACAACGTGGCCAAGAGCGGCGGTTTCAACGTTACGGGTTCGCTGTACGGCGATTTCAAACCCGTGAAAGGTCTGGTCATCACCTCGCGTCTCGGCTACCGTCTCTCGGGCACCCGCACCTCCACCGTGTCGCTGCCGAGCTACAACAACTCCGAGCGCATCAATCCCTACCTGGGCTATTCGGCAGGCTCCTCGACCTCGATTTACTACCAGTGGGAGAACTTCGCCAACTATGCCCGGACGTTCGGCCGTCACAGCATCAACGCCATGATCGGTATGTCGTTCCAGAAGTCGTCGTACAACTATGTCAACGGCAGTCTCACAGGCAATGAAGAAGATGCGCTGAAGAAGAACGACCCGATATTCTGGTATCTGAACTACGCTGCCGCCTCCGCAACGAAGGCTGTGAGCGGCGAGGAGACCGAATCGGCCAAACTCTCCTACTTCGGCCGCGTAGGCTACGAATTCGCAGGCCGCTACATGATTCAGGCTTCGCTGCGTGCTGACGCCGCCGACCTGGCACAACTTCCCTCCACGAACCGCTGGGGCTACTTCCCCGCTGTATCGGCAGGCTGGGTAATCTCCCAGGAATCGTTCTTCGAGCCGGCCCGCAAATACGTCTCCAACCTGAAGCTCCGTGCAAGCTGGGGCCAGAACGGCAGTCTTGCCGCTCTGAGCGGATACCTGTACAGCACGGACATGGCTTTGGACCGCATCTATCCCTTCTTCCCGGGAAACAACTACATCCAAGGTACGGCCCCCAGCTCCATGGGCAACCCCGAACTCCGCTGGGAGACTTCCGAGCAGATAGACATCGGTCTTGACGCGCGGCTGTTCAACGACCGGCTGACCCTGAGCGTCGACTGGTACGACAAGAAGACCAAGGACCTGCTGGTAAGCGGCACGACGCCGTCGCTGATTGTCGGCGGAACCGTTTCGCCCATCAACGCCGGTAACGTCAGCAACCGCGGCTGGGAAGTCGAGCTGGGCTGGAGAGACCGTGTGGGCGACTTCTCCTACTCGGTGCGCGGCAACATCGCCACGCTGAAGAACAAGGTGACCTACCTCGACCCGTCGCTGGTACGTCTGCCCGGCGAGTACTTCCACAATACGGCGATCACCTATTTCGAGAAGGGCTATCCCATCTATTATTTCCGTGGCTACAAATTTGCCGGCGTCGACCCCGCCACGGGCGACCCCACGTTCGAGGACCTCGACGGGAGCGGTGACTTGAGCGACGGCGACCTGACCTACATAGGCAACGCCATCCCCGACTTCACGTACGGCATCACGCTGACGGCAGCGTGGAAAGGTCTCGACCTGACCGTCTTCGGCACCGGTTCGCACGGCAACGACATCTTCAACTGCATCAACAAGTTCGACCGTCAGGCCTCCAACAAACTCAAGGAAGTCTTCTACGACAACCGCTGGACGCCGCAGAACACCTCGGGTACGGTACCCCGCGCCAATGCCAACAACATGGACAAGTACCAGTTCTCCGACGCCATGGTTTACGACGGCTCGTTCTTCAAAATCAAGCAGATTCAGATAGGCTACTCGTTCCCGAAGCAGTGGCTGCGCAAAATCTACGTAAGCAATCTGCGCATATACTGCTCGCTGGACGACTATTTCACCTTCAGCAAATACCCGGGCTTCGACCCCGAAGCCGCGACGAACGCTACGGCGGGCATGGGTATCGACAAGGGCTCCTACCCCGGCTCGAAGAAGGTCGTATTCGGTCTCAACATCGAATTTTAACAAACCACAACTACGGAAACAATGAAAATGAAACATATTCTGTTATCGGCTTTGATGTTGATTTTCGCGGTCGGCTGCGAAAACTATCTCGACATCCCGAAACACGGCAACATGGGAGGTCAGGACGACTTCTACAAAACCGACGAGGAGGCCCTGCAGGCCCTCGCATCGCTCTACGGTACGTGGGACGGCATCTACTCCAACTGGTTCTATGCCAAGAACCTGCTTTCCGACGACGTATTTGCCGGCGGTGGCAACCGAGGTGACAACACCTCCATGGAGCAGCTGAACGAATATACGTTCGGCACCGACAACACCGTGGTAAAGGACCTCTATGCGGGCATGTACGCCCTTATCTACAAGGCCAACCTTATCATCGAGAAGGTCGAGCCCGACACGCCGGGCAAGGCGCGTACGGTCGCCGAAGCCAAGTTCTTCCGTGCATGGGCCAATTTCGACCTGGTTACGCTCTATGGCCCCGTGCCCAAGGTCGACCATCTGCTTGCTCCCGGCGAATACCGCATGGGCAACAGCACGGTGGAACAGCTGTGGGAGTTCATCGAGCAGGACCTCAACGAAGCCATCGACTCCGACGCGCTGCCGTCGAAGAGCAGCGCGAACGATGCCGAAACCGGCATGCGCGTAACCAAGGAAGTGGCACAAGCCATGCTGGGCAAGGCCTATGTTTTCCAAAAGAAGTATGCCGAAGCTGCCGCCATCCTGGACCAGGTAATCGACTCGAAGAAGTACGAACTTTTCAAAGGCGATTACGACATGCTGCTCCACTCGGCCAACAACAACAGCTGCGAGGCCATGCTCGAAATCCAGAAGCGCAAGGACCCCGAGCAGATGAGCTGGGCGCACTATGAGAACAACACGATGTTCTACCTGATGTACGGCTGGCGCTCGGACCGTCTGGAAATGACGGGCAACATTGCAAAGGTCATCGAAAACGGTACGTGGGGATTCTTCAACCCGCGCAAGTCGCTCTACGATGCTTTCGTAGCGATGGAAGGTGCGAACGGTTATCGTCTGAGCAGCACCATACGCACGGCCGATCAGATGGAAGCGCTCGGTGTCAAGGTTCAGCCCGGACAGTATCTTTCCGGTCATGAAGGCTATTTCATCTGGAAAACCCGTCTGCTGCAGGAAGACAACGTGTCGCCCGGTACGCAGCCGTGGTTCGTATGGACCAACTACCGCGTCATGCGCTACGCCGAAGTGCTGCTGCTCGCTGCCGAAGCCCACGTGCAGGGCGGCGACGCGACCAAGGCGCTGAACTACATCAACCAGATTCGTGACCGCGCGCGCCTTGCGCCGCTGAGCGCAGTGACGCTCGACGACGTCAAGAAAGAGAAGCGTCTGGAACTCTGCTTGGAAAGCGTTCGTTTCCAAGACCTCGTCCGCTGGGGCGATGCCGAGAGCTTCCTGGCCGAACAAGGCAAGCAGATTCCCGCATTCACGGGCGCCGAGACGAAGTACATGTGGAGCAACCCGACCTACGGTTTCAAGGCCAAGCACAAGCTGCTGCCGATTCCGCGCAAGGAGATGGAGCTCAATCCCAACATGAAGCAAAACGAAGGCTGGCAGTAAACCTCCGGTCCGACAACAAAAACAGAAATGACCATGAAAAACATACGATTCATTTTGACGGCGCTGCTGGCGGGTCTCTTTGCCGTAGCCTGCGAGGAGAAGCCGATCGACGGCCTGAGCGGCACCTACGACAACATCGAGCGCTACAACTTCACCGAGGTCAAGCAGCAGCCCACCGAAAAACTGGGCAAAGGCATCAAGGCCCTGGTTATCGACCTCAAGGACGCCGCAGGCCATTCGATGCAGATGCGTATCGGCAGCGCCGAATGGGTGCTGAAAGCCGGAACCTATGCGGCCGCCGAGACCGTGGCTGCGGACAAGACGTTTTCGGCCGTGCTCGGCGAATCCCGGAAAGTTGTTTCGGGCAACCTGAACGTCAATCTCGTGAACGACATGTACATCTTCTCCGGGCTTCTCACCGCTGAAGACGGTACGGAAGTGCAGTGCAACTACAGAGGTGCTCTTACGTTCGAAATCGGTGAAGACGATCCGAGCGGCTATACGGCCATGCTGGCCATTTCGCCCGTATTGATTACAGACCAGAGCGGACAAGTGACGGGCACGGTGCCGGGAGTCTCGAAGTATGCGTTCACCATCTCCGATCCCGACGGGAATAATGTCGCGATGTTCGAGATGATCAATGCCGAGAATCTCGAAGCTCCGGCACTGGCCGGCGAATACACGGTCAAGGACAACGCACAGGATGCTCTGTCGATGGCTTCCGGCATGCAGATGCCTGCCGAATGGGGCGGCGGGAGCTGGGGCAGCTACCTTGTCAATCCGAAAGGCACGAAAGAATTCCTTAAGGCCGGCAGCAAAATATCCATCATACTTGCCAAAGCTACCGGAGGCGGCCATCTCTACTCTTTCTCGGGCAGCGGTCTGAAGACCATGCTCACGATGAATGCCGACGGCTCCGTCACCTCCGGAACGCTCACGGAGGTGAACATCAAGTTTGCCACTCTCCAGCTCGCCGGAAGCAACTAACCGTCCGACAACCAAGAAACAAGGTTCCGTGCGATGGCACATTGCACGGAACCTTGTTCGGATAAAAGACAACCATAAACCTCAGTATTGACATGAAGAAAATTGTTCTGTCGGCAGCCATGCTGCTGATCGGCTCCCTGGCCTGCGCACAGCAGGCGCTGTGGGGCATGGCACCGGTCGTATCGCCCGAAGTGCACAGCGACAACACCGTGACGTTCCGTCTCAAGGCTCCGAACGCCGCGAAAGTACAGGTGACGGGCGACTTCCTGCCCACCCAGAAAATCAAGACCCCGTTCGGCGAATTCGACGGTCCGGGCTATGCCGACCTGGTGCAGACCGACGGTGTCTGGGAGTTCACCACGCCCGAACCACTGGCCCCCGAACTCTACAGCTACACGTTCGTGGTCGACGGGCTGAAAATCAACGACCCGAGCAACGTCTACACCATCCGCGACGTGGTGAGCGTGACCAATGTGTTCCTCATCGGCGGCGGCCGTGCCGACCTCTACAAGGTCTGCGACGTGCCCCACGGTACGGTGTCGAAAGTGTGGTACAACAGTCCAACGCTGGGCATCGACCGCCGTCTGACGGTCTACACGCCTGCCGGATATGAACAGGGCAGCAAGCGCTACCCCGTATTCTATCTGCTGCACGGCATGGGCGGCGACGAAAACGCCTGGAGCGAGCTGGGCCGCGCGGCACAGATTCTCGACAACCTGATTGCACAGGGCAAGGCCGAGCCGATGATCGTGGTGATGACCAACGGCAACGCCGCCTTGCAGGCAGCTCCGGGCGAATCGCCGCTGGGCTATGCCGCACCCTCGCTGCAGCTGCCCAAGACGATGGAAGGCTCGTTCGAGACGGCGTTCCCCGACGTGGTGAACTTCGTGGATGCGACCTACCGCACGCAGCGCAACAAGCATGCGCGCGCCATCGGCGGTCTGTCGATGGGCGGCTACCACTCGATGCACATCTCCAAGCAGTACCCCGACATGTTCGACTACGTAGGTCTCTTCTCGGCCGCCATCATGCCCGACAAGAACGCCAAATCGCCCGTCTACGACAACTTGGAAGAGAAGCTGGCCGTGCAGTTCGCCAAGAAACCGGCTCTCTACTGGATTGCCATCGGCGACAAGGACTTCCTCTACAAGGCCAACTGCGAATATCGCGAGATGCTCGACAAGAAAGGCTATCCCTACACCTATTATGAAACGGGCGAGGGCCACATCTGGAAGAACTGGCGCATCTATCTGACCGAGTTCGTACCCATGCTGTTCAAATAATCCAACCGCTACCGAAATGAACAAACCAATCGTATTCGCCCTGCTTGCCGCGGCCATGACCGCCTGCGGCCCGCAGGTGCCGCAACTGGGCCGGGCCTCGATCGACGAGGTGGTGGAAGCCATGACGCTCGAAGAAAAGGCCCATCTGGTCGTAGGAACCGGCATGGCCGGCTTCTCGGGCGAGAACGCCGTAGTCGGCGAAACCCGCAAGCTGGTGCCGGGCGCCGCCGGAACGACCCACCCCATCGAGCGGCTCGGCATTCCGTCGGTCGTGCTGGCCGACGGTCCTGCCGGACTGCGCATCAACCCCACGCGTGAGGGCGATTCGCAGACCTACTACTGCACCCACTTCCCCATCGGCACGCTGCTGGCTTCGACGTGGGACCAGCAGCTGGTCGAAAAGGTGGGCGAAGCCATCGGCAACGAAGTGCTGGAATACGGCACCGACGTGCTGCTGGCTCCGGCGCTCAACATCCACCGCAATCCGCTCTGCGGCCGCAATTTCGAGTACTACTCCGAAGACCCGGTCGTATCGGGCAAGATTGCTGCGGCCTATGTACGGGGCGTGCAGAACAACGGCGTAGGTACTTCGGTGAAGCACTTCGCGCTCAACAACCAGGAGACCAACCGCATGGCCAACGATGCCCACGTATCGCAGCGGGCCCTGCGCGAAATCTATCTGAAAGGATTCGAGATTGTGGTCCGCGAATCCGACCCGTGGACGGTGATGTCGTCCTACAACTATCTCAACGGCATCTATACGTCGGAGAATCCCGAGCTGCAGACAGCCATGCTGCGCGACGAATGGGGTTTCCGCGGCATGGTCATGACCGACTGGTTCGGCGGCAAGGACGCTGTGGCGCAAATGGTGGCCGGCAACGACATGCTCCAGCCCGGCACGGACAAGCAGTACGAAATGATCGTCAGCGGCGTGAAAGAGGGCCGTCTGGACGAAGCCGTGCTCGACCGCAACGTGAAACGCATTCTGGAAATGATTCTGCGCACGCCCCGTTTCCAGGGGTATCGCTTCTCGAACAAACCCGACCTGGAGGCCCACGCCGCCGTGACGCGTCAGAGCGCTACGGAGGGTATGGTCCTGCTGAAGAACGAGAACGAAGCGCTTCCGCTGTCCGCCGGGACCAAGCGCATCGCGCTGCTGGGCTGCACCTCCTACGACTTCATCGCCGGAGGTACGGGCTCGGGCAACGTGAACCGCGCCTATACGGTTTCGCTGCTCGACGGACTGAAGCAGGCGGGCTATGAACTCGACGGCGAACTGAAAACCGCCTACGAGCAGCATATCGCCGCTGAAAACGAGCGCAACCGTCCCGACACGACCAACCGTTTCGCCATGTTCCTGCCGCGTCCCCGGCCGACCGAAATGATGATTCCCGCGGCCCGTCTGCAAGCGCTGGCCAAGGCGAACGACGTAGCGCTCATTACGCTGGGCCGCACCTCGGGCGAATTCCTCGACCGCAAGAAAGCCGATTTCGAGCTCACGCGCGAAGAAAAGGCCCTGCTCAACGACGTATGCCGTGCGTTCCACGCCGCCGGGAAAAAGGTGGTAGTGGTGCTGAACATCGGCGGCGTCATCGAGACCGCTTCGTGGAAAAACCGCCCGGATGCGATTCTGTGCGCATGGCAGGCAGGCCAGGAGGGCGGCAACAGCGTGGCCGACGTGCTGAGCGGCAAGGCTTCGCCCAGCGGCAAGCTGACGATGACTTTCCCCGTGCACTTTGCGGATGCGGCTTCTTCGGCCAACTTCCCCATCGACATGGCGGCCAACATGGACATCTCCAACAGCGGCGAAAAGAAGAACAGCCTGAAGAACGTGGACTATACCGACTACGAGGAGGATATCTACGTGGGTTATCGCTATTTCGACACGTTCGGCAAGGAAGTCTCCTACCCCTTCGGCTACGGTCTGTCCTACACGACGTTCGAGTATGCCGCTCCGCGCGTGGAAACGACGGAGGATGCCTACCTCGTGAGCGTACAGATTACCAACACGGGCAAACGGGCAGGCAAGGAAGCTGTGCAGCTCTATGTTGCGGCGCCCGACCGGGCGACGGCAAACAAGCCCGAAAAGGAACTCAAGGCTTTCGCCAAAACCCGCGAACTCCAGCCCGGCGAAACCGAAACCCTCGTGCTGAAACTGCCGAAAGCCAACCTGGCGTCGTTCGACACGGCTTCTTCGGCTTGGGTCGTGACTCCGGGCAGCTATGACCTGCTGCTGGGCGCTTCGTCGCGCGACATTCGTGCGAAAGCGGCTGTCGATGCAGCGGCGTCGAGCGTTCCGGTGGGAGACCTGCTCAAGCCGCAGGGCAAGCTCAGGCTGCTCGAACGTTCCGGCCGATAGCAGCAACGGCTATCCTTAACAATCCGAATAATCAGATCATGAAAAAAACCTTAATGTTATTCTGCGCCGTCGGTTCGCTGCTGACGACGACGGCTCTTCCGGCTGCCGGACCTGCGATTCCGCGCAACGAAAAGATCGAGCGGCAGGTCGAAAAGCAGCTCCGCCGCATGACGCTCGACGAAAAGGTGGGCCAGATGTGCGAGCTTTCCATCGACCTGCTCCAGAAACGCGTCAACCCCTTTGCCGGGATGAACCCGCACACCGCCACGAAAGCCGACATCGAACAGCTGCTGAAGAAGTACGGCATCGAAAAGGAATTCGACCTCTCGGACGGTCTTTCGCAGGAGACGATGATGGGCATCTACATGCGCATCATGGCCATCGAAAATGCCGACGGCTTCCAGCTGGACGAGGCGATGCTCGACACCGTAATCGGCACCTACAAGGTCGGTTCGATTCTCAACGTGCCTGCCAGCGTGGCGCAGACCCCTGAAAAGTGGCAGGAAATCATCCGCCGTATTCAGGAGAAGTCGATGGAGACGATGGGCATCCCCTGCATCTACGGCGTCGACCAGATTCACGGCACGACCTACACGCAGGGCGGTACGTTCTTCCCCCAGGGTGTCAACATGGGCGCCACCTTCAACCGCGGGCTGACGCGCGAAGGAGCCCGCATTTCGGCCTACGAAACCAAGGCCGGCAGCATTCCGTGGACCTATGCCCCGGTAGTCGACCTCGGCCGCGACCCGCGCTGGCCGCGCATGTGGGAGAACTACGGCGAAGACTGCTATCTGAACGCCGAAATGGGCCGCGAAGCGGTTGTCGGATTCCAGGGCGAAGACCCCAATCATGTGGACGACCAGCACGTGGCCGCCTGCATGAAACACTATATGGGCTACGGTGTTCCGGTCAGCGGCAAGGACCGCACGCCGTCGTCGATTACGGTACAGGACCTGCGCGAAAAGCATTTCGCACCTTACCTTGAGATGGTCAAGGCCGGGGCGCTCTCGCTGATGGTCAACTCGTCGATGAACAACGGCCTGCCCATGCACGCCAACTACGAACTGCTGACCCAGTGGCTCAAGGAAGACCTGAACTGGGACGGCATGATCGTGACCGACTGGGCCGACATCAACAACCTCTATACGCGCGACCGCATCGCCAAGGACAAGAAGGAGGCTATCAAGCTCGCCATCAACGCCGGCATCGACATGTCGATGGACCCCTACGACTGGAAATTCTGCACCCTGCTGAAAGAGCTGGTCGAGGAGGGCGAGGTTCCGATGAGCCGCATCGACGACGCCGTGCGCCGTATTCTGCGCATGAAATATCGCCTGAACCTTTTCGAGAAACCCTACTACGACGTCAAGGATTTCCCGCTTTTCGGCAGCGCTGAACATGCGGCCGTAGCGTTGCAGGCAGCCGAGGAATCGCTCGTCCTGCTGAAGAACGCCGACGGTCTGCTGCCGCTGGCCAAGGGCACGAAACTGCTGGTGACGGGCCCCAACGCCAACTCGATGCGCACGCTCAACGGCGGCTGGTCCTACTCCTGGCAGGGCGACAAGGCCGACGCATGCGCGGCCGACTATAACACGATTCTTGAAGCGCTGACCGCAAAATTCGGCGCCGAAAACGTGACTTACGAAGCAGGTGTCACCTACAAGCAAGGCGGCAGCTGGTGGGAGGAGAACGCTCCCGAAATCGAAAAGGCGGTGGCTACGGCCGAAGGTGCGGACTGCATCGTGGCGTGCGTCGGCGAGAACTCCTACTGCGAGACGCCGGGCAACCTGACGAACCTGACCCTCTCGGAGAATCAGACCGAATTGGTGAAGGCGCTGGCCCGCACCGGCAAGCCTATCATTCTGATTCTGAACGAAGGCCGTCCGCGCTTGGTAGCCCAAATCGAGCCCCTGGCCAAGGCCGTGGTCGACGTCATGCTGCCGGGCAACTACGGCGGCGATGCGCTGGCCAACCTGCTGGCGGGCGACGCCAACTTCAGCGGCAAACTGCCGTTCACCTATCCGCGCGAAATCAACTCGCTGATTACCTACGACTACAAGCCCTGCGAGCACATCGGCAAGCAGATGGAGGGAGCCTACAACTACGACGCACAAGTCGCCGTGCAATGGGCTTTCGGCTATGGTCTGAGCTACACCGACTTCGCGTACAGCAATTTCCGGGTCGACAAAACGGACTTCACGGCCGATGACACGCTGACGTTCTCGGTCGACGTGACCAACACGGGCAAACGCGCAGGCAAAGAGAGCGTGCTGCTGTTCAGCAGCGACCTGGTGGCCTCGCTCTCGCCCGACAACCGCCGTCTGCGTGCTTTCGAGAAAATCGAATTGCAGCCGGGCGAGACGAAGACCGTCGTGCTGAAGCTCAAGGGCTCCGACCTTGCGTTCGTGGGCTACGACGGCAAATGGGTGCTCGAAAAAGGCGGCTTCCGGATGCAGGCGGGCGACCAGACCCTGCAGCTCGTCTGCTCGGAGGGCAGAAAATGGGCGACGCCCAACCGATAGGTTTTGCATCAGACGTTTGAATGCGGCGGAGGTCCGGCGGTTTTTCCCGTCGGGCCTCCGCTTTTTTTCGGACGGAATGTTTCATTCCGCCGATTGTTTGCGTACCTTTGCGGCCGTTATGCGCGGAGTGTTTTACATCTTGTTGTGCTGGCTGGCGGGAAATGCGCTGAGCCTTGCGACCGGGAACCACATCTCGGGAAACATCATCGGCATGGTCCTGCTCTTTGCGGCGCTGTGCCTGCGGTGGGTCGATGCCGAACAGGTACGCCCGGCCGCCAAGTTCCTGCTGGGGAGCATGGCCCTCTTTTTCGTTCCTTACGGCGTAGGGCTGATCGAATCGTACCATGTCATTCTGGACAACCTGTGGGCGATTGTCGTGGCGGGAATCGTCTCGACGGTGGCGGTACTTTACATAACCGGCCGCACCTATCAGATTCTCAACCGCAAAAATCCCGGAAAGAATGAATAGCTTCATCTCCTCGGACCTCTTTCTGCTCACGCTGACGACGGGGCTTTTCTGCCTGGGCGGCATCATCTACCGCCGGACCCGGCTGGCTCTGCTGCACCCCGTACTGCTCACGTTCGTTGCCATGATTGTCTTTTTGCAAACAACGGGCATCCCCTACTCCCGCTATCAGGAAGCGACCCGGATTCTCGACTTCGCGCTGGGGATGTCGGTCGTGGCGCTCGGCTACCTGCTCTACGAACAGGTCGAACGGCTGCGCGGCAGCCTGGTTCCCGTAGCTGTGGCTACGCTCGTCGGATGCGTCACAGGGGTGCTGAGCGTCGTTTATACGGCCAAGGCATTCGGCGCCGAGCGGATGATTCTCAACTCGATAGCCCCCAAATCCGTCACGGTGCCCATAGCCGTGTCGGTGTCGGGACCGCTGGGCGGCAACGTCTCGGTGACCTCGGTGGTGGTCTTCTGCGTGGGAATCTTCGGCAGTATTTTCGGCGAATGGATTCTGCGCCGCTGCGGCGTGTGCGACCCCGAAGCCCGGGGATTCGCCCTCGGAGCGGCGGCACACGGCATCGGCACGGCCCGGGCCATCGAAATAGGCGCGGTCGAAGGAGCGCTGAGCGGACTGGCCATGGCGCTGATGGGGCTTGCGACGGCCCTGCTGACCCCCTGGATGGAAAAATTTCTGTATTGAACGCTGGAAATTTCCCGGAAAATCGACTATTTTTGCGCTTGGTTAGGTAACGCAGGTCAAACAGCACAAAAACAGACAGATAAATGGAGTGGCTCCAATCCCTCTTTTTCGGCGGCGGCATCGCCCACGCGGTATTGATTTTCTCGCTGGCCATTACACTGGGAATTCTGCTGGGCAAAATCAAGATAGGCGGGGTCTCGCTGGGCATCACGTGGATTCTGTTCGTCGGCATCGCGCTGAGCAGCATCGGCATGACCGTCAGCGGCGACGTGCTCCATTTCGTCAAGGAATTCGGGCTGATTCTCTTTGTCTTTTCGATAGGCCTGCAAGTCGGGCCGGGCTTCTTCGCTTCGTTCAAGCACGGCGGGCTGACGCTGGTTTGCTGCGCCGCGGCCATCGTGCTGCTGGGCGTAGCGACCGCCTATATCCTGCATATAGTCACCGGAACCCCGATTCCCACGATGGTGGGCATTCTTTCGGGCGCCGTGACCAACACGCCCGGACTGGGTGCGGCCCAGCAGGCCTATGCCGACGCAACGGGGCTGAACGACCCGACCATCGCGCTGGGCTATGCGGTAGCCTATCCGCTCGGCGTGGTCGGCATCATCTTCACGATGATTTTCATCCGCTACGCCCTGCGCGTGAAATTCGAGAAGGAAAACGAAGGGCTCGCGGCGCTTTCGCAGGAACACAAATTCGCCGACAAGGTGTCGGTGGAGTTCACCAACAAGATACTCGACGGCCGCACGGTGGAATATCTGCGCGACCTGATCAACCGCCAGTTCGTCATCTCGCGCGTGATGTCTTCGGCGGGCGAAATAGCGATGGCCGACACCGACACGGTCATCCACACGGGCGACCGCCTGTGTGTCATCTGCCAGGCCGAAGATACCGAAGCCATCGTGGCGTTCTTCGGCCACCGGGTGGAGATGACCGACGAGGAGTGGGGCGGCAACACGCCCGACGCCGAACTCATTTCGCGCCGCATTCTGATAACCAAGCCCTCGGTCAACGGCAAGAAGTTTTCCGACCTGCGGCTCCGGACCAAATACGGCATTACGCTTACGCGCGTGAACCGTGCGGGCGTCGACCTGATACCCTACCAGGGGCTCGAACTCCAAATCGGCGACCGGGTGATGGTGGTCGGCACGGCCAAGGCGGTGGCGCAGGTGGCCGACGTGCTGGGCAACTCGCTTAAGAAGCTGGACCACCCGAACTTAGTGACGATCTTCGTAGGTATCGCTTTAGGTGTTTTGCTGGGTTCGATTCCGCTGATGAACGTGCCGCAGCCCGTGAAGCTGGGCCTGGCGGGCGGACCGCTTATCGTGGCGATTCTGATAGGCCGGTTCGGCACCCACTTCCATCTGGTGACCTACACCACCATGAGCGCCAATCTGATGCTGCGCGAAATCGGCATTGCGCTGTTTCTTGCGGCGGTCGGAATCGGTGCGGGCGACGGATTCGTCGACGCGGTTGTCGGCGGCGGCTACCGCTGGATAGGTTACGGTGTCATCATCACCGTGGTGCCCCTGCTGATCGTGGGGCTCGTGGCGCGTCTGTGGCTCAAGATGAACTACTACACGCTCATGGGACTGATTGCCGGAGCGACGACCGACCCGCCTGCGCTGGCCTATGCCAATGCCACGGCAGGCAACGACATGCCCGCGGTAGGCTATTCCACGGTCTATCCGGTGGTCATGTTCCTGCGGGTGCTCACGGCGCAGATATTCATTCTTTTTGCGCTCTGACCCGGCGCCGCGGCAGGAAAGTACGGAATTAATTTGCTTTTGCGCACCCGGTGTGCTACCTTTGTAGAAGATAAACTACGCCTCAGCAATATTCAAGAAAACTTGATATTGCGTTCGGCTTGCGCTATCTTTGTAAAAGACAAACCAATTTGATTATGGCCAAAGCAGTCAACATCGCCCGTTCGCACCGGCTGGACGGCACCGGAGAGTACTATTTCTCGCGCCGTCTGCGCGAAATCGCCGATATCGAAGCGGCCACGGGCCGTCAGATCATCAAGCTCGCGATGGGCAGCCCCGACCTGCCGCCCCACCCCTCGGTCATCGAACGGCTGTCGAAAGAGGCGCAGCGCCCCGACGTCCACAAGTACATGTCCTACAAGGGCGAGCCGATTCTGCGCAAGGCTTTCGCCGACTGGTACAAAAGATGGTACCGCACCGAACTGGACTACAATTCGGAGGTGCTGCCGCTCATCGGCTCGAAAGAGGGCATCATGCACATCTGCATGACCTTTCTGAACAAGGGCGACAAGGTGCTGGTGCCGAATCCGGGTTACCCCACCTATTCGTCGGCCGTGCGGCTGTCGGGCGGCGAGATGGTGACCTACTCGCTCAACAAGGCGACGAACTTCTACCCCGATTTCGACGCCATCGAACGCGCCGGGCTGGAGGGTGTGAAGATGATGCTGGTCAACTACCCCAACATGCCGACGGGACAGACGCCCTCGATGGAGCTGATGCAGAAAATCGTGGATTTCGGTGCCCGTCACAACATTCTGATTGTCCACGACAACCCCTACAGCTTCATCCGCAACGCCGAGGCTCCGATTTCCATCATGGAGGCCGAGGGCGCGCGCGACGTGGCGCTGGAGATGAACTCGCTCTCGAAAGGCCATTCGATGGCTGGCTGGCGCGTGGGCGTCGTGGTGGGCAAAAAGGAGTGGATAGATTCGATTCTCACGTTCAAGTCGAACATGGATTCGGGCATGTTCTACCCGATTCAGGCGGCGGCCGACACGGCGCTGGCGCTGGGCGACGAATGGTTCAAGGAGCTGAACGCCATCTATTACGGCCGCGAGAAGCAGGCGTATGCCCTGCTCGATGCGCTGGGGTGCCGCTACCGCGAGCATCAGGCGGGTCTGTTCGTCTGGGCCGAACTGCCGGAGGACTACGAGGGCGACAGCTTCTCGTTCTCCGACGAAGTGATGGAAAAGTGCGATGTGTTCCTCACTCCGGGCGGAATCTTCGGCTCGGAGGGCAGGCGCTATATCCGCATCACGCTCTGCTGTCCGGAGGAGCTGCTGAAAAAGGCTACGGACAACGTGGTAGCGAAACTGCACAAATAAATCCGGATTCCGACCGGAACAAGCAAAAGGCGCCGAACTCGTGGGTTCGGCGCCTTGCTTATGCAGAGATATGGGTTACTCCAGCACTTTGACCTTGGCGGCGGCCGCTTTGGTCCGTTCGCGCAAGGCGTCGAGGTCGCTGCCCAGCGGCGCGTAGCTCACGACCACGCCCATTCGGCGACCGACGCGGGCCGAGGGCTTGCCGAAAATACGGATGTCGGTCTGCGGGCCGGCAGCCAGCGCGTCGCCGACACCCTCGTAACGGGGCGTTCCGGCGATGGCCTTTTCCGAAAGAATGACGGCGCTGGCACCCATGCGCTCGAACGTAATCGCAGGAATCGGAAGACCGAGCACTGCGCGCAGGTGCAGCTCGAATTCGTTGAGATTCTGCGTTCCGGCCAGCGTCACCATGCCCGTATCGTGCGGCCGGGGCGACAGCTCGGAGAAATAGACGCCGTTTTCGTGGCTGAGGAAGAATTCCACACCCCAGATGCCGGCGCCCGTCAGCGCTTCGGTGACGGCGGCAGCCATGCGCTGCGCCTCGGCGAGATGCTCGGGAGCAATCTGCGGCGACTGGAAACTCTCGCGATAGTCGCCGCCTTTCTGCACGTGGCCGATAGGCGGGCAGAAAAGCGTAGGGCCGTTCTTCTGCGTGACGGTCAGCAGCGTGATTTCGCTGTCGAACGCGATGAATTCCTCGACGATCAGTTCGCGGATGTCGCCGCGCGAACCCTCGCACCCGTAGTTCCACGCGTGCTCCAGTTCCTCGGGCCCCTTGACCACCGACTGCCCTTTGCCCGACGAGGACATAAGCGGCTTGACCACGCACGGGAATCCGATTCGGGCCGCGGCGCTGCACAGCTCATCGTAGGACTTGGCGTAGAAATAGCGGGCGGTCTTGAGCCCCAGCTCTTTGGCCGCAAGGTCGCGGATGGCCTTGCGGTTCATGGTGAAATTGACGGCCCGGGCGCTGGGCACCACCTGCACGCCCTGCCGCTCGATGTCGTAGAGACGTTCGGTGCGGATGGCCTCGATTTCGGGCACGATGATGTCGGGCCGGTGTTTGGCGACGGCTGCTTCGAGCGCATCGCCGTCGAGCATGTCGAACACCTCGCAGGCGTCGGCCACCTGCATGGCCGGAGCGCCGGGATACTTATCGCACGCAACGACGGTCCGACCGAGCCGCTGGGCGGCAATGACGAACTCTTTGCCCAATTCTCCCGAACCGAGCAACATGATTTTCCGGGTCATGGCCTCCTACTCTTCTACGATGCGGATGGAAAGAATCTTGTCGCCCGGGCGGATGTCGTCGATGACGTCGAGCCCCTCTACGACCTTGCCGAAGCAGGTGTGGCGGCCGTCGAGGTGCTGCGTATTCTCGCGGTTGTGGCAGATGAAGAACTGCGAACCGCCCGTGTCCTTGCCTGCATGGGCCATCGACAGCACTCCGCGATCGTGGTACTGACGCGGGGCCGAAGTCTCGCACTTGATGGTATAGCCGGGACCGCCCGTACCGTCGCCGCGCGGGCAGCCGCCCTGGATGACGAAATCGGGAATAACGCGGTGGAACGTGAGCCCGTCGTAGAAATCGTGCGAGGCCAGCTCGACGAAGTTGGCCACGGTGCCGGGCGTTTCATGGGTGTACAATTCGGCTTTCATCGTCCCTTTCTCGGTGGCGATGACGGCATACTGCTTTTTGTCGGACATATCGGGTAGTTGATTTGAATGGGCGGGGTGTTTCCTGCCGGAGCCCGAAATGCAGGCGGCACACAGCAACGGAAGCAAGAAAAGCAGCAGGAGACGGTTCATAATCTATGTAAGGAATCTTCAGTTAAGTTTGAATACTCCGGACCGCAACCCTTGAAAACCTCCTCCGGTGCTCGCTCCACTTTGCCGCTTGCGGCACTCAAGTCCCCTCCGAGGAGGGGATTTAGGGGTGGGTCAGACTTGTAAACGCGGCGCATCGCCGCGAGCAACAACCGTCGGAAGCGCTCGGACCTTGAAATTCCGAATATTTGTCCGGCGCTTTTACAGCGGTCATGTGGAGGTGGCGGGAGTCGAACGTGGCGAAGCCATCCTCACCGAGGAAGCGCCGCAGTCGTCCGAAACGGACGGTGCGGGGTTTCGCGACCGAGGTAACCCGCGTCCGAGAAACATTCCGGAAAACCGGAGCGTTCCTCGCAGTCGTGGAGGTGGCGGGAGTCGAACCCGCGTCCAAACAGGGAACCCGAAAGCTTTCTACACGCTTAGTCGCCGTTTCGTCCTTCTACCCGGGTCTGGCAGGCGACGGCCTAACCCGGGTCCCAGTTCCTTGAGTTTCGCACGCCGGCCGGAACGCTCCGGCGCACTATCTCCGAATTGATGATACCCCGTATGGAAGAGGATTAGGGAGCGGAACCCTCCTCCGGGATACTCGTCGCTGCGGCGCCTTGGCCACGGCGATTAAGCCGATTTTCCTTGAAAATTAGGCAGCGAGTGCATAGCTGTTATTGCCATTTGTAGTTCGAGCGTCGGTATTTACGAGCCGCCGCACAGCGCTCGGCGTGCTTACAATCAAACTCTGCCTGCTGTCAAAACCGGGCACCCCCGAATCGGGCAACTGCAAAGCTGCAACTGAAAACAGGGCAAAAATAATACATTATTTCGGATTTTCCGACTTTTTTACCCTCCGAAAGGCGTTTTTCCTCAAGCGCAGGCGGCGAATCCGATTTTTTTATTACCTTTACCCGTCCAAATCCGGAGCATCCAGAATGAATCAGAAACCGGTCGTAAAATTTCGCAACGCAGCCATCTGCCACGCCGACGCCCGCGGATACAAGTCCGCCGGACGCTTGCTGCGCGAAAGCGAAATGGTGCTCTCGGGGGTCGATCTGGAGGTCGCCGCAGGCGAATTCGTCTACCTCATCGGCCGGGTCGGAAGCGGCAAAAGCACCCTGCTGAAGACCCTCTACGCCGAAGTGCCGCTGCTGACGGGCGAGGGGCATATCGCCGGATTCAATCTGCGCAGGCTCCGGCGGCGCGACATCCCCTACCTGCGCCGCCGCATCGGCATCGTATTCCAGGACTACCAGCTGCTGACCGACCGCAACGTGTTCATGAACCTTTATTATGTAATGAAGGCGACAGGCTGGAAGCGGAAGGCGGAAATCGCCGAACGCATCGAGCAGGTCCTGCGGCTGGTCGAGCTGGAGAACAAGAGCTACAAGATGCCCTACGAGCTTTCGGGCGGCGAGCAGCAGCGGCTTGTCATAGCCCGGGCGCTGCTGAACCGGCCCAAGGTGCTGCTGGCCGACGAACCGACGGGCAACCTCGACCCGGTGACGGCCGACGGCATCATGCAGCTGTTCCGCGAAATCGCCAAGAGCGGCTGCGCCGTGGTCATGTCGACGCACAACACGTCGCTTATCGAGAACTACCCTGCCCGCGCCATCCTCTTTGCGTCGGGACAAATCCACGAAATCGACCTCGAAGCCGAACTCGGCTGACCGTGGGCACCGCAACAAAAAAGCGCATCCTGAATCAGGTCCGGGCGCTTGTTTATTCCGAAAATTAGCAGTATATTTGTACGATATTTCAAAGGCGAAAAATGAGTACGGAACAACAAAACGCAAAGAAACAGGAAGAAGCCTATTCCGCGTCGAACATCCAGGTCCTCGAAGGACTGGAGGCGGTCCGCAAGCGCCCTGCCATGTATATCGGCGACATCGGCGAAAAGGGTCTCCACCACTTGGTCTACGAGGTGGTGGACAACTCCATCGACGAGGCGCTGGCCGGCTATTGTACCGACATCGACGTTACCATCAACGAAGATAATTCCATCACGGTCAGGGACAACGGCCGCGGTATCCCGACCGACTTCCACGAAAAGGAGGGCAAATCGGCTCTCGAAGTGGTGCTCACGGTGCTGCACGCGGGCGGTAAGTTCGACAAGGGCAGTTACAAGGTGTCGGGCGGTCTGCACGGCGTGGGCGTTTCGTGCGTCAACGCGCTTTCGACGTTGCTTATCGCTGAAATCCACCGCGAGGGCAAGATTTACCGCCAGTCCTACAGCAAGGGCGTGCCGACTTCGCAGGTCGAGGTCGTGGGCACCTGCTCCGACCGCGGTACGACCGTCACGTTCAAGCCCGACGGCGAAATCTTCACCCACACGACCGAATACAAGTACGACATTCTGGCCAACCGTCTGCGCGAGCTGGCATTCCTCAATAAGGGCATCAGGCTCAACCTCCGCGACCTGCGCAAGGACGAGGAGGGCAAGACCCGCGAGGACCACTTCTATTCGGAGGAGGGTCTCAAAGAATTCGTGAAGTATCTCGACGCCACGCGCGGCGAACCTATCATTGATTCGATCATTTATCTCGACACCGAGAAGAACGGGGTTCCGGTCGAGGTGGCCATGCAGTACAACGATTCCTATTCGGAGAACGTACACTCCTATGTGAACAACATCAATACCATCGAGGGAGGTACGCATCTGACAGGATTCCGCCGTGCGCTGACCCGCACGCTCAAGAAATACGCCGAGGATTCGGGAATGCTCGCCAAGCTGAAGTTCGACATCAACGGCGACGACTTCCGCGAGGGTCTGACGGCCGTGGTGTCGGTCAAGGTCGCCGAGCCGCAGTTCGAGGGACAGACCAAGACCAAGTTGGGCAACGACGAGGTTTCGGCGGCTGTCGACCAGGCCATGACGTCGGCGCTGGGCCATTACCTGGAGGAGAACCCCAAGGACGCCAAGGCCATTGTGCAGAAAGTGATTCTGGCCGCGACGGCCCGCCACGCTGCGCGCCATGCCCGCGAGCTGGTGCAGCGTAAAACCGTCTTGTCGGGCGCAGGTTTGCCGGGCAAGCTGGCCGACTGTTCGAGCCGCGACCGTTCGATTGCCGAAATCTTCTTCGTCGAGGGCGACTCGGCAGGCGGTACGGCCAAATCGGGTCGCGACCGCAACTTCCAGGCTATCATGCCGCTGCGCGGTAAGATTCTGAACATCGAGAAAGCGCAGGAGCACCGCATGTGGGAGAACGAGGAAATCAAGAACATGTTCACCGCGCTGGGCGTGACCATCGGCACCGAGGACGACAGCAAGGCGCTGAACCTCGAAAAGCTGCGCTACGACAAAATCATCATCATGACCGATGCCGACGTCGACGGTTCCCATATCGCGACGCTGATGCTGACGTTCTTCTTCCGCAAGATGAAGGAGCTCATCGAGAACGGCCATGTCTACATCGCTACCCCGCCCCTCTATCTGGTCAAGAAAGGCAAGCAGGAACGCTACTGCTGGACCGAGAAGGAGCGCGATGCGATTACCGAAGAATTCGGCAAGGGTACCCACGTACAGCGCTACAAAGGTCTCGGCGAGATGAACGCGCACCAGCTGTGGGAGACGACGATGAACCCCGATACGCGTATTCTGCGGCAGGTCAACATCGAAAACGCGGCCGAAGCCGACCGCATCTTCTCGATGCTCATGGGCGACGACGTTCCGCCCCGCCGCGAATTCATCGAGAAGAACGCCCACTACGCCAATATCGACGCTTAGAGAACGAAAGGATCGCCTTTGCAAGGTGGTCCTTCGTTTTTGTATAACTACACCCTAATATCTCTGTCTATGCAAGTTACGGTAATCGGAGTGGCCGGAGGAACCGGTTCGGGCAAGTCGACACTGGTCAAGCGTCTGCAAGAGGCTTTCCAGGGCGACGACGTGGTGACCCTGTGCCACGACTACTATTACAAGGCCCACCCCGAACTCACCTACGAGGAGCGGACGAAGCTCAACTACGACCATCCGCAGGCGTTCGACACGCAGATGCTCGTGGAGCACATCAAGGCGCTGAAAGAGAACGTGCCCATCCAGCACCCGCTCTATTCGTTCGTCGACCACGACCGTCTGCCCGAAACCGTAAGCGTGAAGCCCTCCAAGGTCATCATCGTCGACGGTATTCTTATCTTCGAGAACAAGGAGCTGCGCGACCTGATGGACATCAAGGTGTTCGTCGATACCGACGCCGACATCCGCCTGGCGCGCCGCATTCTGCGCGACGTCTGCGACCGCGGCCGCACGATGCAGTCGGTCATTTCGCAGTATACCAACACGGTCAAGCCCATGCACGAAGAGTTCGTCGAGCCGTCGAAGAAGTACGCCGACGTCATCATCCCCGAAGGTGGGTTCAATTCGGTCGCCGTGGCCATGCTGATTCAGAACATCAGTTCGCTCATCAACAAATAATATGGAAAGCACGATTCCCGTTTTCGTTCTGCATGTCAAGCAAGGCTATGAAGATCGTGCACGGCACATGGAGCGGACGCTTGCCGCACACGGAATAGTTTTCGAGTATATGTTGGACGGTGATATGACGGAGCTGACGCCGGAATTGCAGCAACGATTCTTCGGCTCGGCCGGAACTCCGACGCCCCATAAAAGCTGTGCCGCCAAACATCTGCTTACTTACGAAAAAATCGTACGGGAGAATATTCCCTATGCCCTGATATTCGAGGACGACATGTTCATAACCAAGCAGTTCGACCGGACTTTCGATTCGGCCCTGCGGGAAATGATGCAGCGGCACGGGGAGTCCGAGCCGTTCCTTGTCGGATTCGAGGCCACCTGCATGGGTTTCGTGCCGCGCAGCCAACGGGTGAAAGGGCAAGTCGCCTACCCCGGTCGGTTTCTGCAATGTCTGGGTTGCTATCTGGTCAACAAGGCGTTTGCGCAGGCGATTCTTACCGCGGCGGAAACAGAAAAATGTACGCGTCCGGTAGACCTGTGGATCAATGAATTCCGGCACAAGACGGATGACAGCGGAAAAGGACTTTTCCATCTCTACTGGTCTCATCCGGTAGTGGCTGTCCAAGGGTCGCACATGGGTAAGTTCACCTCTTCAATCGGCAATCCGGTAAGGTTCCCGCTCAAGAATCTGCGGCGTTCACTGACTTTCTTCTATAAGAAAATCCTGTACTTCTTCAGGTAATTCTATTCTGCCAAAAAAAGTCCGGACGCCATCGCATCCGGACTTTTTATTATCGATGTCGGGAGACTACTTTTTGCTGTTTCTGAAAATATTGAACGACCTCTCCATGCCGTTCACTTCGGCGATACCGGCTTCTTTCCATTTTTCATGCAGGTTTTCTCGCCTTGGCATAGCCAGCAGGAAACGTTCAGATTCCTGCTATCTTCTTGATTTCGTTCAGCTTGTTGAGCGCCTCGATGGGAGTGAGGGCGTCGAGGTCGAGCCCCTTGATCTGGTCGCGTATCTGCACCAGCACCGGGTCGTCGAGCTGGAACATCGACAGCTGCATGTTCTGCGGGCTGTTTTCGGCCGCTTCGCGCACCGACTGGGCCGAGGGCTTGCGGCTGCCGCGCTCCTTGAGACTGCGGTTCGGCACAATCTGGTTGTTGCCGTAGACCAGTTCGAGGTTGCGCAGTATCTCGTCGGCCCGCGACACGACCGAGGTCGGCATGCCCGCCATCCGGGCCACATGGATACCGAACGAATGCTCGGTCCCGCCCCGTTCGAGCTTGCGCAGGAAAACAATCTGATTGCCCATCTCCTTGACCGCCACGTGGTAGTTCTTCACGCGCGGGCACATCTGTTCCATTTCGTTGAGCTCGTGGTAGTGCGTGGCGAAAAGCGTTTTGGCGTGGGCCGTGGGATGATTGTGGAGGTATTCGACCATCGCCCAGGCAATGGAGATGCCGTCGTAGGTGCTTGTACCCCGGCCGATTTCGTCCAGCAGCACGATACTGCGGTCGGAAATGTTGTTGAGAATGCTGGCCGATTCGAGCATTTCGACCATGAAGGTCGATTCGCCCTGCGAAATGTTGTCCGAAGCGCCCACACGGGTGAAAATCTTGTCGACCACACCGATATGGGCCGACTTGGCCGGGACGAACGAGCCGATTTGCGCCATCAGAATGATAAGGGCCGTCTGCCGCAGCAAGGCCGATTTACCCGACATGTTGGGACCCGTAATCATGACGATCTGCTGCTGCTTGTCGTCGAGCATGATGTCGTTGGGAATATACTCCTCGCCCACGGGCATGGTGGTTTCGATGACCGGATGGCGCCCCTGCTTGATTTCGATGCGCTTGCCCTCGTCGAGCACGGGCCGCACATAGCGGCGCTCGCAAGCAATCCGCGCGAACGATTGCAGGCAGTCGATGCGGGCAACGGTCATGGCGCTGGTCTGCAACGTCTTGAGCGTCGTGCGGATATAGCCGATAAGCTCGTTGTAGATGCGCTGTTCGAGCACGAGCATCTTCTCCTCGGCGCCAAGAATCTTCTCCTCGTATTCCTTGAGTTCTTCGGTGATGTAGCGTTCGGCGTTGGCAAGGGTCTGCTTGCGTATCCACGTGTCGGGCACCTTGTCCTTGTGGGTGTTGCGCACCTCGATATAATAGCCGAAAACGTTGTTGTAGCTCAGCCGGAGCGACGGGATTCCGGTCGCCTCGCTCTCGCGCTGCTGGATTTTGGCCAAGTAGTCCTTGCCGTGAAGCGCTATGCGGCGCAGGTCGTCGAGTTCGGGGTCGACCCCGTCGGCAATGACGCCGCCTTTCTGAATCTGATTGTTCTGCGGATCGGGGTAGATTTCGCGGGCGATGCGGTCGCGCACCTCGGCCAGGGTGTCGAGCTGCCGGGACAATCCCCGCATCCGGGGCTGGTCGGCCTGCTCCAGCAGGCGTTTCAGTTCCTCGATGGCCGTCAGCGAATTTTTGAGCTGCACCAGTTCGCGGGGCGTCACCTTGGCGGCGGCTATGCGCGACGCGATACGCTCCAGGTCCCCGATAAGGGTCACCTGCGCCCGCACCGTCTCGCTGAAATCGGCCTGCTGCGTGAAGTATTCCACGATGTCGAGCCGCTCGTTGATGGCCATGGGATTCTTGATGGGCATGGCAATCCACCGCTTCAGCATCCGCCCGCCCATCGGCGTGAGGGTCCGGTCGATGGCTTCGGCGAAACTGCCCTTTTCGCGGGCGCCGTTGGAAGCGAAAAGTTCCAGATTGCGGATGGTGAACTTGTCTATCCACACGAAATCTTCCTGGTCGAGCCGCGCAATGGACTTGATGTGTGCGATGTCGCGGTGTTCGGTGAACTCGAGGTAGTGGAGAATGGCCCCGGCAGCCGACACGCCCCCGGTGAACTGGTCGATGCCGAAGCCTTTGAGCGACTTGGTGCCGAACTGCTTGCAGAGCTTTTCGCGGTTCACTTCCTCCGAAAAGACCCATTCGTCGAGCTTGTAGGTATAGAGCCGCGAGCCGAAAGCCCCGGCGAACCGGTCCTCGTAACCGCGCTGGAAGATGACCTCCTTGGGCGCGAGATTGGAAATCAGCTTGTCTACATAGGTGTCCGAACCCTCGGCGACGTAGAATTCGCCCGTCGAAATATCGAGAAAGGCGACGCCCGTGAGCTTGGGCCCGAAGAAAACCGACGCAAGGTAGGTGTTCTCCTTGTTGGAGAGGATGTTGTCGCCCATGACCACACCGGGCGTGACGAGTTCGATGACCCCGCGCTTGACCAGCCCCTTGACCGTCTTGGGGTCTTCCAGCTGTTCGCAGATGGCTACCCGTTCTCCGGCGCGAACCAGCTTGGGCAGGTAGGTGTCGATGGCATGATAGGGAAAACCGGCCAGTTCGACGAACGAAGCCGACCCGTTGGCCCGCCGCGTAAGCGTGATGCCCAGAATGCCGCTGGCCTTGATGGCGTCTTCGCCGAAAGTCTCGTAGAAGTCGCCGACCCGGAACAGCAGCACCGCATCGGGATGCACCGCCTTGATTGCATAGTATTGCTTCATGAGCGGGGTTTCCACGTACTTCTTGTCTGTTTTCTTTTCGGAAGCCACAATAGGATATTGTATATAAATTCAATCAAGCAAAGATAACGGAATTTGGCAACTCCGCAAAACCGGGTGAAATATTTTTCGGCCTTTTGCAGTCCGCACCGCTTTAGGTAGGTCAGATTATCCCGCAGTCGGTGAATACCTTGCGATAGAATTCGGCTTTCCATTCGACGGGGCGCGGATAGGCCCGCGAAGAAGAAGGCATCCGCCACAGACGCAGCCGACACCCGGCGAAATCAGCGTCCACGCAACCCCCGACCGGAGGTTCTTCGCACCCGACGATGGAGCGCAGCGTGTCGGTGGCCTTTTGTCCCGTAGTGACGATGGTGCGGCACGCCGGAATCCGGGCCAGCAGCGCCGCCAGATCGACCTCACGCACTACTTGAAGAAAATTGTCCGATGCATTGTCTTTCAGACGGATGACCTCGGCTGCGGTGTCGTAGAGCGCAATCCCCCGCTCGCGGCAGAAAGCCTCGATTCGCTCCTTGTCGAAACGCTTCGCATCGGGCATCAGAAAATGGGTCTTGTCGCCCGTGGCCAAGTAGCCGACAATGCGCCACATGTCGTTCTGAAGATTGGGATAGAAGAATTCCATCGACCAGCGGTGGCGCTGGGGCGGAAAGCTGCCCAGCATCAGCAGCCGGGCGCCGGAGGGCAGGAAAGGTTCGAGAGGATGGCGTTCGCTATTCATAGAATTGTTCGTCGAAATTAACGAGGTAGAGTTTTTCGGTGGCGCGCGTGAGGGCCGTATAGAGCCAGCGGAGCATGTCGCGCGTCATGGGCTCGTCGCCGAAGAGGCAGCGGTCGATGAAGACAGCTTTCCATTGGCCGCCCTGCGCCTTGTGGCAGGTAATGGCGTAGGAAAACTTCACCTGAACGGCATTAAAGTGCGGATTGTCACGTATTTCCTTGAAGCGTTTGAGCTTGCTTTTTATCTCCTCGTAGTCCTTTTCGACCTCGTAGAAAAGCCGCTGCGACTCTTCGCGCGTGAGCGACGGCGATTCGGAAGCGAGCGTATCGAGCAGCACCTTGCACTCGACGGCGGTGTCGTCGTAGTCGGGGAACTCCAGCACGGCGTCGGCGAAACGGAAGCCGTAGAACTCCTCGAAGCGTCGGATACGCTTGAGCCGGGCCACGTCGCCGTTGGCTATGAAGCTCATCGGGCAGTCGTCGCCCTGCGCAAAATAGTAGTTGTTCTTTACCACCATCAGCATGTCGCCGCTCTCCACCTCCTCCTCGGCGTAGAGCACATTGCACCGGATGCCCTCGTTGTAGCGGTTGGCGCGCTTGTTCGAGCGGGTGATGACAATGGTTTCGTCGCGGCCGTACTGCGCATAGCTGTCCTGCAATTTTTCGAGGAAATCGCCGCCCTCGACCGCTTCGATGTCGGGAAAATCCATCCGGAACCGCGGTATGTCGAGGATGTTGTTTTCGAGCATGCAGCGCACCAGCGTAGCATTGAACAGAATGCCCGATTCGGCCTGCTGGCGGACCACTTCGTCCAGCGTATTGTAGACCACATCGCCATAGGCTCCCAGCGACACCGGGTCGAGCGCCGGGCTGAAGTCACTGCCCACGGGCGGCAGCTGGGCGTTGTCGCCCACCAGAATCAGCCGGCAGGCACGGCCGCTGCGGACGTACTGCACCAAATCCTCCAGCAGCGAGCCGCTGCCGAAATGGGGTCCGTCGGGTGTGCGGTCGGGTAGCATCGAAGCCTCGTCGACAATGAAAACCGCATCGCGTTCGGGGTTGAAATTGAGCGAATATTTCGATTCGTAGTCGGCCGCCGTCTGCTGACGGTAAATGCGTTTGTGAATCGTGAAGGCCTTCTCACCGGAATAGCGCGCCAGCACCTTGGCCGCCCGGCCCGTAGGAGCCAGCAGCACGGGTTTCGTGCCCAGTTCCTTCAGCGCCGCGACCAGTGCGGCTATCAGCGTGGTTTTGCCCGTTCCGGCATATCCGTTCAGCACGAAAATCCGCGAAAAATCTTCGTCGGCAAGGTATTCCGATATGCGTTCTACGATTTTTTTTTGCCCGGGAGTTGCTTGGAAACAAATTTTAGCGTAAATTTGGGACGCGATACGTGTGCTGAGCATTCGCCTTGTTTTATTTCGGACAAAATTAATAACAAATACTCGATTAAAAAAATGAAAAGAATCATCCAAATCATTCTTGCAGTGGTGATCGTGGCGCTGGTCTATGTCATCTACGACCAGATTTCGACCCCCATCCGTTTCGACAACGAGCTGGCCGCCCGCAAGGCGCAGGTCATCGAGCGCATCAAGGACATCCGCACCGCACAGCGGGCCTACAAGTCCAAGTACCAGCGTTTCACGGGCGACTTCGACACGCTCACGGCGTTCATTCTCAACGATACGCTGGAGCTGGAGCGCAAGATCGTCGACGAGGACGACTCGGTGGGTATGGCCGCATTGAAAAAGGCCGGCAAGAAGAACATCGAGAAGTTCAAGATTGCCGTCATCGACACGATTTTCGCCCCCAAGGTGCTGAGCAAGTCCGACATCGAGCAGTTGCGCTACATTCCCGGCACGGACAACCAGGCCCAATATATCATGGAGGCGGGCATCATCACCACCGAATCGAAGGTCGTCATTCCCGTCGTGGAGTGCCGTGCTCCTTACAAGATTTTCCTCGACACGGTCGCTTATCGCCAGGAGTTCATCAACCTGGTCGACGACGAGGTCCACAACTTCAACCGTTATCCGGGCGTCAAGTTCGGTTCGATGGAAGCCGGCAACAATGAAGCAGGCAACTGGGAGTAGGACCCCGCGCCTCACGAACAAGGTGTCCATTCAGCGGTCGTTGGATGGACACTCTTTTTCGGTCTCGGGGCTCGACCGCGACTTCACGGGCGAGGCGATAGTGACGGTGGAGATTCTCACGCCGCAGACTTTGCTCGTGCCCGCCGACCTGCTCCAGACATCCACGGCCGCCGAGCTGCTCGCCGCCGCCGGAATGGCCTGCCGGCAAGACGAGCAGGCGGTCCGCAGTATGCCGCGTTCGCTCGGCCGGGACAAGGAGGTGGTCGCCGTCATGGCGTTGGACGAAAAGATACTCCAGCGAATCCGCGGGCGATTGGGTTACCGCGCCGACTTCACTACCCCGCTTTTGGAGGGTCCCACGGCGGCAACGCAGACCGTCTGGCTGCGCCGTGCTCCAGGGGTGCTATATATAAAGGTATTCGGCCGGACCCTGCGGCTCGCCGAAGTCATCCCGGCTGCGGCCGAAGCCGACATCCTCTACTTCATCGACCGGCTGGGCAGGGCGCTGCCTTTGGGGCAGATGCGGCTGCAGATAGCCGGACCCGGCGCCAAGGCCCTGCGCAAGTTGATAGGCAAACGCTTCAGATACGTCGTATGCGAATCGTAAGCGGCAAATACAAGGGCCGGGCCATCAACCCGCCCCGCAACCTGCGGGCGCGCCCCACGACGGATTTCGCCAAGGAAAACCTGTTCAACGTGTTGGGCAATCTGGTCGATTTCGAGCAGTGCGACGTGCTCGACCTGTTCGCAGGCACGGGGTCTATCAGCTACGAGTTCGCCTCGCGCGGCGCCCGGAGCGTCACGGCGGTGGAAATCAATCCGGTGCACTGGAATTTCATCCGGCAGACGGCCGCCCGGCTGGGCATCGAAAATTTCTACCCGGTCAAGGCCAACGCCTTTCTCTATGTGAAAAGCTGCGGGAAGCAGTTCGACGTGATTTTTTCGGATGCGCCCTACGATTTGGAGGGCAGCGAGCGAATCGTCGATTCGGTCCTCGGGGGCGGATTGCTCCGCGAAAACGGTTTGTTCATCTTCGAGCACTCCCGGAAAATGGATTTTTCTTCGCACGGGGAGTTCTGGCAGTTAAGGAGTTACGGAAGCGTGCAATTTTCTTTCTTCAAAAAAGGCTGAATTTGTTTGGAGTTACCGAAATTTGTATTACCTTTGCATTCGCAATCAGCAAAAAGGTGCGTTAGTTCAGCTGGTTAGAATACGTGCCTGTCACGCACGGGGTCAGGGGTTCGAGTCCCCTACGCACCGCAGACGAAGAAACGAGATGGTTACCACAACCGTCTCGTTTTCTTTTGTTTATGCCCTATCGCACGATGCGTCAAAGCGTTAGAAATCCGTTTCAGGTTACATATGGCTTACGCGAAATCGCCCCGAATCTGTTCCTGCGGACACTTCGGGACGCCCGAACGTAACCCATTCGTAACCGGCGCAACGCAATCGCGTAACCTTGCCTCGGCTTGTCTTCGCGGCGTCCTTCATTGACTTTACCTATTTGTCAATCAAATAGTTGTATTAGACTATTTTTGTCACACCAATAAGTAAAGTATCGTTATGAAGAAAGACACGAACCAGCGGTTACACGAAAACGCCGCGAGACCGTCCCGAAGGTTACGGGCACAGAAAAGTACCTTCGCCGTAATTTTTATCATTCAGAAAGGCAAAATCCGCGAAGACGGCACCGTCCCTATCGTGGCGCGCATTACCGTCAATGGCGAAATGGTGCATTTCGCTACGAGGATGTACATCCACCCCGACCGCTGGCAGCCGAAAGATTACCGCACGACAGGCAAGACCAAAGAGGAAAAACAGATCAACGAGATGCTCGAAGAGCTGCGTGTGCTGATACGGCGCAAATACGACGAGATGCTTCGGCGCGAAGAGGTCATCACGGCCGGCAAACTCAAAAACGCCATCACGGGACTCGATCAGAACGCCACTACGTTATTGCAGGTTTGCGACCGTTTCATCGAGGATTATACCGACCTGCTCAAAACCGAACAATGCTGCCGCGAAACGTACCTGCGTTACAAACTGACCCGCAATCGACTTGCAGAGTTCATGCAAGCACGCTACCGCCTACCCGATATGGCGGTCAAGGAGCTGCATCCCCGCTTCGCTACCGATTTCGACCGGTGGCTGCGCATGAACTATCGGCTGACGAACAATTCGACGATGAAGTTGATGCGGCAGCTGAAGACCATGTTGCACGTCGGCTATTTGAACGGCTGGTCGAAGAACGATCCGCTGGCGGGCTACAAACTCCATTTCGAGAAGGTGGACAGAGGCTACCTGACCGACGAAGAACTGGACCGCCTCGCGAACAAGGTATTTGCCATGAAACGGCTCGAAGTCATCCGCGACCTCTTTCTGTTCAGCTGCTATACCGGCTTGGCTTATATCGACCTCAAACATCTATCCGCCGGTATGCTCCGCCGATGGCCCGACGGCAATCTGTGGATCGACACCAAACGGCAGAAGACCGACGTGCCCGTGCATGTGCGCCTGCTCGACGTTCCCATACGATTGATCGAGAAATACGACGGTACGGCCAAAGGCGGCTTGCTCTTCCCCGTCCCGTCGAATCAGAAGGTCAACTCCTACCTGAAAGAGATTGCAAGCGTGTGCGGCATCGACAAGGATTTGACATTCCACATGGCCCGCCACACCTTCGCTACGACCGTAACGCTGGCCAACGGAGTGCCGATCGAAACCGTATCGAAGATGCTCGGGCACACGAATATTCAGACGACGCAGATTTATGCGCGGGTCATCGACACGAAAATCAACAACGACATGGAAATCCTCGCCGGCAAGCTGAATGCCATGGCGATGGTTCGTCTGACAACGGCTATGGCCGGTTTATAAACGGATTTTTATGGAATTGCAAATCATACAGAACAAAATTCACGAGGTGCGCGGCGTGCGGGTGATGTTGGACAAAGACCTTGCGGAGTTGTACGGCGTCGAAACCAAGGCCCTCAACCGTGCCGTCAAACGAAATATCGAGCGGTTTCCGGAACGGTTCATGTTTCAGCTGACCAAAGAAGAGGCTTTAAGGTGCCGATTTGGCACCTTAAACGATATGCCGCTCGAACGAGGCAAACATATGAAATATCTACCCTATGCCTTTACGGAGCAAGGCGTCTCGATGTTGTCGGCTGTATTGCGAAGCCCGACGGCGATTCAAGTCAGTATCTCGATTATGGATGCATTCGTCGCCATGCGCAACTGCATTCTGACCCGAACCGCCGAATCGGTCGAGATCGCACGCCTCCGGGAGCGGGTCCTCGCACTCGAACAAGCGACCGAAGAGATATTGGGCGGAGTCAACGATCTTTCGGAAGATATGCGCAAGGATATCGAAACGATTTACGAAGCGATCGGAGCATTATCGGTCGAACTGCCGAAGCGGAGTGCAGCCCGAAGACCGATCGGATTTCGAGTTACCCCTGAAAAAGGACAGTAACGCAACGGAGACAAAGTATCTCTTCCGTACTCGCCGCCCCGTCTACCTTTACGCCAAAGGAGAGACGAGGTGGCGATTTTAACAAATAGTTTTCCTCCTTCGCACCTTGGCAAAGAACGAGCAAGTTCGTCTTTGCCCTCGGTTTGGCGTCGGTTCGGTCTGAAATATTACGCAGAGCTACGGAGTAAGTACAAGAGTGTCTTGTGGCGCGTGGAGATTTCGGAGCGGGGGTACTCCGGTCCGTCGGAGGAGATGACCTTCGACGGCGGTACGCCATTGCAGATCACGTGGGAGAAACGTGGCGACGAGTTTTACGTACCTGTTAAGGCATCGGAGGCGACCATCAACATCCTCTGCAAAGAAAATTTCAAGTATCTCTCGCTTTTCACTTCCGATCCGCGGTATTTTCGCGTTTCGATCTTCCGCAACCGGCAGCTCTATTGGCGTGGGTACGTTATTGCAGACCTCTATTCCGAGAATTTCACCGCTCCGCCCTATACCGTTACGATCAAGGCTGTAGATGGCTTCAACCTCTTGTCGAGCATTCCGTTCCGCGACCTCGCACATATCGGCATCACGGGCAGACGGTCGCTGTGGGAACTGTTCTCCTCCTGCATAGACCTGTTGGAGCTGGACATCGATACGGCGGACTGGATGGATCTGTATGCCGAGGGCATGGACGAGAACGCCTCTCCGCTCCGTCAAACCTATATCGACCTCGAACGGCTCTACTACGTCTACGAGGAGCCTACCTATCGCGACATCCTCGAACTGTGCTTGCGTCCTTTTGCCGGACAGATTTTCCAGTCGAACGGTGCCCTGCATATCCGTCGCGCCGTGTCGCTCTACCGAACCGCCCGCCCCGTGAATTTCTATCGAGTCGGTACGGAGCATCCCGTCGGGCGCATCGTTACGGGCAACGGGCGGCGGCTCGTAATCCATACCGGCGCGCAGGTCGTCACGTCGGCCGCACGCGAGTGCATAGACGGCATGTGGACGGGCGCCCTGCACGTATCGGGCGAATCGACTTTGGACATCGTGCCGGCACTACGCAAGGTCTCGGTAGATGTGAAGAATAAAAGCCTCGACAATCTGATATCCCGCATCGGCTTCTATGATCCGACGGTTTGGACGGATCCTTTCGGATTTCTCTCGATTACGAACGACGATGCACTTACATTCAACGGCGACGATGACCATCAGGGTGTCGAAATCTGCACGAAAGGCTTTCCCGTCGAACAGTGCAACTTCCCGCTCGTATGGGAGTTCGGGTTGCAGACCTACCATCGGGAATGGGGATTGGGCATTTACCGTCCGAACGAAAGCATCGATGTCGCGGTGCATTACGGCGTACGCATCGTCGGCGAAAAGGCAACATACAGCCTGACCGAGAGCGGTTCGTGGGTACAGTCCTCCGACGGGGAGATCGTGAGTACGGTCAAGACCGGTAGCGAGCAGAATATGAAGATCGAGATCGACGGCATCCCCTGCGACGGCGAATGGCAGTTCTTCATCCGACAGACGCTCATCGGTAAAGAGACGCAATACGGCTACGGTGATCGCGGCGGCGGACGGACTACAGGGCACTACGAGGGTGTTTCATTCCGCAGGATGACGCTTTCGATCGATGCGGGCGACAGCTACGACAAGGGATTGCGCTACGAGTCGCTCGTCGATCCCGCGAACAACGTCGATATGTCCGTAACGCTTCCCGTGAGCGACATCCCCGCCATCCCGAACGACCGGCTGCTCTACACGCTCTATTACCTCGATGCCGCCGGCAACCCTACGCGTATCTGGCATACGAAAGGTCGGAACGACTACGACACGCTCGTCGGCCATATCGCACAGGGAGCCTTACGCTATAAGCAACTCCCGAGCCGACGAATCACGGGCGAAATCTTCTCGGGGCAGCATATCGATATGAATACGGTCGTGCGGGACGACAAGTACTTGAGCGCTGCATACTATATCAATTCGGTCGAGTTGAATGCCCTCGAAGATTCGTACAATAGCGAATTGGTAGAGATGCCGCATCTGCTCACGACGGAAAAGCCGCCGGAGGGCGACGACTGCATAGCAGTCGCGACGCTATCCTTTACGGTCGGCAAGGCGATCCGCTGCCTGAACCGGCTGTTGCTCCAATCCGCCGACAAAAAGACGGTCTATGCTTTCGACATCGCCACGTGTCGGGTGCGGGAGATCTACCGCAACACGATACCGTTCGAGATGTACGAGGCGGACGAGGGGTTCGTTACGGTGGACGGACAATCGGTTCGCCATCTCGACTATCGCGGCACGGTCGAACGGATATACACCCCGCCGGAGGAGTACTGCAATGTCGCAACTTATATGGACGGGTATATCCATATCCTGAAATCTTACCGGCAGTATATCGGTCCGCGCGGCGGCAATGCCGGCGGACGCAGCGCCACCACGACGGAGGACGAGGATCCGAACTACCGCACCTATCGCTACCTCTCGCGTCCGGAGTGCAAATACGCTTCGTCCGACGCCTCGACCGGCTATCGCGGACGGGGATATGCCTACGAAGGTACGCCGATGTCCGGTGCGATTCTCGCCCTGCGGCGTACGGAAAATACGATTGTCGTGAACACCACTTATTATGCTTATCTGCACGACAAGCGGTTTCACCGGCCCTGCAAGATGCAGCAATTCGCCGCAGGCGAGCAGATCGTCACCGTCTCCGACAACTATATAGGCATCAACGCCGACGATATGCTGTGGTTCTACCGGCGGGATTCGATTACCGAGCGGACGCTGCTCCGACGCTTAGGACGCTGGGCGGATCACGCCGACCATACGATGAGCGAAGTCGTGCACTCCTACGACGACGGTATCTTCATCTGGAACTTCCGCGACGACACGACGACCGACGTTCGGAACGCCGCCGGCTGGGGCGAGAACATCATGGGGTTGTTCTTCATCTACGGCGACCTCTATATCGTGCGCGAACGAGCGATTTACAAGTACATTCCTGAATAAGTGCGAAGCTATGGAAACACTATCCATCATTCTGAACTTTCTGCTCGCCAGCGGCCTGGCGGGTACGATCCTCTTTTTCAACGCGAAGAAGCGCAAGGAGAATGCGGCCGCCGACTCCGCCGAATTAGCAAACACGGAGAAAGTCGTGGCGATCCAGTCCGAGCAGATCACGCGGCTGGACGGGCGCGTGGAGAAATTAGAAGAAAAGGTCGACAAGTTGGAAATCATCATCGAGCACAAGGACGTGGAGATCGACCGCAACCGCATCGTCATCCGGCAGGCATATAAATGCGCAACGCCGCCAGAGCAATGTCCGGTCTTACTCAAAAGAGCCGAGTTGGAACGCAAGCGCAAAGAGAACGACGAAAATAACCGAAAATCATAAAGCAATGAGCAGAGGACTGAACAATCGCAACCGACGCCGCGGAGCGAGAGCAGAACCCGCTTGCGGGCTCTGCCGAGCCGCAAGGAGGAAACGATTGCTACAATGACATTCCGGAACGAATAACAGATATTATGAACGAGAAAACTTTGCCGAGAGGGATGCGCAATCGTAATCCCGGCAATATCCGCCGATCGAAGACGAAGTATCTTGGCGAAGTTACGCCTTCGCGCGATGCGGCATTCAAGCAGTTCGAGACGATGGCGTGGGGCTACCGCGCAATGTTCGTGTTGCTGGACTCCTATCGTCGCAACGGCTACCGAACCATTAGACAGATGATCTCGCGCTACGCTCCGCCCATCGAGAACCATACCGAAAACTATATCCGTTGCGTGGCCGAATGGTCGGGCATCGGCGCCGACGAACCGTTGGATACGCAGGCAGGCGAGATGATGATCCCCGTCGTGGCGGCTATGTCGCGCGTGGAGAACGGGCGGCCGGCGATACTGTCGGACGTCGAGGCCGGCTGGACGCTCTATCTGCAACACAAACCCTAAACCGCTATGTCCCGAAGAATCGCCGACCTGCTTATCAAGATCGGAGCCGACTCGTATGAGTTCCAGCAGAAGGCCCAGCAGGTCGAGAAAGGTCTCGGCTCGCTCCAAAAGAAACTGACCTCCGTCGGCAAGTCACTGTCGCTGAAGCTCACGGCGCCCCTTGCGGCATTGGGCGGCGTGTCGCTACACTTGGCCGATGTGCAGGCCAAAGCCGAGGCGAAGGTGCAGCAGGCGCTCAAAGTTACGAATCAGGCTGTCGGTTACAACTTCCGGCAGTTGGCCGACTACGCCTCGGAGTTGCAGGGCAAGACGATCTTCGGCGACGAGACGATTCTCGACAAATCCACCGCCCGCCTGTTGGCTTTCACCAATATCACGGGCGAGAACTTCAAGCACACGCAGGCGTTGGCATTGGACCTCGCCACGGCGTTGGAGATGGATTTGGGTTCGGCGTCGTTGCAGTTGGGCAAGGCGCTCTCCGATCCCGCGACGAAGCTTTCGTCATTGTCGCGTGCCGGCATTACCTTCTCCAAGGAGCAGACGGAGGTGATCAAGAAGCTCGCCGAGACGGGCGACATAGCCAAAGCGCAGGCGATGATCCTCGACGAGTTGGAGCGCAAGTTCGGCGGGCAGGCCGAAGCCGCCGCACGGACGGGACTCGGAGCCGTGCAGCAGCTCAAGAACGCATGGGCGACTTCTTGGAACAGATCGGTGCGGCCATCATGCCTTTCGCAACGAAAGTGGCGGGTGCGCTCTCGACGGTCGTGCAGATGCTGCAATCGATGTCGCCGGCGATGATGCAGACGATCGTCGTCGTGGCGGGGCTGGTCGCAGCGGTCGGTCCCCTTTCGCTCGGAATCGGCGCCGTGATCAAGGTGCTGCCGATGCTGGCGGCAGGATTCACGGCCCTGTTGTCGCCCGTCGGATTGATTATGGCGGCGATCCTCGCGCTCGGTGCGGCATTCGCCTACGCCCGCATCCAGAAGCAGAAGATGATCGACGAGATGGCCGAGACCGAATCGCTCGACGAACTCGAACGCAGGTTGCAGGAAAATATCGCCGAGCAGAAAGAGATCATCGCCACGACGACCAAGACGCGGATGGTTCCGAATTTCGGGGGATTGGTCGCCGGTTTTACCTTGCAGAAAGTACCCGACGAATCGAAACTCGCACCTCTGCGCAAGGAGTACGACCTGCTGACGGCGGCGATCGAGAAGAAACGCGAGGCGGAGAAAAAGGCAGCCGAAACGCAGGCCGAGATGGACAAGGTAACAGAAGAGGCCCGAAAGCAGGCTGAGAAGCTGATGAAGTCCATCGCCGGAGCCGGTACGCAGACGGAGCGGAGCACGGGCATCATCGGCAAATTGCAGGCGCGGATCGAAGCCCTCGAAAAGAAAAAGCTGCTGCCTGAATCGACCGTCGAGGATATCGCTGCGGCGAATGCCGAGATCGAGAAACTGCAAAAAGAGTTGGAACGCATCAAGAATATCAAGCCCGAAGACCTGAAGCCCGTCGTCAAGATGGACGGCATCCTGCCCGAGGGTTTCGAGTTGAAGCTGCCGGCGCCGAAACTCAAGATGGGCGATCTGTAACATCGCAATACGCGCAGCAGATGCAGGCGATATTCGGTGCGGTGCGCGAAGGGCTTTACGGCTGGGCGGACGACAACAGCACATACTTGCAGGAAAATATCGCCGATACGGTCTCGATGGTCGAGAACTACACGACGGCACTCACAGCGAAGGGCTGGTCGTTCTCGGCGGCATTGGAGCATGTCCACGCCACGATTGCGGAGGTGATGACGCGCTTCGATCAGCAGGTGTCGAAGTTTATGGCCGACAGCATCGTCGCAGCTGCGGAGGCTATCGGGCAGATCATCGCCGGCGATTTGGGATTCGGAGGGCTGATGAAAGCGATCCTGACGCAATTCGCCTCCTTCCTGAAAAATATCGGCTCGCAGCTTATCGAGTTCGGCGTGATGATCATCGCCTTCAAATCGGCGTTGAAATCCGTCCTCGCCAATCCGTGGGTGGCGATCGCCATCGGTGCTGCAATGGTCGCGGCAGCGGCCGTAATGACAGCACTTATCAACAAGAATGCGGAGAAGAGCGTGCCGGCGCTGGCCAACGGCGGTCTGGCGTACGGTCCCACTTATGCGATGGTCGGCGATAACCCCAATGCCGGTACGGATCCCGAAGTCATCGCACCGCTGTCGAAGTTGCAGGCGATGCTCCCGACGGGCGGCAGCACACAGAATATACAAATAACCCTCGGCGGTCAGTTGACTGCCAAGGGTCGCGATTTGGTGTATGTTCTCGGAAAAGAGAACTTCAAGTCAGACGTGTTGGGAGGTTAGATCATATAATAACTCGTCCATCTTCAAAGTGTACTGTTTTTAACTGCTCATCGGTAATTAACTTATTAATTGAACCGTCCTCTGATTTCACTAATATTTTAGGAGTACCTTGTGCATCCACGATTATTTGTCGTTTTGCTGTTTTACGTTTAACTGCATAATCGATATGATCTATTTCTAAATTTAAATTCCCATACGGAATAAATTCTTTGAAAAAAATCCATGAGCCATGGTATAATCCATCATCATTTGGAATAGCAGAAATTGAAGGTGCATATTTGTTTATTAGTTCATTAAAGGTTATTGTTATGTCACCGTGTGTATTATAAATATTTTCGACATGACAATCTAATGTTTTATTCAGTAAATTGTTATTTTTCAACAGATTTATTGCATTTTTCGACAAATGGATTTGATACCGAGCATGCTCAAAATCATATGTTATCATCTCTATATTAATAATAATACGTTCTACTCTTCCTTTTCGGTCTAATTCTGTAGAAGGCCGAATATGAAATAAATCAATTGGTTTCTGAGACGGATTGATGCGAGTACTATTGGCATATTTTTTCGCAGGGATTGTGTAATCTGTTGCAGAGGCGAAGATACCTTGTTTTATAGGTAAATCGCCCAAAGCCCCCACTTGTTTTTGAATATCTCCTCGACCTACCTTTTTACCATCTATTGAGTAATCTTTGGCTTCTACCATTGTAGATGCTTCAGGTGAATGTGCATCTAATTGAAAATCGGTATTACTGTAAGTCCCTTTCATGTGTTGGTCATAATTATAATCAACACCTGTTACAAGTTTTAAGGCCGCAGCAACTATTTTTTCATAAGCTTGTCCTGCTTTAGTAGGATTAGAATCGTATAATTCAACGAACAATTGATCGATAGGTGATAATGTATTCATATCTATTTCAGACTTTGTCTCCATAAAGATAATAAAGATCTGCTTATTTTCACGACTGAAAAGTAAAATTTATGGACGAAGTGCGTATCAAAGACCTTGCGAACGCTTCGGGACAGTTGGCGGAGTTCGATGCGTTCGAGTTCATCGTCGACGTCCCGACAGCTGCCGCATCGATGAAGGTTTCCGGCAAGGAGATCAAAGGCGTGATGGCTCCGAAGAAGCATACGCACGCCGTCTCCGACATCACGGGGCTGTCCGGCGAACTCGACAAGAAGTTAGACAAGAAAGGCGGGACGATCTCGGGCGACTTGTCGGTTATGGGCGATACGTACCTGCGACGGCTTCATTTGGAGGAGTTCTTGGAGGTCCCCGAATACCGTTACAACCACATCGAAACGGTCGTCGGCGACAAATGGTCCGCTCCGGGCGGCGGCATTGTCGAAGTCGTCTCGCCGGAGAACCGGACGTTGGTCATCAAGTTGGAGGAGGGCGAAATAAGCACCTTGCGCGAAAACGACCTCTGCATGGGCATCTTCTTGAACTCGGCAATGGACGCGTCGAGCGGCAATACCGTCGACTCGGACGACTCGTTCGGCAACCGCACCTATGCTGGCTTCACGACCTGCTACTTCCGACTGACCGAGTGCCTCAACCGCACAACTTACGCCGAATGGCGATACGAATTGCGTGAGGGTTATCCCTACCACCCGCAGGTGGCGATGCAGTTCGTGGCGTTCGGCAATACGACCGATAAGGAGCGACAAACCTCTCGCTACGAAACCCGCACCTACCTGCGTTTCCTCACGGGTATGGACGACTGGACGATCCGCACGGAGAATATCGCGGCGCAGTTCGGCGACTTGTCGAACCTCAAGGCACACGGTCTGGATATGACCGGTTATTCGGCCTACCTGAAGAACATCTACCTCACGGGCTTCCTCTCGGACAAGTCGGGAGACTCGTGGTTCGACTCCGCGACGGGCGATATGCAGTTCTTCAACCGCTCTACGGGCTGCGGCATCAGCTTCCGCAACGGCATCCTGCGCTTCGGGCGCATCGATCCCGCGAAACCCGATGCCGGAACGGATTTCGACGAGTTGATGCAGACAATCTCCTCAACGCAGGAGACGCTCGGCCGCATCAACTCCGACGAATACGTCTCGCCCGTGGAGAAGTCGTTCTTGAAAGAGCGCTTGCAGGATATCCGGACCGAGTACGAACAACTCCGCGCCAATGCCCTGCGACTGCTCTCTGTATTCCGTTATCGCAGCGTAAATGGCAAAGTACTTACGGTACACGGCAAGCGACGCGTCGTCCGGTTGCTCGCCGACGTGTGGACGCCCTACGAAGATGCCTATCAGCGGGCTGTCGCCACTATCGGAAAATACACGCAGTCGGAACCGGAGTTCATTCCGATCGAAGCGGATTTCGCCGACATCGAGGCTTACTATACAGCTCGCCGAACGATCGGAGCACTCTTGGACGAGGCTGCAAAGAACGATAACGGCGATCTGGAATATCTGCGCGAGAACTTTCAGGACATTTCGACAGAGATCGATGCCGGTAGCGGCGTTGTACTGTCGGGGTTCGTCGGCGTAAAGGACGATACGGACAAGAAGGTCGTGGCGGGTATGGCGGGCTGCGCATTGAAAGGCGCTCCGACGTCGAAGCACGGCAAGTTGATGTTCTTCGCTGGCGCGGACGGTATCGAGAACGCCGCGACGGCTGCCACTCGTATCTACGAAGACGGACACGTCGAAATGGCGAGCGGTATCTTCAGCGGATATTCGAAAGTGCAGTTCAAATACTTCACGGACGAAGGTACGGACTACAACGCCTCGACCCGCAAATATACGCTCAATCGCAACTTCAACCTGATCGCCAATGGCACGGATTTCGGCAGTTACATCATTTGGCTTAACCTGCCGACATTGGCCGAATATATCGGTAGCGTGGTGAACCTCTACGACTGCCCGATCCGGACCCGTTCATCGCCCAGTCTGGTACTTGCGGCTGACGACACGCAGTCGGGCATCGTTACGACATTAAAGAAAGATACCTACGGAATGGGCTATCTGCCGGTTCCTCGCATCGAAACTTACGGAGGGCTGCTGCAACTGTTGGCTGTGCCGTCGCCCTATTCCTCCGCGAAATGTATGTGGCACGTGACTTATCAAATGATGTCCGAATTCAAAATTTACGAAGAATAACACTATGGCTATCGAACGTACAACAGAGCTTTCCACCGATCTTAAACCAGTGAATACGATTGCTATCTCCGAAGCGTCCTCGACCGATACGATCACGCTCTCTCAACTTCCGAAAGTAACGTCCTTGGCAGCTACCGACCTGATAGAAATCGATCGCAACGGCACGGGCGCAGCCGTAACTTATGCGACGCTGGTCGAGGCGATGACCGCCTCGCTCGGACTTACCGGCATCGAAGAAACCTTGAAACGAATTATCGGATAGCACTATGGCAGACTTTACCTCACTTGTTTTACGGCTCGATTCTTTACGGCAGGTCCTTGCAGGAACACTTCGTGCCAAAGGCGTGGCAACGACCGATGAAGAGACGTTGGCTTCGCTCGTCGGCAAAGTCGCATTGGTGGACAGTACCAGCGGGATGAACCAGATCCGCAACGGCTACCAGCTATTTCGAGGCAATACGACGATGTCGGTATTTCCGGAGTTCGACACGGCGTCGTTCGATTCGATGTATCAGATGTGCTATGGCTGTACGGCCTTGGAGCGCGTGCCGACACTCGACACATCGAATGTCGCGAATATGATGTATGCCTTCTATGGTTGTACGAACTTGCAGGAGATCAGCGGGCTGGATACTTCGCGCATTACCTCCGCTTCGGAGATGTTCCACGGCTGCAAGAGTCTGCGCAAAATAGGCGGCGTACTCGATTTCAGTAAAGTAATCTCGAAAATCGACACGACGTTCGTCTCCTGCTCCGCGCTGAAAGAGGTCGCATTCACCGGCACAATCAGCGTCGACATCGCCATGAACGGCTGTCCGCAACTGACGACCGCATCGTTGCTGTCGCTGCTCGATGCATTATCCGACAACGGGAATGGTAAAACGTGCAATATCGGAGCGAAGAACCTCGCGAAACTGACCGCTATCCAAAAAGCAATCGCGACCGACAAAGGGTGGACGCTATCGTAAAATCATCATTCGAAACGTCCCCAATCCACGCAGAAACCACTTACATTGGCTTCTGCCCATCGAAGATATTGTTCATCTTCAACCCTGACCTCCGCCAGCGTCTTCCCTTTATGCTTGCCGAATCGCATCGTATCGGACGGGCCTAATTTGTCATTAGGCTTATGCTCCAATGCCTGTTCAATATCGATATCCGGGGTGGCGGTCGGCTTGCCTATTACATTTACGAGAGCCCAACCGCCGCACCCGCAACAAGGAATCGGACGAGGTTCCGCATCGTTCTTCTTACACCAATACGCATCTTCTCGTTGTCCGTTGCGTAGGTAATATCCCCATTCACCTTTCGGGGCGATTTTCGTTACAATGACCGATTGGCTTCGATACCAGTCGGAAACTCGACCATCCGGAAAACGTCTTACTTCGAACGGTAATGCTCGTCCGATTCGATAGTATATCTTGAAAATGTTATCGTGCGGATACATAATTTTATCGAATATAATAATTATTACCATACTGAGTATGTGATCGTACGAATAACAATGCGTAATGAGCTGCGTAGTATCGATCAACCGGAGTATCTCGGCACACTTGTATCCATCCCATTCCATCACGCGTGTCATGCAAGGTTGGGTTCTGTTTGTCGAGTAATTCAAACCTATTGTGTTCGATATAGTATAAGCCTCCATCTTGTTCTATTTATTTTACAAAATTAACCTATAAAGGATAAATATCATACTCGAAGTCGATAATAATGCCTGTATGCACAATGCTGCATTCCTTAAATAGTAGCTTTTTCAGAATCTTGAGCTTTACCACATACGAGCACTGGTTTGTAAAAAAATATATCATTTTATTTATAAATGAAATTTTATGGCTATCTTTGTAATAGCAAACGGACTCCGATTACAGAATTGGAGTTCCAAAAACATAATACAATTAATTAGATACGGCATTGGGCCTATGAAAACGGCAAACACACCATTTCGTCAAGTGGCAGCGACAATCCCTTCTGATATAGAACAGGAGGTTGCTTTGGAGGTCGCTATATCCGACCGTATCTATGAATTGATGACAAAACGGGGATTGTCGAAAGTGGAGTTTGCTCAGGCATTGGGCAAACGTCCGAGCGAGGTTACAAAATGGTTGAGCGGTCAGCACAATTTTACGATTCGCACAATTTCTCTATTGTCCGTATTTTTTGGTGAGGCACTGATTAAGGTTGATAATAAATAGTCGGCAAAAAATATACATAGGTGACACAGGCGCAGGAAAAATATTTCGCACACTGGCTGACTCGCAGTCTGCCGTCTGACAGTATCGGCAAACTCACGGCATCTTTACAAGATGCGCAGGTCGATTTGACCCCTCATCAAATCGACGCGGCCTTGTTTGCGTTCAAGTCGCCCCTGTCCAAAGGTGCTATCCTTGCCGACGAGGTGGGACTTGGCAAAACGATTGAAGCGGGTATCATCCTTTCGCAGTTTTGGGCAGAGCACCGTCGGCATCTGTTGATTATCGCTCCGGCGAACCTGCGCAAGCAGTGGGCGGCCGAGTTGCAGGAGAAATTTTTCCTCCCGTCGCGTATCCTCGAATCCAAAACATTCAATAATTACATCGAGGCCGGCAATCTCAATCCGTTCAACTGCGACGAGATTGTTATATGCTCCTACCAGTTTGCCCGGACAAAAGCACCATATCTCAAACAAACCCCGTGGGATTTGGTCGTTATCGACGAGGCGCACCGTTTGCGCAATGTCTATAAGCCGACCAACAAGATTTCCAATACAATCAAGAATGCTCTTGCCGATCGCAAGAAGATTCTGCTGACTGCGACTCCGCTCCAAAACTCTATTCTGGAACTTTACGGACTGACGACCATTATCGACGATTATGCGTTCGGCGACCTCAAAAGTTTCAAAATGCAGTACAACAAAACGCTGGACGACACAGACTATGAAAATCTGCGTCGCCGTCTTGCGCCGTTGTGCAAACGAACGCTTCGTCGTCAGGTGCTGGAATATGTACGCTATACCAAGCGCGTCGCCATATTGCAGGAGTTCTATCCGACCAAACAGGAGCAGGAACTCTATGACCTCGTTTCGGAATACCTGCAACGCCCCCGCCTGTATGCGCTGCCGAACAGTCAGCGTCAGCTGATGACGCTGATACTGCGCAAATTGCTTGCCTCGTCCACCCATGCGATTTACGGCACGCTGTGCGCTCTGCTCGATAAACTGAAAACCAAACTCCAACAGCACGGTGTTGCACCGGACGCAGACCTGTTCGCCGACGATTACGAAGGCTACGACAGCGATACCGAAGAGTGGCTCGATGATGAAGAAGATGAAGCGATACTCGAAAATGATGAAATTCTTACGCCGCACGATATCGAGTGTATCAAGCAGGAAATCGCCGACATCGAGAAATTCCGCGACCTTGCCTACAAGATTAGACGCAACTCCAAGGCGGAACAGCTTTTTGAAGGGCTGAATCAGGGATTTGCACAGCTCCAAGAGTTGGGCGCACCGAAAAAGGCGCTTATTTTCACCGAGTCGCGCCGTACTCAGGATTTTCTCTTCGAGTTGCTCGAAAAACGGGGTTACAAAGGACAGGTCGTGCTGTTCAACGGCTCGAACTCCGACAAAAAATCCGCCGCCATCTATAAAGCGTGGAAAGAGCGGCACAAAGGTACGCCGAAGATCACCGGCTCGGTCACTGCCGACAAACGGGCAGCTTTGGTGGACTACTTCCGTAACGAGGCGACCATTATGATTGCCACCGAGGCGGCCGCCGAGGGCATCAACCTGCAATTCTGCTCGTTGGTGGTAAATTACGATATGCCGTGGAACCCGCAGCGCATCGAACAGCGTATCGGCCGCTGCCACCGTTACGGTCAGAACTTCGATGTAGTCGTTATCAACTTCCTGAATAAAGCCAATGCCGCCGACGTGCGGGTGTATGAACTGCTCGACCAGAAGTTCCAACTTTTCAGCGGCGTATTCGGTGCGTCCGACGAGGTGCTGGGTGCGATTGGCAACGGCGTTGATTTCGAGAAGCGAATAGCCCTGATATATCAGCAATGCCGTACTCCGAAAGAGATTCAGGAGGCTTTCGATGCGTTGCAGGAGGATTTGCAGGAGCAGATTTCCGACAAGATGCTGAAAGCCCGCTCGACACTCCTTGAAAACTTCGACGAGGCGGTCAAGCAAAAATTGCGCACCGACCTTAAAACGGCGCAGGACAACCTCGACCTGTTCGAGGAGACGTTATGGCAGCTTACGCAGAGCTATTTTGCCGACTGTGCCGACTTTAACGAGACGGAACACGCTTTCACCGTTCATCCGTTAATCGACAAAGGGGTTATCAGCTGGCAGCGTCGCTTCCCCGGCAAATATCGGATGATAAGCCGCAACCAACGCCGGACGGCGCAACTTCCCGACGGCGTGAAGCCTTACCGCATCGGCGACCCGCTCGCACAGTTTATGCTCACAGGACTTACCAATTCAGAAATACCGGTTTCGGAGGTCGTCCTCGACTATACGCACACACCTATCAAGGTAACGCTTATCGAACAGCTTATCGGTCGGTCGGGTTGGCTCACGGTGGAGCAACTCACCATCGAATCGTTCGAAAAGGAAGATATCCTGCTCCACGCCTGCGTTACGGACGAGGGCGAACCCATACCGTCCGACATTGCGGAATATATGCTGCGACTGCGAGGGGCGAATTCGCCGACAACGCCCGAACTGCCCGAAAATATCGCCGCATTGCTCGATGATGCCATTACTGCACAGCGTGCTGATATTACGGCAGCTAACGCCGAGCGAAACAACTCCTTCTTCGAGGAGGAGATGGAGAAACTCGACAACTGGGCGGAGGACGTCAAGGCGGGACTGGAACGGGAACTGCGCGACCTCGATGCCGAAATCAAACTCCGCAAGAGCGAGAGTAAGAAGATTTCGCGTCTCGAAGAGAAAGTGCGTTTGCAGCGTCTGATTAAGGAACTTGAAAAACGCCGCAGCGAGAAACGTCTCAACCTCTACCAAGCGCAGGACGAAGTGGATGCGAAGAAAGAAACGCTGCTCGCGAAGGTCGAGGCGATGCTCGACCAAAAGATAGAACAGAAAAAGTTGTTTACAATTAAATGGAGAGTGATATAATGACTGTAAAAGAATTCTTATTTGATCTACCTCTTTATCAGAGCGTTCCCAGAAGTGATTGCGAGGATATCCTAAACTTTCTTGTGCAAAAATTTGATAGGAGGATAGAAGTGGACGGATATAATCCTAATAAGCAGTGCGACTCAACATTTTCGCTATTTCGAGGCATTGAATTCGAGGACATCGCTTGTGCTGCAGACAGAGTCCAATATACAATATTTAACACTTATGAGGTTGTATTAAGATGTAAGCGTTACGGCACTTTATTGCATTATTTGATACATGCGGAATATGATGGAAAAGCCTATAAACACGACAATATTCTATCAATATCAAAAGTCGGTCAATATCCCTCTGTCGCAGATTTTCATATAGGACAAGTACATAAATATAACAAGGTACTGCCAAAAGATAAACTGCGAGAACTTACAAAAGCGATTGGCTTGGCTGCAAATGGCGTAGGTATTGGCTCCTTTGTTTATTTAAGACGAATTTTTGAGCATCTCGTATTTGAAGCATTGGAGGTTGCAAAGGGAAGAGATGAAAAGTTTGATGTTAATGCTTTCAATGCGGCGAAGATGGATAAAAAGATACAGATGCTTTCTGGAATTTTACCTGACTTTTTGGTAGAAAATCACACGATATATGGTATTTTAAGTAAGGGTATACACGAACTGAGCGAAGAAGATTGTAAAAAATATTTCTCAATTCTTAGAGAAAGCATAGAAATGATTTTGGACGAGAAACTTGAAGCCTACCAAAAGGATTTGAGGAAGAAGAGCATAAAACAAACATTGTCTCAAATTGCAGGAGAGATAAAGAAGTAGATGCTAATTAAATTGAAATGGAATGGGGCAAAATAAATTAAATAAATTGGAACTTACTTGGATTGGTAAGTACGACGAGGATAAGCAGCCGCTGGAACCGAGGATATTGATTGAGAATCCCGAATACTCCTATGGTGAGGTTGAAACTGGTGTGCTGCCGAACGGCAAACCGTGGAATGGCAATATGCTGATTCACGGCGATAATCTGCTTGCGCTGAAATCGCTCGAACAGGACTATGCCGGCTGTGTCAAATGTATCTATATCGACCCTCCGTACAATACGGGTAATGCTTTTGACCAGTATGATGACAATGTTGAGCATAGCATATGGCTACAACTCATGCATGCAAGATTACAAATGCTTCATAGATTGTTGTCTGAGGATGGCGTAATTTTCGTTCAAATAAATGATGACGAAGCAGCTTATCTAAAAGTGCTGTTAGACGAAGTCTTTGGCAGAAGCAATTATGAAACAACCTTCTATATCAAAGTTAGACACGAAGATAGAATATTAAGAGAAGATATCAGATACCAATTGGTAATGGAGCAGGTATTCTGTTATAGAAAAACTGCTAAATATATACCACCTCGACGACCTAAAGAGAAAAATCCTCTCGACGACTATGAGTTTGATATTGAAATTACCTCTACCCCTTTAGAAACGATAAATATTGGAGGGTACGATGTTGAAGTATATAATCCCGATTCATGGAGTATTATTAAGCAAGAGAAGGGCAAAGGTCGGCTAAAGCAATATCAGATTCGAGGCTCCTTGATTACACAATCGGGTTCTGCTGCAGAATATTACGAAAAGTATTTGAGAGCAAGGCGCGAGGTTGATGGTTTGGGCGCATTGTACAAGGTGATTGGTATGGGAATTAATGGCGATGGTCTGGGTTATAGATATATATACCAGCCATTCAAGGCGGACAGCAAGAATGGCTTCTATTTCCAGGGTAAGCCACTCAAAGTAAAAGAAAATAAGGGACTGCCATATCCCAATTATTATGATTATGTACAGCTGTTTAATAATGCTGGATATGAGGGAGGTGTAGATTTCAAAGGCGGTAAGAAACCAGAAGCCTTTTTAACCTTTATACTTCAATTAGCAGGAGTGAAAAAGGGAGATTTGGTTTTGGATTCCTTTTTAGGCTCAGGTTCAACGGCTGCGACTTGTTCAAAATTAGGACATAGATGGATAGGAGTTGAAATGGGAGACCACGCATATACACACTGCTTCGCGAGAATATGTCGCACCATTGACAAGACAGATGATACTGGCATTGGAAAATGTTTGGAGTGTGAAAATGGTCATGGTTTCCGCTTTTACGAGTTAGCACCGAGCCTGCTCAAAACCGACAAATTCGGCAACCTTGTAATCAACAAGGAGTACAATGCCGATATGCTGGCTGCGGCAATGGCGAAGCAGGAAGGGTTTACATACTCGCCTTCGGCAGACATCTATTGGAAACAGGGATTCAGTTCGGAAAGCGACTACATCTACACGACAACGCAGTTTATGACTGTCGAAGGTTTGGCAGCCATAGCGGAACAGTTGAAGGAGGGCGAGTCGTTGCTGGTGTGCTGCACCGCCTTCCAGAAGGAGTGCCGCCATGCTTTCCCGAACATCACCATCAAGAAAATCCCGCAGATGCTGCTCGGCCGTTGCGAGTTTGCCCACGATGATTACTCGTTCAACATCGTCTCCCTGCCGGAGGTAGAGGGAGATTATGAGGATTCGGGTGAAGATGTCGTTGAGAAAGAAGACGCTGCCTCCCAAAATTCCCAACAAGAACTGTTTTAATCTCGGAGCGTATGAATAGCACTGTAAATAATATCAAGCAGCGGATGTCGCTCCGAGAGCCATTGGCAGAGGCACTTGAATTTGTAGCAAAATTGACCGACAAGCTCGCGCTGAAGAAACCTGCGGCTGAAGATGACTATGAGGCCTACCTCAACGAACAGTTGCTGCTGGCGCAAGAGGTATGTCCATTCTGCAAGAATTTCGAGCGCGATTTCCCTTCGTTTGCGTTTTCGATAGCGACAGGCATCGGCAAAACTCGGTTGATGGGTGCTTGCATTGCCTACCTATACCTGAAGAAAGGCATCCGCCACTTCTTTATCCTCGCACCCAATCTGACGCTCTACGAAAAGTTGATCCGCGACTTCGGGGAACCCTCCTACGAAAAGTATGTATTCAAAGGTATAGCCGAGTTCGTACACAATAAACCCGTAGTAATAACCGGTGAAAATTACAACTCGGCACACGGAATATTCTCGAAACACGAGATTCAAATCAATATATTCAACATTGCCAAATTCAACTCCGAAAACAGAGGTGGAGCACCCCGAATGCGTCGTTTGGCAGAGTGCATCGGCCAATCCTATTTCGATTACCTCGCATCGCTCGATGATCTGGTTATTCTTATGGACGAAGCGCATCGCTACCACGCAGATGCTTCGAAAAAAGCGATAAACGAATTGCGCCCTATCCTCGGGTTGGAGATGACAGCGACCCCGACGGATGAAAAGGGCAAGGTGTTCAAAAACATCGTCTATGAATACAACCTCGCGCAGGCTCTGGAAGATGGTAAGTATGTCAAAGTGCCGACAGTCGCTCGACGCAGGAATTTCCAGAAAGGCAACCTCTCCAATGAGGAGCTGGATATACTCAAAATAGAGGATGCAATCAATATCCACGAGCGCACAAAGGTACATTTGGAACTCTATGCAAGAAATAATAATCTACCGATTGTCAAGCCATTTATTTTGGTCGTCTGCCGCAATATCGACCACGCGACAAAAACGCTGCATCTGATTGAAGAAGAGTTGTTCGATGGTCGTTACAAAGGTAAGGTCTTGCAAATAGACAGTTCGACGAAAAAGGACGAAGACGTAGACCGTCTCTTTGTGTCGTTGGAGAAACCGGATAACCAGATTGAGATAGTTATCCATGTCAATATGCTCAAGGAGGGATGGGATGTAACCAACCTATATACCATCGTCCCGCTTCGTGCGGCCGATGCACCTATTTTGATAGAACAGTCGATAGGTCGTGGGCTACGTTTGCCTTATGGCGGCAAGCGAACCGGTGATGCGGATGTGGATAAACTAACCGTTATTGCTCACGAGAATTTCGAAGCCGTTATTGCCAAGGCACAAGACCCATCTTCGGTATTGAGCAAATATACCTATATAGAACTGGATGATGATGACCTATCGCCGGAACCGGGTAAAGTAACTCCGGTGCAGACCATCATCGATATACAGCAGCAAAAAGCCATATCCGCAGCGAGAACGGAAGTCGAGAAACAGGAGGCGAAACAGGCATGCGATGCTATCCGCGCAGTATTCAGCGTGATACCTTTGGCAAATACGCAGATAAAGAGCAAAGCGGAACTTGCAAAACCGGAGGTAAAAGAGTTTATCCGCAACCACGCTATTCACACTATACGAGAGAGTGCCAAACGGACCGATCCTCTTTTCGCAGAGGAGATAGCAGCAGAACAAATCAAACAGGTAGATGCCGTGTTGGAAATTGCTGTTGCGCAATTTATCGAGAACATTATCGAGATACCTCGTATGACCGTTCAGAAAGAGGTCTTTCGTGCAGAATTTCGATGGTTCGATCTCGATACCACAATCGGCTTCGACCTTCCTGCGTTGGCAGAAGAGATTATTCGAGTAAACATAGGCGCGGGCGAAAAGAGTGTCGAAACCTTCCAAATTGAGGTCGGTCGCAAGTTCGACAAGCCATTGGACCAAATTGTCAGTACGCTAATCGACTACGACGATATCGATTATGACGAGAATTCTGAATTGTTATATCATCTCGCAGAACAAGCGATCGACGCTATATCATCGCATCTGGACGATAAAGACGACTTGCCTAAAACTGTGTATGCGTTTAAGAAGGCCATTGCCAGCAACATCTATGGACAGATGAAGCGGCACTTCGTGATGACATCCACAGGATATGTCAAACCAAAAGTGCTTCCATTTGTCGGTATAGTAAATCAGGAAGTTAAAGAAATAGAGGGATACGGTCGCACGGACTACCGAAATATTATCTCGCCGGCACATCTGCGCAAGTTTATTTTTACGGGCTATCTGAAATCGTACTATGCCGAATACAAGTTCGATAGTAAGACCGAGCACGATTTATCATTTGTTTTGGAGAATGATAGAAAAGTGTTGAGATGGCTACGCCCGGCGCGCGAACAGTTTAGCATCTATTGGTCCAATGGGTCGAAGCGCTATGAGCCGGACTTCATTGTCGAAACAGACAATGCTATTTATATGGTTGAGACAAAGGCCTCCAATGAATTAACGAACGAGGAGGTTCAAATGAAGAAACAGGCAGCTGAAGAATATTGCCGCAATGCTTCGGAGTTCACATCCGAAAATGGAGGTAAGCCGTGGAAATATGTGATTATTCCGCATTCGGACGTTCAACGCGCCGATTCGTTTGAGTATATACTCAATAAGTGAACTTTCCATTCATAGTACATAAGACCGATTTGCAAAAAACATCTTCAACCATTGTAGTGAAGATGTTTTTCGCTTATTTATGCCCCCAACGCGTAGAATGCAACATTCGGTGCTCATCGGATTTGGCAATGTGTCCGTAAAATATAGTCGTTGATGCCAATAAAGAATTTAGCGGATTATTGCTCTAACTTCCAACGTTCTTCGAGTAAAGCGCGGATCCGATCATTGATATCGTGATTTGCATTGAGCAAATCGCTGTAGCAATCGCTTGTGCGCTTGTTTGCGGCAGCAAGGCGTTGCATCTCTTTACGGTTCTTTGCGAATTCGACCTCCAGCCGGTCGAGTTCAGCATCGATCTCCGGTCTTTTTCGGTACGCTGGTTTCACAATCTATTCGTCTAATATATAGGCTCTTCCCTTCGGCGAGATGTGCGATTATCGGTTAGTCGATAGGAAAGACCTCCTGCCATCCGATTCTCGATACGCAACTGGAACTATCTGCACGTCGAATGATATAGGGAGTACTACTGCGGTCTTTTACGGCATCGACGAATTCGTAAACCATACGGTCGCCTTGCAGCCGGAAGCGCTGTCCTGCCGAAAGTTTATCGATCCGAATAGCCGGCTTCAAATATTCGGATAGGCATCCCGTGTTGCAGATCTTCTTCCAGCTGATTTCATTCGACTGCGGATTCATCTCGACCTCGACGATCAGTTCGTCCCCGTAATCGTCTTCGGTAGTGAGCCGCACCTTGATGAGTCCGTTCGCCGGAGCGAGGTTTTTAACCGCTACCTCCGCAAATACGTAATCGCTCTGCTGCCGCATATAGTTCGATGCGATCTGTTTTGCCTGTGCACTTGTCATGTTCGGGCGTTTTAATCGTTTATCATTCAGTTGTTTATCACACTGCAAACATAACATCGTTATTCGGAACACGCAAGTTATTCGGCAACTATTATCATATTTATTTTCAGTTATTTAGAATAGCGTAGGAGTGCGTTCGAAGAGATCCATCCGTCGCTCGACCTCCTCGAAAGTCTGCCCATATTTGAAGCCTTCGGATGACTTATTCCCGACTTTCGAAAGCAATTGCAGTTCGCGCCACAATTCAGGATGGCGACGACGCAGTTCGGCGAAAACCGGAATGCGGCAGTTGGGGCAAAACCAGCAACCTCCCCGATGCGAGGTTCGGTAAAGAGGCGACAGCAGACCGTATTCTTCGCACTTGCGTCGAGCGTCCGCCTCGGTGTACCCGTACTTGGCGAGCAGACTCGTTTTGCGGATGTACCCTTTGTCCTGCATCCGCGCGAGGCGTCTCGGTTCGTCGGCTGCGATACCGACGTACTGAACGACGCCACGCTCTCGGTAACGGGCATAATAGCGATGTCTCGGCTGGATTTTGAGGTCGCGGTTAGCGCAGCACTTGCCGCCGATGAGCCAGCCGCGCAGCATACCCCTATGTGCACCGCTCCGAATGACCGTATGGAACAAGGTAAGATAGTCTTTCTCCGAACGGACGACATCGACCCGAACACCCAAGGCGGCAAGACGCGGGATCGCTGTCGAGTAGATCCACTCGATGTGTTCGGGTATTTCGCCGCTGATGTTGCGTCGGTGGTCGAACATCACTTCCGAGAAGACGGCGGCATCGAGCGGTTCGCCGTATTCGAGGGCAAGGAGGATCGTAGCGATCGAATCCTTGCCGAACGAACACGAAGCGATATATGCGGGGTTGTCATAAGCGAATGTGCTCACGTCGGTATCAGTAATTCGTCGTAATCCACTCCTCCTGCCGACGGCGGGAGACTTTCGAGGCGGTGATGGTGCGGTCGAGCCGATGGATCGTCCAGCCGTACCGGGCGGCGAGGCATTCGATCTTCTCGTGCGGGAACATCGTGAGCATGAACTTTCCTTCGACCGTCGCGAGCGTGTCGAGCAATCTCGAAAAATCCTCCTCGTCGAACGTGCCGTTGTAGTGTCCGCAGTCGCTGCCGACATAGGGAGGATCGACGAAGTGGAACGCTTCGGGACAGTCGTAGCGGCGAATGACATCGATGCCGTCCTCGCACTCGACCGTAACACGGCCGAGGCGACTGCACAACTCCTCCGTGAATGCCTCCTTCGCATTGTGGAGTTTCAGCGTCGTCGTGCCGCTGCGGTCGTAGCCGAACGTCCCGTCGATCATCGAGGCGAAGCCCAACTTCGTGCAGACCCACACCGCCCAAGCCCGCTCGACGGGCGTGAAGAACGACGGATGCTCGTTGATATGCCGTGCGTGCGCGTGTATCTCGCGGCTGTGGAGCGTCGCATCGATCATCGCCTTGAGTGTCGGATACTGCGTCTGTGCCACGCGGTAGAAGTTCACCAATTCGGTGTTCGTGTCGTTGATGACCTCGCACTGCACGGGCGGCTTGGCGAACAACACGGCGCAGCCGCCGCAGAAGGCTTCCGTATAGAGCGTATGTTCGGGAATCAGCGGCAGGATATGCTTCAGAAGCATCTGCTTGCCGCCATAGTATGAAATCGGAGTTTTCAATCTGGCCATAAGGGTTCTGTTATCGGAGTTTGAGGAATAAGAGCAGCAGAAGCATCAGTGCGGCGAACGCCGTCGACCACTTGAGCCACGCGACACCGGAGGAGGATTGCTCGTCGTTGCGGGCTGCCGTGTTGATGCGGCTATGCGAAATGCTGTCGGTAAGGATCGCCCGGTCGTTCCGTGTCGACACTTCGGTATAGGTAATCCGCTTAACCGGCTGTCGGAAAGCGCTCGCCGCCGGAATTTTCGGAGGCGGAAGAACGGCGCGGAGCGCATCGGTCGGATTCGGAAATCGATCGCCGCTCGGTTCCGGGTATTCCGTCGGCGGGTAAAACTCCACGACGGTTCGGTGGAGCGTTCCGATCTGCCGCCCGAACTCCTGCCGGACCAATTCCGTAACAGTCGAGTCGGAGATGACGAGCGTTTCGTGCCGCTCGGAGCGCGTGCTTCGGAGCGGAGAGCAGCCGCTGGCTGCGATCGTCAGGATAATCAAGGTTATTTTCGGATACATCGTTTCATTTCTTCGATTCGTTCCATGCGTTCCTGCATGGTAGGTTCTTGCTTTGCGGGAGCCGTCGGCTCTTCCCACGGCAGCGGGAACATCTCGGTCATCGGTCGACGGTCTTTGCGGTCGAGCTGGATGCAAGTCGTAACCCATACCGTCCACCGTTCGCGCTCCCATGCCTGCCGCTGCCAGTCTTCCTCGCGTTTCGCCCAGCCGAGCCACGCATAGATGAACTCGGCGGGTGTCAGGCGTTCGAAGGCTTCGGGTGCCAGTCCCATCTGCCCGACGGCGATGGCGAACCACCGCTCGTAGGTTACCGTTTGCGGCTCCCCGTCGTCGGGCGTTTCCCGTTTTTTGAGAGGTCGCCCAACTTATCCGTCAGCGGCGCGATGCTCTCGACGAAGAGTTCCGAGACAGCGAGGATGAGCGACGGCTCCTCGTCGAAGATGTCCCACACCTCGTCTTCAGTGTAGCGGCGGTCGCTGTCGGCACGCCGTGCGCCCTCGTTGAGACCCGTAGCGGTCAGCGCAACGATGCTGTCCAGCGATCCGAGCGCGTCGGTCGAAGCGACCGTCTGCCCGAACTCCGCACCGCGCTGCTTGACGAACTCATCGATGGCGCGCAATCCGAAATGGATCGGATGCGGCGAACCTTGAATGATGATCTCTTTCATTGCGGTCAGGATTTAGGTTTGTCTACAGGTGTCAGGTTGCCGCTGCCTGTAAGCGAATAACTGTAAGAAGCGTTATCGCCCGCAGGCGTCGAGAGCGAGAATGTCGTGATGTAGGCTTTGCCCGTGTACATCTTTGCGAGTCCCGTGAGCGGCGATTTGACGACTACATCGACGAGTTTCTTTTGAAGCACCAAGTCGAGGACTTCCTCGGCGGTATGGCTGTTCCCGATCGAATCGTCGCCGTCCACCGACCACGAGACATCGCCCGGCCACTTCTCCTTGCCGTCGGTATCCTTCGTGCGCAGCTCTTTCATCTCCAAGTCCACCTTCAGCGTGTGCGTCGTGGCATGGAGCGTCGTCTTATCGTCCACCAAGAGGATGATGTCCTCGCCTTGGACGACCTGTTTGTTTCCGTAAATTTCAGGCATAAGCGTAAAAATATTTCGGTATAAAATTTGTTAAAATAAACAGATGTGTTTACTTTTGCATTGTATGAGCAATTTAATCGACATACTGAAAGGAGTACATCCGGGACTCTTCTTACAACGAGAGCTGAATAATCGAAACCTGAAAAGCGGGCGGTTCGCTGAATCTATCGGTGAGCATCCCCAAACCATAAGCGCCATTATTCGCGGCCGCAGGTCGATGAATATTCCGCTGTCGTTGCGAATCGAACATGCACTCGCATTGGAGGAAGGCATACTCATGACCCTGCAGGTTCACTACGACATTGTGCAGGAGAAACGAAAACTTTCGTCCGCTCACCATCCGGATCCCGACAAATACAGACCTTCCCTGTTTTGGGACACATCGTTCGACAAAATCGATTGGGATGCCCATAGCAGTTACGTTATCAATCGCGTAATGGAGCGAGGCAATGAAGAAGAGATCATCGAGACCATCCGTTTTTATGGTCGAGAAACCATTTTCAGCAAGATCGGATTATCGCCGTCATCTCCATTCTCATCGGTTATCAAAAAGAACCTGAAGCAATATCTCGATTATGAAGCATAAAGCGTTGCAATACCATACTGTCAAACCCATTCTACGGTCGTCGCTCGAACATCTGATGACGCTCGAAGCATTCGCCCCATTCCGCCTTGTCGGCGGCACCTCGCTCAGTCTGCGCTATGGACATCGTATGTCCGACGATATAGATCTATTTACCGATGCCGAGTATAGATCTTTGGATTTCCATAAATTGCAGGATATTCTGCGCAAAGAGTTTCCTTATTGTCAGGGTGATTGCGGAGAGATCGTCGGCTTCGGAGCCTCATATATCATCGGACAGAGCCGGGAAGAGTCCGTAAAACTCGACCTGTTCTATACGGATGACTTCATCCGTCCGGCAGAGCAGCACGATACGATCCGTATGGCGTCCGTAGACGACATCGTTGCGATGAAGATGGATGTTATCGCCCGCAGTGGCCGTAAAAAGGATTTTTGGGATTTGCATCTTCTTCATAATGCCTATTCTATCGAACAACTGCTCGCTTTATACGCAGCACGATATCCCTACGGAGCATCGCGCGAAGAATGCCTTGCGGGATTGACCGATTTTACGAAAGCGGATGGCGATCCCGACCCTGTTTGTCTTGAAAATAAAATCTGGCAACTCATAAAACTCGATTTTACGGATTGGGTTAAACAATTCTGAATGTCATTGTCGCACCATACAGGTCATAATCTGCGTAGTATTCTGCCGCCGAAGAGACGAAACGGCTGCGCTTGCCGTCGAACTCCGCACCCTCCAAGGCGGCGATCACCCGATGCTTGAAGCGTTCCGCGCCGGAGAACTTACTGTCATAGACCGCTACCTCGAACATCGTCCGATAGCCGGCGATGCCGTGCAGCGTCCTTACGGGCGTCTCCTCCGGTACGGAGAACGCGGCGAAAGGCGCAGGCGTCCGGGCATCGACCGCACCGGCTTGGATTTTATCCGCCAATTCGAGAATATCCCGCTCCAACAGCGAAATTAACTGCGTCTTGAAATCTTTCATTTCGATACCGGTTTGAAGTTTTTATTCACGAACTTCTCGACCGCCGCGGCCAACTCGTTGCCGAAAAGTGCGACCGTACGCTCGGAGTTCTCCGTATAAGCCTGTTCCAAATAAGGCGTCGGCCGGATGCCCTCGACGCTGCGGACGAAGACCTTTTTGCCCTGCGCATCGTCGAATACCAACAGTTTGCCCTTTTTCGAGGTGCGCGGATCGGCAGTCCCCTCGTGGATGAACTTGCCGTAGTATTCGTTCACGGTGCCTTTCTTCTTCGTGCGCCCGAAGACCGGCTTCACAGCGATAGCCACCTCCGACTTCGAGGCATTGCGGTCCTTGTAGCGAACCGTGCGCAGCTGTTTCTTCAGTTTGCCCGTGCGGACCGGGACTTTGCTCCGTGCCGATTGCAGCATCGGTTTGGCCGAGGCGTGCAGAGCTACAAGCAGCATCCGCTTCTGCATCGTGTTCGGCAGTTCGTCCATAATCCGCTTGGCTTCGGCATAACCTTCAACCTCGATCGTCAGCATCGCTCTTCCGGCATTTGAGGTGCAGGCGCCAGCGGCGTCCCTCCTCGTGGATCGAGGTTATCTTCCGCAGATACCCCTCGTCGCGAACGACCATATCGGGGCGCAGGTCGGGTTGCCAGCGGATCGTATAGACCACTTCGTTCTCGTGGACAATGCGCCCGGCGTATAGGTTCTCCCGACCGCCGTTCTCGGTGCGCTGGGCGTAGCAGACGGCGACGCTCCGGAGCGATTTCGTGAGATCGTTGTACTCATCCCGCTCCTCGACGTATTCGAGAATTTCGATTCTCGTGTCAAACATCGCCATAAGGGGTTACCCGCCACGGGAGCAGGAGTTTCTCGGCCGTGAGCGGCAGCTCCGAAACGGAGCGGCCGACGAGGTTGTCCGATTCGTTGTCGTAGAGCGTGCCCAAGATCAGCAGAATAGCCGCCTCGATTGCCGGAGGAATGCTCTCCTTATCGTAGCCGACGACGGCTGTAACCGTTGCAGTCTGTCCGCCGTACTGCGGCTCGGCAATCAGCATCGGGGCGTAGTCATCCTCCATGAGCGTATAATCGGATTCGGAAACGATGATTCGAGAGACGGAGAACCGCTCGATGCGCATCGTAGGGACGGGCAAGCGGACGATGGGAGCGTCGGAGGGGATCGATACGTCGAACCGTACCCTCTTCTCCCGAATGGTCCGTCCTGTCATATCCTCCGCCGCGGCAACGGCCATATCGAGTTTCGCAGCGATCAAAGTATCGTCATGGGTGGCGCTGCCTACCCGCAGGTGCTGCTTGGCGAGTTCCAACGCGATCGGCGGCTCCCGCATCTCGATTACCGTCATACCTTACGCCGATTTATGCACCAACTTGTGGACGGGGTGCGTACCGGCATCCAACAGGATGCCATCCACGCGGGCGAAGCCGAACAGGCCGATCGAAAGATACTCGGCCAACAGCTCGTTCAGGCGGATCACGCGAAACGACTTGACCATACGGATCTTGAACTTCGAAAAGTCTCCGAACAGCACCGAGGTCTTACCCGATGCGGCATCGTCGAGGTCGTCGTTCAGGATATAAGGTTTACCGAACAACGTCGGCGGCGTGCCGTCCTTCGCACCCTCCTGCCAGATGTAGCGTCCTGTCGTATCCTTGATCTTGACGAGCGAGTAGAGCGTATTGCGGTTGAACATGAACCGCCCGTGCCGGGCATAGGAAGAATCCACGCCTTTCACGAGGTCGATGATATTATCCAACGTAATGGCGGCAGCGGCCGGTTGAGCATCCGATGCCGTAGCCCACTCGACGATGCCCTTGGGTTTGCCCTTGCCGTCGCCGCGCGTGAGGTCGTAGTTGATACCGCGTCCGAACGACTCGGCCAACAGCCCCGAGAGCAGCGCTTCGAGGTCGAATGCCGAATCCTGCAACAATTCCAATGACACGGGGACGATAGGCGTGCGGTAGGTATAGGCTTTGAGCGTTTCGGAGCCGAACGATGGTGCGGATTTGGCGGACTGCTGGTATTCGGCCACGACCGTAGCTTTCGCATCGGTATTGTTCGCCGTCGGCATAATCAGATCGCCACCCTTGCTCGTGGTGAGGATGGAACCCGCCTCGAACATCCCGCCGTAGGCTTTCAGCGCGACCTCGATACTGTCGGCGAGCGACGAAGGAACGACCACGCCGCCCGACAAACCCGTGATGCCGGCGCGCTGCTCGAAGAGTGTCCGGTGTTCGGGCGAAATATCTGCAGCCCCGCGCAGCAGGTAGTCGCGGAAAGCAGTGCGGTATTCCTCGGCACGGCGCTCGTCGAGCTGCTCGCCGGAAGTCTGTCGGGCATACTGCAGCTCGGCCTGCCGGCGCTCGATATCGACGTAGCGCTCCTCAGCCTCGACGGCGCGATCGGCCTGCTCGTACTCCGCAAGCAACGTATTCCACCGCTCCTGCTCCTCGGAGGTCATCTCGCGCCCGTCGGTCGCGGTACGCAACTCGTCGATCTTTGCGAACACGGCAGCGCGGCTCTCTTTAAGGGTTTTCAGTTTGCTCATAAATCTCGTTATTGGTTCGTTCGGAAGCAAACTTAATCCATCGAACAGCCTCTAAAAGGAAACTTTGTCGCAGTTGACCGACCGATTCGATAAAACGATTAATTTTGTACCGGCATTCAAAACAAATCTATGTCAGGAATATTTATCGGGATAATAGTAATCGCTCTTACAATTACGCTTCGAGTGTTTCGACCGAAGATAAAAGGTCGTATGGGCGAACGGATCGTATCGGCAAGGCTCAATACGCTTTTGTCCGATGACTATCGTATTCTTGACGACGTGATCTTGAAAACAAACCGAGGAACGTCGCAGATAGACCATATCGTGGTGTCCAAGTATGGAATATTCGTCATCGAAACGAAGAACTACAAAGGCTGGATATTCGGACACGAAAACAGCGAAAAGTGGACACAGAATCTCTATGGTTATAAATATGCACTTGCCAATCCAGTGAGGCAGAATCAGGCGCATATCCGTGCTGTACGGCAAACTTTGTCGGACGGCGGCCGATATCCGATTATTTCGATCGTCGCCTTTTCCGGGAAAGCCTCTATGAACGTAACCGTTGAAAGTGCACACGTTATCTATTGGGGAGAGTTGGTCCCGACGATCAAGCAGTATCGAACGGAAGTTATCGACGATGAGCAGGTACAGCGCATTGCAGCCACCCTGCAACAGGCGAATGTTACGACTGCTGGTCGTAACCGTGAACATGTAAAACGGGTTCGGCAAACAGCGGCCCACTATGAACATGCACTTGCCTCTGGTCTTTGTCCGCGATGCGGCGGCCGGTTGGTCGAGAGAAAAGGGACATACGGCCGATTTTACGGATGCTCCGATTATCCGATATGCAAGTTCACGCGTCGTTGCTGAAGTGTTATTTTTTCATTTCGGAACATGATTTGCCGATAATAATTAGGAATAATACAGCATTCTGAAATAAGAAAGTATTATCTTTGCAGTATGAATATTCGGGAGCATATCGTTGATAAATTGATGGTCGCAGGCGGGTTCTGGTCGTATGATAAGAGGTCCGTTCGGAAAAATATGTCCGACGATCAACTGATAGAAGCCGCTCTCGAAAAACTCGATTTGGACGATATCGATTTGCTGTTCCGGCTTTTCCCGGCAAAGAAAATCAAAGATGTCTGGCGCCGGACGATGGTCGTGCAGGGCGATTACTATTATTCGCTCAATCGTTTTTTCGCTTGGTATTATTTCGGCATTCGTTATCCGGATCGCTATCTGAAAGCGATGATGACGCGCCACCTTTCAAAATTAACCGCATGAGAGGTATAGCCGAACATACCGAAGCGATTATCGAACGAGTATCCCGACTCGAGTGCATCGAAGAATGGGCGCTTGTCGGCGGTACGGCATTGGCTATCCAACTCGACCACCGTAAGAGCGAAGATCTCGATTTCATGCGTTGGCAAACACAATAATTTCAGCGGTCGAAATCGAAGAATACATCAAAGGGTTATTGAAACAAAATTGAGTGGATACAATGAAAATTGCATCCATTTTTTGTTACTGCTTGATCCGTAAACTCTCAACCAGTCGCTTTCTCGCCCGGCTTTCGGTGACAGCTCGGTCACTTCGTTCCGGCTGCGGGGCGTGTTCGCGCAGATACTCGGCTTTTCGTTCTTCGAGATGCCGCACCGAGGCTTCGGTTTCGGGATAGGCAGGAAATACCACGAGCGACACATCCACCACACGCGAAAACCGGAGTATCGTCCGCTCGTCCATCGCGAGACCGTTCTGCTCGTCGGCATACTGCCACTCGTCCTGCTCGACGCCGAAGCGGAACGAACATTTCGAGACGTCGCCTCGGCGTACCAGTTCCAGCATATCGCTCCCCAAGGTCGTATTCGGAGCCTCGAATGCGAAGCGCAGACCTACATCGTCTACCTCCAATCGCAGCGTACCGCTCGTTGTGCGGGCGAGAATCGAATCGGTGTTATGGTTGAAACACATGATGACGTCCGACAGATCGCATCCATCGAACGCGCCCCGAGCGATCTTCTCCCGGAACCACCCCATAATAGGGTCGCTCCAACTCTCGAACTTCGCGGCATAGCCGACGATCGTCCGGCTGACGGTCCCCTCCTCGCGGCTCTCGATATGCAGATCGCCGACAAGGCTCCGGATCTCTATTTCATTATTCAGTGCCATTCGTTTTAAGTTTTACGGCAGTCGTTACCGGCTGCATGTTCATTTGTACGAAATATTCGTCGCCGCCATCGTAGGAGTTCATATCTTCGAGAGAGCGGATTTCGTTGGCAGACATCGCACCAACGATATTCATATTCTTGTAGTATTCCGAGCGGGTCTTGGCATCGCCGCGCAGCAGTCCATTCAGGCCGAAGAGGAAGTAATACTCCCCGAACTCGTCCTCGCGGAGCAGTTTGCGGTTGAACTCCTCCTCAATGCGGACGAGGTACGGCATCAGGCAATACTGCACGAACTCCATACCCTGATGCTCGATGTTGTTGTTCGTGGCACGTTCCAGGTCGGCGATCATATGGGGCGGAATGCCGTAGATGGTGGCGATTTCGGTCTTTTGGAACTTGCGCGTGGCGATGAACTGCGCATCTTCGGGAGGAATGGAGATGCGTTCGTAAGTCATACCGCCCTCCAACAGCAGCGGGACGTGGGCGTTGTGCAAACCGACCGATTGGGCAATGAGGTCTTTCTTGAGACGCTGGTAGGCTTCGGGTTTGAGCGTCGAGGGATATTTGAAGACGCCCGACATATTGCCGCCCTGATCGAAAAAGCGTTTGCCGTAGAGTTGCGCCGAGACGGAGAGTGCGAGGTTATCGCGATGGACGGCGATCGGGCTTTTGCCCTTGTAGCCGTTGGTCGAAAGCCCGTGCAGGTGGATGACGTCCTCGTTCGGGAGCAGTTCGCCCGTGTCCGATCGATAGAAGAGTTCGTCGTTATCGGTAAGGAGCGGCTCGATACGGGCAGGATGGATGAATTTCAGTCGAACGGGACGGTAGCGTTTGTCCCGAAAGATGCGGACATAGCCGTTGCCCCACAGAGTGCATGAGACCATCAGATGGTGCATCAGGTCGAAACGAGTGGAATAGGAGTTGGGAGCCAGCACGAGTCGGTGGCAGAGGTGGTCGTACTGCCGCTCACGACCGCGAGCAGTACGGCGATAGAGGTGCAGCGGGAGCGTTCCGACCGTTTCGGAGAGGATTCGCACGCAAGCCCAAACCGCCGTGAGGTTCAATGCGCCCTCCTCGGTGATATACGGCTGGTGCGTGGCATCGGCGACCGTGTCGGCGGTAATGACTTTATTCACCGCCGCCTCGAACTCGACCGATGAAATATCGCGTCGCTCGCCCCTGTGCAAAAAAGGAAACCACTTCACTATCACTTGCCTTTATCCGAGGCAAACATAGCGAAGCGGTTCGAGATATGGATAAGACAATGTCCGTTAATCGATATTTAATTTCCTAAAAAATATCTTATTTCTTAAATCTGCATTCGATAGCAGCCGTTTATAACTTAAAATCTCAAAGTAGATCTTAAATCCCGAATGAAAACCATAATACCCTTCTTGATCTGGGCTGGGTGTCAATTGATGATTTCTGGCAAATTGTGTTATTTTATCACAAGGATCGCAAACAATATAGCCATAAACTGGCGTACAATCATTCACTTTTACTTTCTCAACACCTTCCGGAGTTTCATATTTTCCAGCACGAATCTCATTAATATAGTTACCTACTTGTATAATTGGATCTTCATCTGCCGTGTAAGCAGTTCGTTTGGGCCTCTTAAATTCAAAAACTGTTAATGGATTGCTAAATTCGTTATCTCCATTGCGAAATGATCGTTTTTTGTCAAAAATAACAATATCCGGTTCTGTCGGAGCAACTTTTGCAGATATTTTTTTATCTGACGCAATGTATTCAGAAAAAACGAGACGTTCATCCAATAACCATAAATTATGTTCAGTATAGTCAGTCGTATTAGAGTCTCCACCCATAGGAAATATCAAATTATGCAATTCTTTCTCTAATTCCGCTTTCCCATCATCTCGTCGTTTCAAAAGTTGTTGTAATAACTTTAATACAATACGGCGATTACACACATAATGAGCAAGATCATTTTTACCGGCTTCTGTTACTTTTGAAATCAATCCACGTAAATCAGTATCAAAAGAAGATTCTTCTGATTGCTCTTCATTCAATATACTTTTTAATTCAATACGAGCTTCTTGCTCTTTTTTAAACTTAACTTTCTGAAAAGCTAATTCTATTTGCTCCTCTGTAGCATGATATGGAATTTTATCAAGCGGCAGGTCTTCCATATATGATCTGTGCCATGGAGCCGAAGATGTGATATATTCTGTAATTCGAGAAACTTTTTTCCCTTCCCGGACTTTTACCTCATTATTAAAAAGTTCGCGGACCTTATCAGCAGCCCCTTTTTCAATATCAGTTTGAGAATATGGATATAAATCACTATACTTATCTTTATCGAAATTAAAAGTTTCCCGTTCAATAGAAACATTATCATTAAGATATGAACCTACTACATAAACTTTAACAATATAATTTTTCCTGATGGTTTCTTTCCCTCGTTGTTCTTCTTCAAAAAAATCATCTTCAAATTCGGGAATATAATTTTGTAAAGTAGTCTCTGTCACTTCTCTACTATGCCCTGTTAAACAAATTTTGCTCTTTTGATTTTGTGCATAAAATACCTTGAATATTTTTGCAATAAAATGACTTGACTCCAATGATAGTGGAGAACTGATTTCATATGGTTTGGTGTCCAATAATTTTATATCGCTATCATCTTGACTAATATAATGATTCAAAATGATAGGAGCACCAGTATCCGAAGCATCTACCACCTTAATAATTGGGCAAGGAGCCGAATCGTCAATAAAGAATATTAAAAGCCGTTCTAATAGTTTTCGAGCAATAGTTTCCAGCCCTTTATCAATGTATTTATTATCAATGATATTATTCAGATATATATGAGTTTCTGTATCTGACTTCTCAGAATGAACATCCGTTTCATTAACGACTATATCAAATTGTTTTCCAAATTGGAATTGACGTAATCTGAATTCTCCTCCTTCTGTTTTGTATATACTACTAACCGATGTATCCCCAAAGTATTTTAAGAACATAAAACGCCCGAATCCTTTTCCGCCTCGAGCGATCTTCATATCACTATAAAAAGTATCAAATGAATCTCTGTTTTTTTGAGTAAATCCGACCCCATTATCAATAACTTCTATACTTTGCACAGCCGGTAAATTACCATCTCCAAAAGAGAATTCTGCTTCTCGTTTGATGAGGATAGTTATTTCTCCATCTTTGCGACCTGATTCATAAATTGAATCAATCGCATTGACAACAGCCTCGATAATAGGTGTATAAACATTCGTTTTACTTCTAATGCCTTTAACAATTCCAATTATGTTCAGCCTACTCATAATTATTCGAGTCTTTATATTTATCATTACAAATATAGTAAATTTAAAATTACTCGATATTAATTAGAAGTTTTTTCTCATTCTACTCAACACCCTCCTGAATGAACTGAATTCGGAGTACCTGCGTTTGCCGGTGATAGTGATGTAGAAATCCTCCAACCGCTCGTAAGCCTCCAACTGCGTCGGATAGAGGTCGCGCATACGGAGGTAGAGTTCCGCGAAGCCCTCGAACGAGAGGAAATGCCGCACTTCGGGTTCGAGCGGATTCATCGCCGACAGTTCCGCTTCGACTTTCTCGCGCTCGGCGGCGATGACCGGCGAGTGATAACGCTTGTATTGTTTTCGGTTCATCTTCGATGCACATTTGCTACGCTCGGCATAGTCTGCGAGCCGTCTCTGCTCTCGCTCATCGCAAATGTTCATTTTTCTGCTGCTCATAATCGTATCGTGTTATAAGGTCAATAATCCTCTGTTTTCATACGGATTGCGCTCGTCGTTGGCCTGTGCGGTCATCCATTCGCCGAGTGCCATAATCGCCGCGACGATGCCGTCGATCTTCTGCATCGATTTCTCCTTGTCAGGTTTGATGTTGCCCGCAGGATCGGTCTTGACGACCGTCGATGCGAGCATCCACCGCAGGACCGGATTGCCGAAGTGTTCGATCTTCCCGGTCAGCACCAGTTTCTCGAACTCCTTGGTCGGCGCCGACATCGAGCCGTAGCCCTGTCCGAAGGGGTTGCACTCCATCCCCTCGTTCTGCAAGTCGATGATCGTCTGCGAAGAGTTCCAGCGGTCGTAAGCCGATGTCCGCAGATCGTAATCAGCCACGATACGCAGGATATCCGCCTTGACGAAGTCGTAGTCGATGACATTGCCCGGCGTAACGGTTACATAGCCCTCCGCCACCCACTTGTCGTAGTTGATATTCTCTTTGCGGATCTTCTCCAGCATCTTCTCTTCTGGAATCCAAAAGTGCGGCAGCAACTGGAAACGGTCGTTCTCGTGGAAAAGCAGCACATAGGCCGTAATGTCCGATACGTTCGAGAGGTCCAACCCGCCCCAGCAGGCGCAGCCTTTCAAATCGGCGGGAGCAGTCGTGCCGATGCACTTTTGCCAAGCGTCATCGAGTATCCACGTCCGTTCGGCATCGACCCACAGATCGACGTTCTTCGTCATCACGTTGCGGACGGCTTCGGGACGGTTCTTGGCATCCTTGACTTGGTCGGCGAGGTAGTCGGCACTCAAACTCACGCCGAGGTTGGGATTGGCCTTGATCCACATCTTCGGGTCGTCCCGCTCCGATTTATCGTCGAGCGTGTAGATGATCCCGAACAACGAATCGTCCTCGTTCACACCGCGCAGCACTTTGATGACGTTCTCCCGATAGGCATAGCAGGCCCCCGACTTGTTGAAACCGGCCGTCGTGATGACGAACATCAGCGGTTGTCGCCGTGCGCCGAAAGCCGACTTGATGACGTCGAACATTCCGCTGTCCTTGTGGGCGTGGAACTCGTCGATGATGCCGCAACTCGGGTTCAGACCGTCGTGCGTGCCGTAATCCGATGACAAAGGCTTCATCGTACCGCCTTTGAGTTCATAGACGATCGAATTTCGGTATGGCGTAAGGTAGTTTTTCAGGTCGGTCGCCTTGACGATTTCCACAGCATCCGAAAAGCATATCTTCGCCTGATCCTTGACCGTCGCGGCCGAATAAACCTCCGGGCGGCTCTCGCCGTCGGCGAAAAGCATATACAGCCCGATGCCGGCAGACAGTGCGGTTTTGCCGTTCTTGCGTGCGATTTCGATATAAGCGTATCGGAAGCGGCGCGTGCCGTCGGCATTCTTCCACCCGAAGATGTTCCACAATACGAACTGCTGCCACGGCTCCAGTCGGAATCGCTGTCCCGCCCATTCGCCTTTGGTGTGTTTGAGCTTTTCGATAAAATGGATAGCGCGCATTGCGGCTTTCTTATCGAAATACCGACCTTTGTCGAGCGCACGGTCGAGGTCGGCGTAGTAACGCTCGACGGCGAGGCGGACATATTCGCAGGCGAAAATCCCGCCGGAGCGTACCTGCTCGGCATAAAGTTCGGCGGGATATTTCTTGACAGCAGCCATATTGCGATAATCTACTTTATCTCCTCGAACTCGGCAAAATCGTCTTTCGGCGTATTATCCGAAAGCAAAGCCGCCACACGATTGCGACTGGCAGGCGTCAACCCGAACGCGGCAGCCAGCGCCTTAGCATTGGCGAGCGCCGATTCCGCAATCTTGCGCTTGGGGTTGACGACCGTCGCCGTACCGTGTTTTGTCATCACTTCGATGGTGTATCCCTCTTTTTCGGTTTCGCGCATCATATCGTGGTACAGCCCCATTTCGCGAGCATAGGCAACAACCAGATCCACACCGACGACATCTAACAGGCATTTGTGGATCAACTCCGTCGCCACGACCTCGAACACCTTCTTCGCCGTACCTTTCAATCCGGAGCGCGGCAATGTCGCAACGGCGGTTCCGGCGGAAACAGCTCCGCCGGTCATCCGGCACGGCTGGTCCGTACCCCGTAAGGATTTCAATACATCAGGTAGTTTCTTGCGTCCTTTCGCCATTTCAATATTTCATTATCCAATAGAAATTCTATTTATAATTTGCCGATACCGGCAAATATCGCTATCTTTGGCATCGAAATCGGAATCATACTTGCCGATAGACGGAGTTTATGGAGTATATTTCAGTAGTGGCATTCGCCGAGAAATACGGCATTTCGGAGCGCACGGCGCGTAACTATTGCGCCGCAGAGAAAATCGAGGGTGCATTTCTTACGGGAAAGACATGGAACATTCCCGCCGATGCCGCTTTGCCCGCGCGCAAACGTTGCCGCTCGAAACTGTCGCCGCTGCTCATCGCACTGCGCGAGCAAAAGGCCATGCAGCTCAAAGGCGGCATTTACCACAAGACGCAGATCGATCTGACCTACAACTCCAACCACATCGAGGGCAGCCGACTGACGCACGACCAGACGCGTTATATCTTCGAGACGAACACCGTCGGCATCAAGGGCGAAAGTATCCGTGTAGACGACATTATCGAAACGACGAACCACTTCCGCTGCATCGACCTCGTTATCGACCGTGCCGAGGAGCGACTGACCGAATCGCTTATCAAGGAACTGCACGCCCTACTCAAATCGGGCACCTCCGACAGCCGTAAGGAGTGGTTTGCCGTCGGCGCCTACAAACGCCTGCCCAACGAAGTAGGCGGACAAGAAACGACCGCACCCGAACACGTCGGCCGGGAGATGAAAGCGCTCCTTGCCGAATACAATGCCAAGCGGCAAAAATCGTTGGCCGACATTCTCGACCTGCACCAGCGGTTCGAGGCGATCCATCCGTTTCAGGACGGCAACGGACGTGTCGGGCGGCTCGTGATGTTCAAGGAGTGCTTGGCAAACTGCATCGTGCCGTTCATCATCACGGACGATTTGAAGATGTTTTATTATCGCGGTTTGCAACGCTGGCCGGAAGTGCGGGAGTATCTGACAGACACCTGTCTGACGGCGCAAGACAACTACAAAGCCGTACTCGACTATTTCAAAATCGAGTATTGATTCCGTTCGATATTTCAAAGAGCATTTTATTCTCCGCAATACGGATTTCCCGTTTCCTCCAATTCTGCACGCGCGTACAGAAGACTTGGGGCGCGATTGGTTTTCGCAGGGTCCGAAGGATTTTCGACCCCTCCCCGTCTTCGGTCGGGAGCGTACCTCGATCACGCAACTCTTTGATACCCACTGTCGGGTTTCAGCGAGTTACGGAAAATCGCAACGTTTTATCCGTTAAACATATAGCGTAATTCATTAATTCACTGTACTTCGATCATCATTGCGGTTTGCCGCCGCTGTTCAATATCGCATCGCCTATGGTCATCGACGGCGAGTGATGGAGCAGCCGTCGCTGCTGCGCCATCTCGATATAGATGCGCGTAGTTTTCGTATCGGAGTGTCCCATCATATCCTTGATCGTCTCGATGTCTATGCCCTGTTCGACCATCAGTGCTCCGAACGTGTGCCGCAGCGAGTGCGCCGAAATCTTCGGATGCGAGATGCCGATGCGGGCGAGGCGTTGTTTGATGATCCGTCCGATCGTCTGCCGCACGAGCCGGTTGTCGCATCGCGTCTTGTGGGAGACGAACAACGGAGTATGCTCGTCGAAATCCCGATCGGCGATATACTCCTCCAGCCACGCGACCGTGTCGGGATGCAGCACGACGATCTCGTTCTTGTCCGTGCGTCCCTTGCGCTGGATGCGGAGGATCGGCTGCCCCTCGCGTTCGGCGAAGTCGCCGATATCGATACGCTCCACCTCGCAGGTGCGAAGCCCGTTGAAAAGCATCAACGAAATCATCAGTCGGTCGCGGCGTCCGATGACTGTCGAAGTATCGATGCTGTCCAACAGCCGGAATGCCTGCTCCGCCGTCAGCGGTAATTTGCTGTACTCCGTGTGGCGTTTGCTGCTGCGAATCCCGGCAGCGATATTGTCGTAGTAACCTTGTCGCTCGCAGAAGCCGTAAAACAGTTTGAGGATCGTAACGAGGCTGTTCACGGTATAGACGCTCTTGCCTTTGGCTTGCAGCTGCTGTTTGTACTCCAAGACGTGCCGACGCTCCGGAGAACGGGTATCGACATCGTGCGCCGACAGCCACCGGAACCACAGCGCGATCTTGCGCCGGTAATCCTGTTTGGTGGCAGGGAGTATGTCGCACTCCGAAATCCATTCGGAGATGATTTCATTCAGGTTAAGGGTCGTTCGCATAGTCGTCGAGGTTTTGATAAAAATGCAGGCGGTACGAAGCGATTTTTTCCAACAGCCAATCTCTCCCATATTCGATTTACATATCAAGTCAAGGTCTTCGTACCGCCTGCTCGCTTTACATCATAGGCATTCGTTTTAGAGGTTCGACATCGTGTTATCTTCGCTCCCGAGCACTCTTGCGGTTGTGGCAGGAGTTGCAGAGGGATTGCAGGTTCTGCAAGTCGAGCGGCGCCCCGCCCCGGTTGATCGGGACGATGTGGTCGACCATCTGCGTCGGAGTATGCCGGTCGTGTTTCAGGCACTCCTCGCACAGCGGTTGCTGCTCCAGTTTGACGAGGCGCAGTTTCCGCCACGCAGCGGATCGGTAAAACTCCGTGTTGGCGTGGCGGCGTCCCGACTGCGGTTTATGTTCCGGCAGCCACGGACGGCGGACGGTTTTCTTGAGCTTCGGCATCGTCAGAAGATGATTTCGGGGTTCAACGGCAGGTCGTGATCCTCGGTCTCGAAGTCGACGATGCGGATGACCTTCGCATCGGGATAGCGTTCGCGGAGTTCACGGACCGAAATGTCGTACTTGGCGAAGTCGGCCGTATAAGCCGCCGGGCCGTATCGTTTCATATTGCGACGGAGGTTTTCGACCTCGACCTCCGTCCACTTCTCCATCTCGCCGTTATGGGTTACATATTTACGGCGGCCATCTTCCAAATGATGAATGATTCGTTGCAGTTTCATATCGTGTTCTGTTTTTTCAGAAGTTGTTCAACGCAAGCTCTCGCCCTCGAACTTCACCGGACGGCACAGGCGTGTCAGCCGGTCGAAAGTCCGCTCTCCATAGCGGCGAAGCAGCTGTTCGCGGGTAAGGTTCGTCGAAATGAACAACGGCCGCAAATAGCGTTCGGCAGCGTTGATGACGCGGTTGAAACCCTCGTACTTCTCGCCGTAGTCGTTCACGAGCGGCTCGACGCCCAACTCATCGATAATGGGATAAGCTGTGCGGGTCAGGTAGTCGAGGTTCGTCGTATGCGCATCGTATCCGGCCGTCCGCAGGGCGAGGTCGTAAGGCTTGGAGAGTTCGTCGGCGTGAATGGCGACCGTCATCCGCTCTTTCATCGCCAGCAATACGGGAACGACGCCCGTGAGGATAACGCTCTTGCCGCGTCCGCAATCTCCGTAGAGCAACAGTCCGCGCCCTTCGGTCGAGGTCATCCAGTCGATGATCCCGGCATACTCGGGCAGTTGGCGGTAGCGCACGATCGAAGTATCGACCCGCCGGAAGATTTCGCAGAACAGCCCCTCGCAATAGTCCCTGTCGCCCCACGAGAGGTCGTGCGGCGAGCGGACGACGAGGCGTTTGTCTGCGACCATACGATCGATAAGCGATGCGATGCGGTTCATGTGGTGTTTCGTTTTTGTCGTGTGAAAATAGGTTCGTCGGTATTTGCGCAAAGAGGTCATTGTTCCACTTTTCATTTGCGGTCGAGCTTTTCCAACAACCGCCGGGTACGCTCATCGGTCGCAGGATGGATGATCTGCCCGGGATGCTGTCCCCGTGCCGGCTGTACCGACGGCAACGGAAACAGTCCGGCCCAATTGTTGGCGATGCTTCGGTCGATGATGGCGGCGGCAATCGCCGGATCCCCGCCCGAGAGATTGCGCAGCAGCGACAAACATTTCCTCGCTCCCGACTCGCTGCGATAACTCTCGCGACGGGTGCGCTTGTACTCCAGCCATACGGTCATCGGTTCCCGCCACGCCGGATCGAGCGTCGAGAGGAACTGCGCCCGGTTCAGACGCGGCATTTCTCTCTTTTCCGCGCAACTTTTTCTCTCTTCGCCCACCGAACTTCCTTTTTCTTTTCCCTTCTATATACTTTGATGTACCAACTTAGTTAAGAGTATATCCTCCTATCAAATGGAGGCATGGGTTACAGTGTTTCGGAGCAGCAAAGATTCAAGAGTTTGGAATCTTTGTCATGTCCGATTCATGGGCAACATGTTACAATAGACTTTCCGATAGGCGGCAGCATTCGGATTTCTAAATGCTGTTGCAAGAAATTCGAGCAACGAATCCTATTCAAAGTCCATACTTTGATTCCTCGAATCGTCGAAGCAAGAGTCTTATGAATTTGGTATTATATCCAAAAATTTCTACTCTATATACTCAGTTCAGACTATAGGAATAATTCGCCCTCAAACATTATTGTATTTCATAATATATTCTTACCTTTGCGCGTTCTTTAACAAGAAAACACCTGTCAAGTGCAATTGACAGGTGTGAAATGGTACGAGTTATGTAAATAACAAGATGGAAGGAATACATTAGACGCTACTTCACAGAGTAACGCTTTCACCTAAAACGGATTTGTTAATCGGAAACCCAGAATCTGAATTTCTTCCCCCTCTTGGGGTAGATTCGAATTCCATTTTTGGTGATAAATGTGCAATAGACATAGTGTCCTGACACGATTTTATCGTCCATAATGCTTTTGTTTTATGCCCGTCCTTTGGCAGGCGTTAATAGTGAAACAATGAATTTCCTTGGTGACTCTGGATTTGAAAGCGCAAAGTCTCCAAGTTATGGCACGGACACACAAATTCTATTCCATCCGGGTTTTTCTGCCATTTTGTCAGAGAACGCAAGGATACGCCGGCAAACATTTAGTTTACTGGCGTATCTTTATCTTTGTTTGGCAGTTTCTCTGCCAAGTTGACAAAGAGATACATCTTGTTGTTGCTATGCCTTTTTAGTCAAGACATAGACTTTACTTTATGCTTGGTATTGAACCCTCTAATCCCTCGTTTACACATACCCACACATAAGTTCCGCCAGCCTTACTCTTTCCGT